>NZ_CP029495.1:3193041-3512345 GCF_003325475.1 Chromobacterium phragmitis
CACCACGGTGTCTTCCAGCTGCGCCAGCGCCATCGGTTCGTTCAGGCCCTTGCCCTTGCGCAGCTCGACCATCGGCGCCACGTATTGGCCGCGGATTTCGTTCGGATCCAGAATCTCGACCGATTCCGGCAGCGTCACGCCTTGGGCTTCGGCCACTTGCAGGATTTCGGCGCGGTTGCCCAGCAGCACGCAGCGGGCGATGCCTTTTTCCTGGCAGATGGCGGCGGCCTGGATGGTGCGGGGCTCGTTGCCTTCCGGCAGCACGATGCGCTTGTTGGCCTTGCGGGCCTTCTCCATCAGCTGGAAGCGGAAGGCCGGCGGCGGCAGGCGGATTTCGCGCGGCTCGCCCACGCTTTGCTTCAGCGTGGAGACGTCCAGGAACTCGGCGACGTGGTCGATCACCTTGCCCATGCGTTCCAAGTCGTCGGACGGCACCTGGTGGCTCATCGCGTTCAGCGCGCTGGCGGTTTCCATCGAGTTCAGCTTGGTGGCCAGCACCGGCAGGCCGCCGGCGAAAGCCTGCTGGCACAGTTGCTGGATGCGCGGATCCGGCTCGGAGTCGCAGGTCAGCAGCAGGCCGGCCAGCGGCACGCCGTTCATGGCGGCCATCGAGGTGGCCATCACCACGTCCTCGCGCTCGCCCGGGGTGATGATCAGCGCGCCCGGCTTCAGCAGGTTGACGATATTGGGCGCGGTGCGGGCGGCCACCACCATGCTGCGCACGCGGCGGCTGGCTTGCTGGCCGGCATGCACCATGCTGGCGTTCAGGTGGCGGGCCACGTCCTGGGTGCGCGGCGCCAGCAATTCGGGCTGGTACGGAATCACGCCCAGCAGCGGCAGGCCGGCTTTCTTCAGGCTGCCGCTGTCCTGCACGTCGCGCGCCAACTGGGCGCGGTCGGCGCCCGGCAGCACGTGGTTCAGGATGTAGCCGGCGATGGATTGGTTGCCGAAGGCCTGGATGTTCATTTCCAGCTGCTCGGCCACTTCGGCCGCGCCCAGCTCCTTGACCGAGCTGACCAGGATGGTTTCAGCCTGCAGGTTGCGGGCGATCTTGGTGTTCAGATAGGTGGAGAACACCTGCTTCTGATCCGGCACCAGGCCTTCCACGATCACCACGTCCACATTTTGCGCGGCTTGCTGGTAGAGGCTGACCACCTCTTCCATCAGTTGGTCCACCTGGCCTTGCGACAGCAGGTGCTCGACGCGCTCCATGCTGATCGGTTGCGGCGGGTTCAGGCGGCAGATGGCCTGGGCGAAGTGGGTGGAGCGCTCGGCTTCGCCGTCGCGGGCATCCTGGGCGATGGGCTTGACGAAGCCCACGCGCAGGCCGGCCTGCTCCAGCGAGCGGATGGCGCCCAAGGTGACCGAGGTCAGGCCGGCGTTGAAGCCGGTGGGGGCGAGGAAAAAGGTTTGCATGATGCTGTCCTCGTCCCGATCAGTGCGCCAGGCCCGCCAGTTCGGCGGTGTCCATGGCGATCATCAGTTCTTCGTTGGTGTTGATCACCAGCGCCGGCACGGAGTCGGCGGTAGTGATGCGGCCGGCGTTGCCGCGGGTGCAGGCTTCGTTGGCGGCGGCATCGAGCTTCAGGCCCAGGAAGCCCAGTTGCTTGATGACTTCGCCGCGCAGGAAGGATGAGTTCTCGCCGATGCCGCCGGTGAACACCACGGCGTCCAGGCGGCCGGCGCCCACGGTCATGGAGGCCACGTACTTGGCCAGGCGGTAGGCGAACACTTCCAGCGCGCGTTTGGCGCCTTCGTGGCCCTTGGAGGCGGCCTCTTCCAGCTCGCGGCAGTCGTTGGACAGCTCGGACAGGCCCAGCAGGCCGGATTCCTTGTTCAGCATATTGGTGACGGCCTGGATGTCCATGTCGCGCTCGGCCGCCAGGTAGCTGAATACGCTGGGGTCGATGTCGCCGGAGCGGGTGCCCATCACCAGGCCTTCCAGCGGGGTCAGGCCCATGGAGGTGTCGGCGCACTTGCCGTCGCGGATGGCGGCGATGGACGCGCCGTTGCCCAGGTGGGCGATCACCAGGCAGGTTTCCTCAGCCGGCTTGCCCAGCATCTTGGCGGCTTCTTCGGCCACGAAGCGGTAGCTGGTGCCGTGCATGCCGTAGCGGCGCAGGCTGTTTTCGCGGTACAGCTTCATCGGCACGGCGTACAGGTACGCCTTTTCCGGCATGGTTTGATGGAAGGAGGTATCGAACACGGCCACCTGCGGCAGGCTCGGGAACTCCTTGATCGCGGTGCGCATGCCCAGGATGTGGGCCGGGTTGTGCAGCGGCGCCAGCTTGATGCAGCGTTCGATCTCGCTGATGGCGGCTTCGTCCAGCAGCGCGGATTGCTTGAAGTGCTCGCCGCCGTGAACCACGCGGTGGCCGATGGCCTTCACGGTATCCAGCAGCGACACTTGCTGCAGCTTCTCGATGATGGCGTGCATGGCGGCGGCGTGATCCGGAGCGGACAGCTGCGCGGTTTGCTTGCCGCCGTCGTGCTTGAAGGTGATGCAAGCGTCGGACAGGCCAAGCTTTTCCGCCAGGCCGGTCATGACTGCTTCGTGGCTGATGCTGTCGATCAGCGCGAATTTCAGGGAGGAACTGCCGCAATTGATGACGAGGATGCTGGAATTCATAGCTTTGAACATGTAATTTGAAAAAAAAGGACTAAATCAGTGAAAAAATCCACGGCGATGCGTTTGCAGCCAAATTGCTGCCAGTAAGCCGGGCCGGAGCGCGGGGCTTGCCGGGGCGGTTTCCTTGCCGTGTGGTAGCGCATGGCGGCCGGTTTGGCCAGCTTGTCGTTGCGCCCGGCCAGGCCGGGCGGAGACGAATGTGCTTGCCGTCAGATCAAAGCCTTACGCGCGGCGCTTGGACGTTGGTCCGAGGGGCGCGCGGCTGATTGGCGTGAGCGGGACATTCGGCTTGGCAACGAAGTCGAGGCTAGTATACCACTATAAATTAACGACTTCTAATGTTGCGCCGCAGTAAAAGTGGCAAGTCTTTGATTTTAATTAACCGCCATGCAGATTGTTTGTCTTGGGTGGGGGCAGGGCGCATATCGTCGAGCAAGTCCTTGTCTGGACGGAATTGTCACAAAGAATTAACGCTTGCCCCGGGGGTGGGGCGAGGGCATAATTCCGCCCTCGTGACGCAAGGTTCCCCCTTGTTTTGATTGATTGTTTTTGATAGTCCCGCAAACTCGTCCCGAGCGAGATTCGGCTGGTCTTATATCTTCTACCACGGAGGTGTGGGAATAATGTCTGATCTGGCTTCTGCTCAACTGCTTCAAGCATCCGCAGCCCAGTTACCCATCCATGTCTATTTCGATCCCGCGTTTTACGCCAGGGAACAGGAGCTGCTGTTCGCCGACGCGCCTCAGTACTATGGCCACGAGCTGATGACGCCCAATGCCGGCGATTATCACACGCTGGAATGGCTGGGCCATGGCAAGATGCTCAAGAACGTGGACGGCGAGATCAAGCTGATCTCCAATGTTTGCCGCCATCGCCAGGCGGTCATCTATAAAGGCCGCGGCAACGGCAACCACATCGTCTGCAATCTGCATGGCTGGACCTACGACGCTGGCGGCAAACTGGTGGGCGCGCCGCACTTCCCTGAGACGCCGTGCTTGAACCTGGGCCAGACCGAGCTGACGCGCTGGAACGGCCTGCTGTTCGACGCGCGCCGCAATGTGGCGGCGGACCTGGCCTTGCTGGGCGTGGCCAAGCACATGACCTTCGACGGTTACGCCTTCCACTCGACGCACAGCGCCGATTACGACTTCAACTGGAAAACCTTCATCGAAGTCTATTCTGAGGACTATCACGTCGACCCCTTCCATCCCGGTCTCGGCAATTTCGTCGATTGCGGCGATTTGAAATGGGAGTGGGGCGACAGCTACCACGTGCAGACCGTGGGCGTGAAGAACCGCCTGGCGCGCGCCGGGTCCAAGGTGTACGGCAAGTGGCACGAGGAAGTGCGCCGCCGCTATGAGGCGCAGCAACCCGAGTTCGGCGCCATCTGGCTGACCTACTACCCCAACATCATGGTGGAATGGTATCCGCACGTGCTGGTTGTCAGCGTGGTGATTCCGCGCGGCCCCGAGAAGTGCACGGTGATCACCGAGTTCTATTACCCGGAGGATGTGGTCTGGTTCGAGCCGGAGTTTGTCGAGGCCGAGCAGGCGGCCTATTTTGAGACCGCCAAGGAGGACGACGAGATCTGCATCCGCATGCACGAGGGCCGCAAGGCGCTATGGATGGCCGGCGTCAGCGAGGTGGGGCCGTACCAGTCGCCGACGGAAGAGGGCATGCTGCACTTCCACGAGTACTATCGCCGGATGATGGGCTCGGCATTGGCTGGCTGAATGGGCAAGTTGAATGCCATAATGCAGGGGCGCGGAGGATTCCGCGCCTTTTTTATTGACTCTTCGGCCAAGACCATGTCCGCAATTTCCCGCGTTCTGCTGCTGGGCGCGCTGCTGGCCAGCCCGCTGGCGCTGGCTGCCAATTATGTCGATCCCGCGAGCAAGGTGCGCTTCACCTTGCCCCCGGGATGGAAGGTGCGCGCCAGCGTGGTCGATCGGGTGAGGGTGCTGAAGGTGATCCCCCCCAAGGCGGACCAACGCGAGCGCGCCGCGATATCGGTGCAGATAGGGCTGCGCAAGCCGGGGCGAAACGATACCTTGCTCCGATTGGCGGCGATGTTCCGCCAGGAAGACGGAGACCGCGAGGCGGCAAATTTTGTCCGCGTCAATCAAAAGGCCGGCAGGCTGGTCACCGAGTACCGCGACGGCCGCTTCGTCTCCAACCGGCTGTGGATCGTGCGCCATAATCTGCACGTGATCCAGTTGCTGGACAAGAATCGGCTGCTGGAGGCGCGCTGCACCGCCAACGCGTCGGAGTTCAAGACTTACCGCCGGCAGATGGAAGCCATCTGCCTGTCCGCGCAATGGTCCCGGCGCTGAATCGCCTCGGCGCCGGCTGGATGGTTCTGGCCGCCGCCTGTTTCGCGTTGATGAGCGCCTGCGCCAAATTGGGCGCGGCGGATTTCAACTCGGTGGAGCTGCTGTTTTGGCGCACCAGCATCGGCGCGGTTTTGCTGGGCATGCCGATGATGCTGCGCGGCCATTCGCCGGCTACGCCGCATTGGCGCGCCCACATTCATCGCGGCTTTGTCGGCTACGCGTCGATGGCCGCGCTGTTTTACGCGCTGACCCGTTTGTCCCTGCCCACCGCGGTGACGCTGAATTACACCTCCTCGCTGTTTTTCTCGGCGCTGTGCATCGTCAAATTGAAAGACAGGCCGCGGCCGCATGTCTGGCTGGCTTTGTTGCTGGGCTTTGTCGGCGTGGTCTTGCTGCTGCGGCCCACATTCACTCCGCAGCAGTGGCTGCCGGGCCTGATTGGGCTGGTTTCCGGCATCAGCGCCGGCTTCGCGGTGTTTCAGGTGCGAGAGCTTGGGCAGATGGGCGAGCAACCCTGGCGGGTGGTGTTCTGGTTTTTCTGCCTATCCAGCTTGATAGGACTGATCTGGCTGCTGCTGGGGCCGGGTTTCTCCACTGTCACGCCCGCCAATATGTGGCCGCTGCTCGGCGTCGGCGTATTCGGCATGCTGGGGCAGTTGGCGATGACGCGCGCCTATAAGGATGGCCGGCGTTATCTGGTGGCGAGTTTCGCCTATCTGACCGTGGTGTTCTCCGCGTTGCTGGGCGTGGCGTTGTGGAATGATGCTTTGAGTTTCGCCAGTTTGCTGGCGATGGGGTTGATCGTGTCCGCCGGGGTGCTGGCGGCGAGGAATGGGTGAGCGCCGCTGACCAAACCCGGCGAAGCGTTTGAGGCAAGGCGCGCCGACGCAGGCGGTGCAAGCGTGCCGCCTGCTGGCGCAACGCAGCATCCGTGTGGGTGTTGGCGGCTTTAAGTAAGCGAAGGTGATGGGATGCGGTACAAGCAGTGGCGGCTCGGTTCGGGCTGGATGGTGGTGGCGGCGGTTTTCTTCTCGCTGATGGGATTATTTGTCAAATTGGGCGCCGAGCATTTTTCGTCCACCGAGCTGGTGTTCTGGCGCACCTTGATCGGCGTGCTCGCCTTGGGCGGCGCGGCCTTGTGGCGGCGGGAGCGCTTCGCCACGCCCCTGCTGCGCTATCACCTGCAGCGCGGCGTGATCGGTTATGCCTCGTTGCTGATGTCGTTTTACGCCATCGCCCACTTGCCGCTGGCGACAGCGTCCACGCTGACTTATACCTCGCCGATGTTTCTGGCGCTGCTGTCGGTGGTGTTGTTGAAGGAAAAGCTGCCGCGGCAGGCAATGGCGGGCCTGGGGCTGGGCTTTGTCGGCGTGGTGCTCCTGCTCAAGCCCACGCTGTCCGGCGATGCCTGGTTCGCTGGCCTGTTGGGGCTGGTTTCCGGCTTTCTGGCCGGCTGGTCCTATCTGCATGTGCGGGAGCTGGGACGGCAGGGCGAGGCCGAGTGGCGGGTGGTGTTTTATTTCGCGCTGATCTCCACCCTGGGCGGCCTGTTGCTGATGCTGCTAGACAGCTGGCGCCCGGTCACGCTGGAGAACGCCTGGCTGCTGCTGGGCGTGGGCGCCACCGCTACATTGGCGCAACTGGCGATGACCCGGGCTTACAAGGTGGGCCGCAAGCTGACCGCGGCCAATCTGTCCTATCTGACCGTGGTGTTTTCCTGCTTGCTGGGCGCGCTGGTGTGGGGCGATGCGTTGACGGCGGACTCGCTGCTGGCGATGGGTTTGATCATCGTCAGCGGCATGTTGGCGGGAAGGCGCTAGCATGATGCCATTGGTATCTAGTCGATGGTGGCGCCATGGCTGTTCCGCAAAACAAGGATGAATTGCTGACGGCGATGCGAGTCTCGTACGCCGCATTGAGCAAGGCGCTGGATCGCGTGGCTGGAGAAAATTTCTTCGAGCCATCGTTGGAAGGGCATGCCAAGGGAAGCCGCATGAGCGTGGCGGATCTGGTGTCCTACTTGATAGGTTGGAACACGCTGGTGCTGAAATGGCACGAGCGCGAGGCAGCGGGGCTGGCGATAGATTTCCCGGAGGCCGGCTATCGCTGGAACCAGCTTGGTTTGTTGGCGGGAAAGTTTTATCTTGATTACCGCGGACTGAGCGCGGCGCAATTGCGGGCGCTGCTGGAAGATCGCCATCAGGCGTTGATCCGTTTGGTGGAGAGTCTGTCGGATGACGATTTGTATGGCGCAAGCTGGTGCGGGAAATGGACCCGCGGCAGGATGATACAGTTCAATAGCGCGTCGCCGTATCGCAACGCCCGCGGCCGCATCGCGGCCTGGCTGCGGCGCGGCCTGGCGCCGATCAGTGCTCAAGAAAAAGGAGAAGGCGAATGATTTCGATCCGAGAACAGGATTACGGCCTGGATGTGGCCTTGTTCAATGAATTTACGCTGGCCGATTTCCAGTTGCTGGAGCAGGCGGTGCTCAAGCGGCTGGAGGAGCGCGAGAAACCGGACATGCTGCTGGACCTGTCCGAGCTGAAGGACTTCACGCTGGACATGGCCTTGGAAGAGGTCAAGTTCATGCGCGCGCATGAGGAAAAGATGGGCCGCGTGGCCATCGTCGTCGGCGACGTCTGGATCAAGCTGGCCACCCATATCGCGGGCCTGTTGTCGCATACCCATGTCCAGTATTTCGATCTGGTGGAAGAAGCCCAGGCCTGGCTGGCGCGGCCGGTCGCGGCTTGATTTTGCGGCGGATGGCGGTACAGTAGCGGTTTTTGTTCGACGCGAAAGAATAAAAACCGATGCTGAAGAGCCTTTCCAGCCGCCTGGCGGCTGAGCTTGCCGTCCGCGAATCCCAAGTGGCCGCCACCATCGAGCTGATCGACGGCGGCGCCACCGTTCCCTTCATCGCCCGTTACCGCAAGGAAGTCACCGGCGGTCTGGACGACACCCAGTTGCGAACGCTGGCCGAGCGCCTGGTGTATTTGCGCGAGATGGACGATCGCCGTGACAGCATCCTCAAGAGCATCGCCGAGCAAGGCAAGCTCACCCCCGAGCTGGAAGCCGCCATTTACGCCAGCGACAACAAGACCACGCTGGAAGACCTTTACCTCCCTTACAAGCCCAAGCGCCGGACCAAGGCGCAGATCGCCCGCGAAGCCGGCCTGGAGCCGCTGGCCGATAGCCTGCTGGCCGATCCGTCGCAAGATCCGAACGCGCTGGCCGAAACCTTCCTGAATGCAGAAGCCGGCATCGCCGATGCCAAGGCGGCATTGGATGGCGCGCGCGCCATCCTGATCGAGCGCTTCGCCGAAGACGCGGAGTTGCTGGGCCAATTGCGCGAAAAACTGTGGAGCGAAGGCGAATTGGCCGCCGCTGTGGTGGCGGGCAAGGAAACCGAAGGCGCCAAGTTCTCCGATTATTTCGACCACCGCGAACCTATCAAGGCCATTCCGTCGCACCGCGCGCTGGCGCTTTTGCGCGGCCGCAACGAGGGCGTGCTGACTGTCGCGCTGAAATACCAAGCGGACGAAACGCCGATCACCGAGCGCTCGGCCTATGAACAACTGATCGCCGCCCGTTTCGGCGTCAAGGACGCCGGCCGCGCTGCCGACAAATGGCTGCTGGACGGCGTGCGACTGTGCTGGCGCGCCAAGATTTTTCTGTCGTTGGAACTGGAGCTGGTGTCGCGCTTGAAGGACGCCGCCGACGCCGAAGCGATCAAAGTCTTCGCCGCCAACCTGCATGATCTGCTGCTGGCAGCGCCGGCCGGCCGCCGCGCGACGCTGGGCCTGGACCCGGGCCTGCGCACCGGCTGCAAAGTGGCCGTGGTCGACGATACCGGCAAGGTGCTGGACGCCACCGCCATCTACCCGCACGAGCCGCGCCGCGAATGGGACAAGTCCATCGCCATCCTCGGCGCGCTGTGCGTGCGCCACAAGGTGGACCTGATTTCCATCGGCAACGGCACCGCCAGCCGCGAAACCGACAAGCTGGCCCAGGACCTGATCAAGGCCTTCCCGCAATTGGGCATGACCAAGATCGTGGTGTCGGAAGCCGGCGCCTCGGTGTATTCGGCATCCGAACTGGCGGCCAAGGAATTCCCGGACATGGACGTGTCGCTGCGCGGCGCGGTGTCTATCGCCCGCCGGCTGCAAGATCCGCTGGCCGAACTGGTGAAGATCGATCCCAAGTCCATCGGCGTCGGCCAGTACCAGCACGATGTCAACCAGAGCCAGCTGGCGCGCGCGCTGGACGGCGTGGTGGAGGATTGTGTGAACGCGGTGGGCGTTGATGTCAACACCGCCTCGGTTCCGTTGCTGACCCGCATTTCCGGCCTCAACGCGACTTTGGCATCCAATATCGTGTCCTACCGCGACCAAAACGGTGCCTTCCGCACCCGCAAGGAACTGCTGAAAGTGCCGCGGCTTGGCGACAAGACCTTCGAGCAGGCGGCTGGCTTCCTGCGCATCGCGGGCGGCGACAACCCGTTGGATGCGTCATCGGTGCACCCGGAGGCTTATCCGGTGGTGGAGAAGATCGTGGTCAAGGCCGGCCGCGACGTGAAGACCCTGATCGGCGATTCTTCTTTCCTTAAGTCGGTGCGCGCCACCGATTACACCGACGAGCGCTTCGGCCTGCCGACAGTGATGGATATCTTGAAAGAACTCGACAAACCGGGCCGCGATCCGCGTCCGGAATTCAAGACCGCCACCTTCCAGGACGGCGTAGAGGACATCAAGCATCTGCAGCCGGGGATGGTGCTGGAGGGCGTAGTGACCAACGTCGCCAACTTCGGCGCCTTTGTCGACATCGGCGTGCACCAGGACGGCCTGGTCCACATCTCGGCGCTGTCCAACAAGTTCATCGACGATCCGCGCAAGGTGGTCAAAGCCGGCGACGTGGTCAAGGTCAAAGTGCTGGAAGTGGACGTGGCGCGCAAGCGCATTGCGTTGACCATGCGCCTGGATGACGAGGTCGGTTCCGGCAATAGCCGCGGCAACCGCAGCGACAGCCGTTCCGACAATCGTCCTCGCCAGTCTCGCGGCCAGCAATCGGCGCCGCAGGGCGATACCGCGATGGCTGCCGCCTTCGCCAAGCTGCGCAAGGGCTGATTTGTCTATATAGAAGTGTCTGGACAGGCCGGCGGCAACGCCGGCCTGTTTGTTTTTGAGCCTTTCGTCAGGTGGAGAGGCAGGGCGGGCGCGCCTGGTTGCGGGGCGCGTGAAATCCCCTCTTCTTTGCTTTTCTTGCAAATCAATGCCTTGCGTGGGCGGGTCGAAGAAAGTTCGTTTTTTCTCGCAAAAGGTGTTGACGGGTTCGGGGCCCGGGCGTATAGTTCGCCTCCTCAGCTGACGCAGCGAACGAAACAGCGGAAACGAAACGGTTCTCCGGTGTGACGAAAGCAGCGAAGGCACTGCTCTTTAACAGAACGAATAACCGATAGGTGTAAGTGCTTGGCGAAAGCCGACACTTGCACTGCAAGAGACAAGAGATACTTGTTTATTTCTTTGAACTTGCGTGCCAGAAAATTTGCTTGAGATTGAACTGAAGAGTTTGATCCTGGCTCAGATTGAACGCTGGCGGCATGCTTTACACATGCAAGTCGAACGGCAGCACGGGAGCTTGCTCCTGGTGGCGAGTGGCGAACGGGTGAGTAATGCATCGGAATGTACCGTGTAATGGGGGATAGCTCGGCGAAAGCCGGATTAATACCGCATACGCCCTGAGGGGGAAAGCGGGGGATCGAAAGACCTCGCGTTATACGAGCAGCCGATGTCTGATTAGCTAGTTGGTGGGGTAAGAGCCCACCAAGGCGACGATCAGTAGCGGGTCTGAGAGGATGATCCGCCACACTGGGACTGAGACACGGCCCAGACTCCTACGGGAGGCAGCAGTGGGGAATTTTGGACAATGGGCGCAAGCCTGATCCAGCCATGCCGCGTGTCTGAAGAAGGCCTTCGGGTTGTAAAGGACTTTTGTCAGGGAGGAAATCCCGCTGGTTAATACCTGGCGGGGATGACAGTACCTGAAGAATAAGCACCGGCTAACTACGTGCCAGCAGCCGCGGTAATACGTAGGGTGCAAGCGTTAATCGGAATTACTGGGCGTAAAGCGTGCGCAGGCGGTTGTGCAAGTCTGATGTGAAAGCCCCGGGCTCAACCTGGGAACGGCATTGGAGACTGCACGACTAGAGTGCGTCAGAGGGGGGTAGAATTCCACGTGTAGCAGTGAAATGCGTAGAGATGTGGAGGAATACCGATGGCGAAGGCAGCCCCCTGGGATGACACTGACGCTCATGCACGAAAGCGTGGGGAGCAAACAGGATTAGATACCCTGGTAGTCCACGCCCTAAACGATGTCAACTAGCTGTTGGGGGTTTGAATCCTTGGTAGCGTAGCTAACGCGTGAAGTTGACCGCCTGGGGAGTACGGCCGCAAGGTTAAAACTCAAAGGAATTGACGGGGACCCGCACAAGCGGTGGATGATGTGGATTAATTCGATGCAACGCGAAAAACCTTACCTGCTCTTGACATGTACGGAACTTGGTAGAGATATCTTGGTGCCCGAAAGGGAGCCGTAACACAGGTGCTGCATGGCTGTCGTCAGCTCGTGTCGTGAGATGTTGGGTTAAGTCCCGCAACGAGCGCAACCCTTGTCATTAGTTGCCATCATTAAGTTGGGCACTCTAATGAGACTGCCGGTGACAAACCGGAGGAAGGTGGGGATGACGTCAAGTCCTCATGGCCCTTATGAGCAGGGCTTCACACGTCATACAATGGTCGGTACAGAGGGTTGCCAAGCCGCGAGGTGGAGCTAATCTCAGAAAACCGATCGTAGTCCGGATCGCACTCTGCAACTCGAGTGCGTGAAGTCGGAATCGCTAGTAATCGCAGATCAGCATGCTGCGGTGAATACGTTCCCGGGTCTTGTACACACCGCCCGTCACACCATGGGAGTGAGTTTCACCAGAAGTGGGTAGGCTAACCGTAAGGAGGCCGCTTACCACGGTGGGATTCATGACTGGGGTGAAGTCGTAACAAGGTAGCCGTAGGGGAACCTGCGGCTGGATCACCTCCTTTCTAGAGAATGGCGATTGCCAAGTACTTACAGCCTATCGGTTATTCAAGTTAAGGGCATTTTCGATGAAAATCGGCGCAGCTCTGCGTTGAAAGCTTCCTCGTGTACTCGATGTACACGTCGTCAGCTTTCGCCTGGATCTGCTGGATTTTGATCGAAAAGGATGTGGTATCAAACGACTACTGGGTTTGTAGCTCAGCTGGTTAGAGCACTGTGTTGATAACGCAGGGGTCGTAGGTTCGAGTCCTACCAGACCCACCAGTATTTTTTGGGTCAGGCAAGGCGCGAAGGAGCGGCATGTGCTTATGCACATGAGCGACTGAGCAACGCAGCATCACCCAAAAAGAGGGGGATTAGCTCAGTTGGGAGAGCACCTGCTTTGCAAGCAGGGGGTCGTCGGTTCGATCCCGTCATCCTCCACCATCGCAAACAAAATCGAATTCGGAAGAGTTGGATTCTGTTTGCGTTGTATAAACGCCCGATCTTTAACAAACTGAAGAAGCCGAATATATAAAGACGGCAAGACAAACGACATGGAGTTAATTCTGCATGTTGAATGAATCGTCATCTTGGGTATTTGATTGTATCTAAGGCTGCGTCGCCATATCAAAAGGGGCGGTGCAGTCGTCGCACAAACACTCTCTGTTGTTGCGGTAATTTAGGTTACTGAAATGATAGGGTCAAGCGACTAAGTGCATCTGGTGGATGCCTTGGCGATCATAGGCGATGAAGGACGTGTAAGCCTGCGAAAAGCGCGGGGGAGCTGGCAATAGAGCTTTGATCCCGCGATGTCCGAATGGGGAAACCCCTCCGCAAGGAGATCCCTGACTGAATCCATAGGTCAGAGGAGGCGAACTCAGCGAACTGAAACATCTAAGTAGCTGAAGGAAAAGAAATCAACCGAGATTCCGTAAGTAGTGGCGAGCGAACGCGGAACAGCCTGACTGTGTTATGAGTTGCGTTAGTGGAAGGTTCATGGAAAGGACCGCCATAGTGGGTGATAGCCCCGTACACGAAAACGCATCGCAAGAACTAGGCAGTCGACAAGTAGGGCGGGACACGAGAAATCCTGTCTGAAGATGGGGGGACCATCCTCCAAGGCTAAATACTCATGATCGACCGATAGTGAACCAGTACCGTGAGGGAAAGGCGAAAAGAACCCCGGGAGGGGAGTGAAATAGAACCTGAAACCGGATGCATACAAACAGTGGGAGCGGACTTGTTCCGTGACTGCGTACCTTTTGTATAATGGGTCAGCGACTTACGTTCAGTAGCAAGCTTAACCGAATAGGGGAGGCGTAGGGAAACCGAGTCCGAATAGGGCGCTTTAGTTGCTGGGCGTAGACCCGAAACCGAGTGATCTATCCATGGCCAGGATGAAGGTGCGGTAACACGCACTGGAGGTCCGAACCCACTAGTGTTGCAAAACTAGGGGATGAGCTGTGGATAGGGGTGAAAGGCTAAACAAACTCGGAGATAGCTGGTTCTCCCCGAAAACTATTTAGGTAGTGCGTCAAGTATCACTTCCGGGGGTAAAGCACTGTTATGGCTAGGGGGTCATTGCGATTTACCAAACCATGGCAAACTCTGAATACCGGAAAGTGCGAGCTTGGCAGACAGACAGTGGGTGCTAACGTCCATTGTCAAGAGGGAAACAACCCAGACCGCCAGCTAAGGTCCCAAATGATCAGTTAAGTGGTAAACGAAGTGGGAAGGCCTAGACAGCCAGGATGTTGGCTTAGAAGCAGCCATCATTTAAAGAAAGCGTAATAGCTCACTGGTCGAGTCGTCCTGCGCGGAAGATGTAACGGGGCTCAAACTGATAACCGAAGCTGCGGATGCACAGTTTACTGTGCGTGGTAGGGGAGCGTTCTGTAGGTCTGTGAAGGTGTCTCGTAAGGGATGCTGGAGATATCAGAAGTGCGAATGCTGACATGAGTAGCGATAAAGCGGGTGAAAAGCCCGCTCGCCGAAAGCCCAAGGTTTCCTACGCAACGTTCATCGGCGTAGGGTGAGTCGGCCCCTAAGGCGAGGCTGAAAAGCGTAGTCGATGGGAAACGGGTTAAAATTCCCGTACTTTTGTGTAGTGCGATGTGGGGACGGAGAAGGTTAGGTCATCAGACTGTTGGAATAGTCTGTTTAAGCCGGTAGGCGTGAAGGGTAGGCAAATCCGCTCTTCTTTAACGCCGAGAAGTGATGACGAGGGTCTACGGACCTGAAGTGACTGATACCACGCTTCCAGGAAAAGCCACTAAGCTTCAGCTACACAAGAACCGTACCGCAAACCGACACAGGTGGGCAGGATGAGAATTCTAAGGCGCTTGAGAGAACTCAGGAGAAGGAACTCGGCAAATTGATACCGTAACTTCGGGAGAAGGTATGCCTGTTGAGGTGTAGTCCCTTGCGGATGAAGCTTTGACAGGTCGCAGAGAATCGGTGGCTGCGACTGTTTAACAAAAACACAGCACTGTGCCAACACGAAAGTGGACGTATACGGTGTGACGCCTGCCCGGTGCCGGAAGGTTAAGTGATGGGGTGCAAGCTCTTGATCGAAGCCCCGGTAAACGGCGGCCGTAACTATAACGGTCCTAAGGTAGCGAAATTCCTTGTCGGGTAAGTTCCGACCCGCACGAATGGCGTAACGATGGCCACACTGTCTCCTCCTGAGACTCAGCGAAGTTGAAGTGTTTGTGAAGATGCAATCTCCCCGCTGCTAGACGGAAAGACCCCGTGAACCTTTACTGTAGCTTTGCATTGGACTTTGAACAGACTTGTGTAGGATAGGTGGGAGGCTTTGAAGCCAGGACGCTAGTTCTGGTGGAGCCGTCCTTGAAATACCACCCTGGTGTGTTTGAGGTTCTAACCTTGGTCCGTGATCCGGATTGGGGACAGTGCATGGTAGGCAGTTTGACTGGGGCGGTCTCCTCCCAAAGTGTAACGGAGGAGTTCGAAGGTTACCTAGGTACGGTCGGAAATCGTGCTGATAGTGCAATGGCAAAAGGTAGCTTAACTGCGAGACCGACAAGTCGAGCAGGTGCGAAAGCAGGACATAGTGATCCGGTGGTTCTGAATGGAAGGGCCATCGCTCAACGGATAAAAGGTACTCCGGGGATAACAGGCTGATACCGCCCAAGAGTTCACATCGACGGCGGTGTTTGGCACCTCGATGTCGGCTCATCACATCCTGGGGCTGTAGCCGGTCCCAAGGGTATGGCTGTTCGCCATTTAAAGTGGTACGTGAGCTGGGTTCAAAACGTCGTGAGACAGTTTGGTCCCTATCTGCAGTGGGCGTTGGAAGTTTGACGGGGGCTGCTCCTAGTACGAGAGGACCGGAGTGGACGAACCTCTGGTGTACCGGTTGTGACGCCAGTCGCATTGCCGGGTAGCTAAGTTCGGAAGAGATAACCGCTGAAAGCATCTAAGCGGGAAACTTGCCTGAAGATGAGACTTCCCTGGAGGCTTGACCTCCCTGAAGAGTCGTTCGAGACCAGGACGTTGATAGGTCGGGTGTGGAAGCGCTGTGAGGCGTGAAGCTAACCGATACTAATTGCTCGTGAGGCTTGATCCTATCATTTGAGTGACTTAGAGAGCTAAGTGACGAAGATAGAGTGTGTGCGACACGATCAGATACCGAATATTCAGAATCAGAGAACATCTCTGGTTCAGGCTTCTTTCAGTTTGTGCCAGTTTATGTCTGGTGGCCATAGCGAGATGGTCCCACGCCTTCCCATCCCGAACAGGACCGTGAAACATCTTAGCGCCGATGATAGTGTGGCATTCGCCATGTGAAAGTAGGACACCGCCAGATGCCTCATACACAAGCCCAGCTCTATCGAGCTGGGCTTTGTGCTTTGCGGCCCCGGCTCAATGAGCCGGGGCTTCTGTATTGGCGCGTTCGTTTCTGCGCCAACCTTCCGATGTCGCCGGCCCTCTTCGCGGGTTTTCTTTGGGTGGAGATATCATCTAAACATTATTTTTAAGAAATTTAAATTAGTTTAATGCCATTGCAATGACTATCTAAGACTGTGAATTCTTGGAAAGTCTATTGTCTTGGTTTCATTGCAGAGGTGAGACATTTTTGCAAAAATGCGCGGCAGATATTTTATGCAGCACATATTATTCAAAATGTCGAATATACCCCTGGGACAGATGTCTTGAGCAAATTCAAGTGCGGCGAGTGGCTGCTGTTTGGCGCAGTTTGGTTCGCTTGCGTGCTTCTGGTCGCCATCCAGTGGGGCGTGGGTGAGTACCGCCGGCTGCAAGATGGGTTCGAGCTTGCCGCTCATCAGGCCTATGCCGGCGTGGCGCGCAGGCTGGATCAGAACGAGTCGGTGCTGTCCGCCATCGATGCCTTGCTGCTGTCTCGGGAGTCGTTCGATGCCGGGGCGGTGGGGGCGTTCTCACGCGAGATGCTGCCCCGCTATCAGCAGCTGTATGCTATTCAGTTCCTTCGCAATGTGACAACTGAAAACCGCTCGGCTTTTTTGGCGGAGATGGAGTTGCGTTTCGGGGAGACTTTCTATATCCGCGACTTCGACATGGCAGGAAAGCGGAGTTGGCAACCTGCTCCCGCACGGCCTCAGTCTTTGGTCGTTTCCATGATTGAGCCGGATCTCCCATCCTCCAGTCCCGTGTATGGCTACGATATGCTCGGCGATGGCTATTTCGCCCCAGTCCTGAAGCGGGCGCTGGCGAGCGGGCAAAGGGTCTCTTCACGCCCGTTCGAGTTGTACGATGGTGGCGGGCGAGCTTATATGCTGCTGCAGCCCTTGTATCGAGGAGTGGCAGGAGAAGTCGGCAGGAAGCGATTGTCGGGCATGGTGGCGCTAGTGGTCTTTTGTGATCGGCTATTGCAATTGCCGGCCGATGGAGGCTTGTCGGGCAGCCTTGACCTGGCGCTGCTATCCAGGGACGGAGAGCACGAGTTGCTATATGAGCGTGTCCACCGCGTGGGCGAGCATGATTGGTGGCCTGTGGTGACGCGTCTGGAAGTTCGTCTTCCGCTGAACAGCGAGGCGCAACCCTTCGTGCTGGGTGTGGGCCAGGACATCCGTATCAGCGATTTGGCCTTGTTTCCCTTGTTGCTGCGAGAGCTGATGTTGACGCTGTTGCTGGCGGCGGGAGGTTTGATTTACTCGCAGAGAATGGCCTTGCGCAGGCAGCGCAGCCTAGCCGACGAGGAATTGTTTCTGCAAAGCGAGCGAGCGTCAGTCACGTTGAACGCGATCCATGACGGGGTGGTGATTCTGCGGCAGGACCGCTGTATCGAAATGGCGAATCCTATGGCGCTCAGTCTGGTGGATATGCCCGCTGAGGAGGTGTTGGGCCAACCTTGTCACGAGGTGTTTCGCTTGCTGGGCGAGCTGGCGTCTGAATTTTCGGAGGATCCCATCAGCGAATGCTTCCGCACAGGCCTGCCTGTGGAGCTGTCGGAGCGAATGCAACTGACTACCGCGCGTGGCAAGGTGCATTTTGTCGAGGGCGGCGTTGCGCCGCTGTTGTCGCGAGATGGCGCACTGATCGGCGTGGTGTGCGCGCTGCGGGACATGGGGCCGTTGCGGCAGCGAACGGCGGAGGCGTTGGAGGCCAGCGAATCCCGGGTGAAGGAGCATCTGGAGAAGCTGTCGCATGTCGCCAGGCTGCATACGATGGGCGAGATGGCATCCGGCATCGCGCATGAATTGAATCAGCCGTTGACGGCGATTTCCAATTACTGCCAGGCTGCGATGCAGATGCTGGAAGGCGTGGACGAGACGCCGCCGCAAGTGCATTCCGCGTTGAAGCTGGCGGTGGCGCAGGCCGGGCGGGCGGGAGAGATCATCAAGCGGTTGCGCGCCCTTGTCAGCAAGCGGGCGATAGAGACGCGGCTGGTTGACGTCAACCAAGTGGTCGGCAATTGCATGTTCCTGGCGGAGTATGATCTGAAGGAGCGGGGCATCGAAGTGGTGCAGCTGCTGTCCGGCTATTCGATTCCGGTGATGGCTGACAGCATCCAGCTGGAGCAGGTGGTATTGAACCTGTTGTCCAATGCGATGGATGCGCTGAAGGACGAGCCGCCATTGAAGCGGCATGTGATCGTGCATACCAGGCGCGAAGGCAAGAAGGGGATATTGGAGGTGCGGGATACCGGCCGCGGCATCACGCCGGACCTGCTTGAGGTGCTGTTCCACCCCTTTTTCTCCACCAAACCGCATGGGATGGGGCTTGGCTTGTCCATCTGCCAGACCATAGTCGAACAATACGGGGGCCTGATTTCGGCGGAGAATATTCCGGCCAGCGGCGCTTGCTTCCGGATAGAGCTGCCGCTAGCGCTGCAGGCCGAGCGGCAGCTGATTTAACGCTTAGCGCGGAACCTCCGCCGAGCGGAGTTGGCTCCCGGGCTGGGCGCGCTGAGCGCGTTCTTCGCGCGGCGTGATATTGAAGTGGTTGCGGTAGGTGCTGGAGAAGTGCGGGCCGCTGGAGAAGCCGCAGGCCAGTCCGATCTGCACGATGGATTTGCTGGTTTGCTGCAGCAGCTGGCGGGCGCGGCCGAGACGCAGCTCCAGATAGTATTTGGACGGCACGGTGCCCAGGTATTGCTTGAACAGCCGCTCCAGCTGGCGTCGGGAGACGCCGACGTAGAAGGCGATGTCATCGGTGGACAGCGGTTCTTCGATATTGGCTTCCATCAGGCTGACCGCCTCGGTCAGCTTGGGTTGGCTGCCGCCGATGCGGGTGGCCAGCGGGATGCGCTGGCGCTCGTTGCCGGGGCGGATCCGCTCCATGCTGAATAGCTCGGACAACTGGGCGATGAATTCGTGGCCTTGCTGCTTGCCCACCAGGTCCAGCATGAAGTCAAAGGTGGCGGCGCCGCCGGCGCAGCTGAGATAGCGGCCTTCGCTCTCGTACAGATTGGATGTGACGATGACGTCGGCGAACTCCTCGGTCAGCCGCGCGATCTCGCGCCAGTGGATGGTGGCGCGCTGGCCGGCCAGCAGGCCGGCTCGGGCCAGCCAGTAACTGCCGCAGCCTATCCCGCCCAGCGTGATCTTGTCGGTGTTGCTGGCGGCGATGCCTTTGCTCAGCTCGTCCAGCGCGAAATCATTGCCGATCTCGTCGGCCAGTATCAGCAGGTAATCCAGCTTGGGCGCGTAGGACAGCGGCAGATCGACGCTCAGCTTGACGCCGTTGGACAGCTGCACCGGCGCGCCGTCCAGCGACAGCAGCAGGGTTTCGTACAGGCGTTTTTCCGCCAGTAGATTGGCATGCGTCAAGACCTCGGATGCGCTGGCGAAATCGGCCATCGAGGCGTGGGGCAGGAGCAGGAAGCCAAAGCGCAGCGCTTTGCCGGATTGGGGCGGATGACCCATGGTTTGGATGTCTGTGTCGGGTGGCAAAAATGCCGCCATGTCAGGAGGCCTGGCATGGCGGCGTTATCTTGCCCTGCATTGTACGATTTATTTCGGCGGGCTGGCATAAATTGTTGCCGCCCGACGCCGACTCAGGATTTTCGGGGCGCGAGGAAGGCCAGGTAGCGGCGTTCGGCGCGCTTCATCAGCCAGACCAGGGCGAAGGTCAGCGCCAGATAGATCAGCGCGGCGGTGAGGAAGGGTTCGAACGGCATGTAGCTTTCGCTGTAGATGCGGCGAGCCACGCCTGTCAGGTCCGCCAGCGTCACCAGGCCGGCGATGGCGGTGCTCTGCAGCATCATGATCACCTCGTTGCTGTATGCGGGCAGCGCGCGGCGCAGCGCCGACGGCAGCACGATGCGGCGCAACATCAGCCAGCGGCTCATGCCCACCGAGCGGGCGGCCTCGATCTCGCCCCAGTGGGTGGCG
Organism: Chromobacterium phragmitis; assembly: GCF_003325475.1. NCBI lineage: Bacteria > Pseudomonadati > Pseudomonadota > Betaproteobacteria > Neisseriales > Chromobacteriaceae > Chromobacterium > Chromobacterium phragmitis. Next base: position 3,212,910 of record NZ_CP029495.1, read on the forward strand.
CGGATCTGGCCGGCGATGATCTCGGTGGTGTAGGCGGCGGTGTTCAGCGTGAAGGCCAGGATCGCGCAGATGTAAGCGCTTTGCAGGTAGTCCCAGGCCCAGCTGTCGCGAACCCAGTCGAACTGGGCGAGGCCGTAATAGATGATGAATAGCTGCACCAGAAGCGGCGTGCCGCGGAACACGTAGCCGAACAGCCAGACGGCGCCCGACAGCGCGCGGTTGCCGGATACGCGCGCCACCGCCAGCGGGACGGCCATGGCCAGGCCCAGCAGCAGGGACAGGCCCAGCAGCTCCAGCGTCAGGATCAGGCCGTCGGTGCTGGACAGCATCGGTCCGCCGTCGCGGGCGCCGAGAAATTCAGGCAGTCTTTCGCTAATCAATTGAAAGTCGATCACAATCCGCTCTCCTTGGTGCCCATCGAGTAGCGTTTCTCCAGCCAGTAGAGGAGCAGGTTGGATACGCCGGTGACGACGAGGAATAGCGCGCCGACGACGACGTAGACGTCGAATGGCTGTTGGGTGGCGGATTTGGCGGCGTCGGCGCGGTACATCACGTCATTGAGGCCGATCACCGACACCAGTGCCGTCGATTTGACCAGCACCAGCCAGTTGTTGGAAAAGCTGGGCAGCGCGTAGCGGACCATTTGCGGCAGCTGGATGCGGAAGAATACGCGCAGCGGCGACATGCCATAGGCGAGGCCGGCCTCCATCTGGCCCTTGTGGACGGCCATCATCGCGCCGCGGAAAGTTTCCGTCATGTAGGCGCCGAAGATGAAGCCCAGCGTGGCCACGCCAGCGATGAAGGGGTCGATGTCGGGGCTTTGCCAGCCCAGGAAATCGCAGATGTCGTTGAGCGCCATCTGGGCGCCGAAAAACAGCAGGAACATCCACACCAGGTCCGGAATGCCGCGGACCACGGTGGAATAGAATTCGGCCAGCATTGTCAGCGGGCGCGAATGGCTGGACTTGAACAGCGCGCCGACCAGGCCGAGCGCGACGGAAACGACCAGCGCGGTGCCGGCCAGTTTCAGGGTCAGCACACCGCCTTCAAGAATGCTGGGAAGGTAGCCTTGCAGAAGCATGAAGCCATCTCGGGAAAAGGGAATCGGCGACGCCGGCGCGAGAGGTGCGCGCCGGCGTCGTGTCGGGTGGGGTCAGTTCAGGCTCAGCCGCCGTAGATGTCGAAGCTGAAGTACTTGTCCTGCGCCTTTTTGTAACTGCCGTCCTTGCGGATTTGGTCGATGGCCTTGTTCAGACGCTCGACCAGCGCCTTGTTGCCCTTCTTGACGGCGATGCCGCAGCCCGGGCCGAAATACTTGACGTCGGAGTAGTTGGGGCCGACGAAGGCGTAGCCTTTTGCCTGGGCGGTTTTCAGGAATTCCTGTTCGCCCACGGCGCTGTCCACGAACACGGCGTCCACGCGGCCGGACTTCAGGTCGAGGAAAGATTCCGGCGACTTGGCATAGGGCACGATGGCGGCGCCGCTCTTGCCCCAGTAGTCTTTGGCGAACTTTTCCTGGGTGGAGGCGCGCAGCACGCCGATTTTCTTGCCCTTCAGGCTGGACTGGTCAACCTTGGTGCCGTCCTTGGCCACCATGCGGCTGGCGATGTTGTAGTACTTGTGGGAGAAGTCCACCGCCTTCTGGCGTTCCGGGGTGATCTGCATCGAGGAGATGATGGCGTCGAACTTGTTGGCGTTCAGCGCAGGGATCAGGCCATCCCAGTCTTGCGGGACGATCTGGCAGGTGACTTTCATCGCCGCGCACAGCGCGTTGGCGACATCGATGTCGAAGCCTTGCGGCTTGCCGTCGGCGCCTTGCTTGGAAAACGGCGGGTAGTTGAGATCCACGCCCACGCGCAGGGTTTCAGCCTGGGCGGACAGGGTGGCGAACAGAGCGAGGCTGGCGCTTGCGATCAGGGCTTTTTTCATGATGTTGCTTCTACTTCTCTCTCGTTGGCCGTCCGGCGCGATGCGCTGGCGGCCGGCTTGTAAACCCCGCACCGGAGGCAACGTTAATGTTCCGATCCGGGCCGTCTTGTGTTCTGAATTGACCAACGGTTTTTGCGATAGCCAACAATAAGCGCGGCGATTGGTCAATCCCCGCAAGCAAGTGCGCACATTCTACCTTACTTTTGCGAACAAATGGAAATATCATAAAAATCAATAGCTTAGATATTGATTCGTCTATGAACTACAATGCCTGCTGCCGCTGTCTTTGTGTAATTGTCCGTCGCTTTGCTGTAAGGTGTCGGCTGGGTTTTCCGGAGGCTTATGCGCCTGCGTTGTTGCCTATGGGATGGCGGTCGCGCGTTTTGTATAAGTCCATGTCGCATTAAGGAAATCCGGCCGGGGTGGCGCTATCTACAATGCCCCGACAACCTCCCTGCTCACAACAAGAGAAGCTAAATGTCGCTTACCAACAAGACCGAACTGGCCAGCCTGATCGCTGATATTCAGGCAGTGGCCGAGAGCAAGCTTTCTACCAAGGAGACCCCACGACTCGCCGCCTTCTTCCCGATCTACTTCGAAGAGACCGAACACGCCGACCTGCGGCAGTTCTCCTCGCTCGATCTGTTCGGCGCAGCGATGGCGCATTACGAGTTCGCCGGCAAACGCTCTGCCGGACAGGTCAAGTGCCGCATCTACAACCCCGATTTCGAACGCGACGGCTGGCAAAGCACCCACACCGTGATCGAAGTGGTGAACGACGACATGCCGTTCCTGATCGACTCGATCTCCATGCTGCTGTCGCGCTACAACCTGAACCTGCACCTTCTGGTGCATCCGGTGCTGGCGGTCGGCCGCGACAAGAGCGGCGCGCTGCAAGAGGTGAAGCGCACCGAGGACCGCAGCCTGCCGCTGGAATCCTTCATCCACGTGCAGATCGACCGCATCAGCGACGCTGCGCTGCTGGCCAAGCTGGAGGCCGAACTCAAGCGCGTGCTGGCCGACATCCGCCTGGTGGTAAGCGACGAGCCGAAAATGCGCGAAGTGCTGGCCGGCATCGGCAAGGACCTGGCCAAGCTGAAGGGGGAGCGCGCCGCCGAGGCCAAGGAGGCGGTGGCCTTCCTGGAGTGGATGGCCGATCGAAACTTCCTGTTCATGGGCTATTGCGATTACGATCTGGTGAAGCGCGACGGCAAGGACAGCCTGCGCATCGTCAAGGACGCCGGCCTGGGCATCCTGAAGGATCAGGGCGGCAAGGAATACTCCAACAGTTTCGAGCAGCTGCCGCAGGAGCTGCGCGAGCTGGCACACCTGCCGCAGCTGATCATCCTGAACAAGTCCCAGACCCGCTCCATCATCCATCGCCCGGCCTATGTCGACTTTGTCGGCATCAAGCGCTTTAACGACAAGGGCCAGGTCATCGGCGAGCGACGCTTCCTCGGCCTCTATACCGCCAGCGCCTACCAGGCTTCGCCCAAGGACGTGCCCATCCTGCGCCAGAAAGTGGCGTCGGTGGTGTCCGGCTGCGATTTCGTCGACGACAGTTACAAGGCCAAGACCCTGGGCTTCGTGTTGGAAAGCTACCCGCGCGACGAGCTGTTCGAGATTCCGGCCGAGGCGCTGGGGCCGATCGCCGAAGGCATCGTCAGCCTGCAGGAGCGCCCGCGCGTGCGCCTGTTCGTGCGCGCCGACCGTTACCACCGCTACGTCAGCAGCCTGGCCTACGTGCCGCGCGACAGCTTCAGCACCGAAGTGCGGCTGAAGATCGAAAAGGTGCTGATGAACGCCTTCAACGGCAATAGCGCCGAATTCAGCGTGCAGATCGGCGACGGCACCCTGGCTCGAGTGCACTACATCATCCGCACCAACGCTTCCAAACTGCCCGAATTCCACGTGGCCGACATTGAGGCCGAGATCGCCCGCCTGGTGCGCGGCTGGACCGAGGAGCTGCATCAGCAACTGGTGGAGGCCCATGGCGAAGAGCAGGGCAACGGCCTGTTCAACCGCTACAAGAACGGTTTCCCGGTGGCTTACCGCGAGGAATTCGCGGTGCGCAACGCGGTGCTGGACATCCAGCACCTGCAGGCGATCTGCGCCGAGCAGCCGCTGGCGATGAAGCTGTACCGCCCCTTCCACCGCGACGGCGCGTCGTTCAACCTCAAGCTGTTCCGCGAGAGCGAGCCGCTGGGCTTGTCCGCCAGCCTGCCGATTCTGGAAAACATGGGCGTCAAGGTTCGCGACGAGCATCCGTACTGCGTGAAGCGCGATGACGGCAGCCAGGTGTGGATCAGCGATTTCGGCCTCGACGTCGGCGGTTTCGGCGAGCAGATGGCGCAGGAGCAGGTGCAGCAGGACTTCCAGGAGCTGCTGGCCCAGGCGTTCGCCAAGCGCTGCGAGAACGACGGCTTCAATCGTCTGGCGCTGGTGGCCGGACTGGATTGGCGCGAGATTTCGCTGGTGCGCGCGCTGGCCAAGTACCTGCGCCAGGGCGGCCTGACTTTCAGCCAGGCCTATATCGAGCAGTGCGTGGCCAACTACCCGGCCATCACCCGCAGCCTGGTCGAACTGTTCTACGCGCGTCTCGATCCGGTGAGCTTCTCCGAGGAAAAGGCCGAGCTGCTGCTGGCCGCCGTGCGCGGCATGCTGGACGGCGTGGCCAACCTGGATGAAGACCGCATCCTGAACGGCTTCCTGGCCGTGATCCTGGCTACCCGCCGCACCAACTTCTGGCAGAAGGCGGAAGACGGCCACTTCAAGTCCTACATCTCGTTCAAGTTGGAATCCAACCTGATTCCGTTCCTGCCGCAGCCGCGGCCGATGTTCGAAATCTGGGTGTACAGCCCGCGCGTGGAAGGCGTGCACCTGCGCGGCTCCAAGGTCGCCCGGGGCGGCCTGCGCTGGTCCGACCGGATGGAGGACTTCCGCACCGAAGTGCTGGGCCTGGTCAAGGCGCAGATGGTGAAGAACTCGGTGATCGTGCCGATGGGTTCCAAGGGCGGCTTCGTCGGCAAGCAACTGCCGGCGCCTAGCGACCGCGAGGCCTTCCTGGCCGAGGGCATCGCCTGCTACAAGATCTTCATTTCCGCCTTGCTGGACGTCACCGACAATCTGGTGACCGGCGAGATCATTCCGCCCAAGGACGTGCGCCGCCTGGATCCGGATGATCCGTACCTGGTGGTGGCTGCCGACAAGGGCACGGCCACCTTCTCCGACATCGCCAACGGCATTTCCGAATCCTACGGCTTCTGGCTGGGCGACGCCTTCGCCTCCGGCGGCTCCGCCGGCTACGACCACAAGGGCATGGGCATCACCGCCCGCGGCGCCTGGGAGTCGGTGAAGCGCCACTTCCGCCATCTGGGCGTCAACACCCAGGAGCAGGATTTCAGCGTGATCGGCATCGGCGACATGGCCGGCGACGTGTTCGGCAACGGCATGCTGTTGTCCGAGCACATCTGCCTGAAAGCCGCGTTCAACCACCTGCATATCTTCCTGGACCCGACGCCGGACGCGAAGAAGAGCTTCGCCGAGCGCGCGCGCCTGTTCAATCTGCCGCGCTCCAGCTGGGCGGACTACAACCGCGAGCTGATCTCCAAGGGCGGCGGCATTTTCGAGCGCAGCGCCAAGTCCATCCCGTTGTCGCCGGAAGTGAAGGCGTGGCTGGAAACCAGCAAGGACAGCATGGCGCCGAACGAGCTGATCCATGAGATCCTCAAGGCCAAGATCGACCTGCTGTACAACGGCGGCATCGGCACCTACGTCAAGGCATCGACGCAGAGCCACGCCGACGCCCGCGACCGCGCCTGCGATCCGGTGCGCGTCAACGGCAACCAGCTGCAAGCCCGCGTGGTGGCCGAAGGCGGCAACCTGACATGCACCCAGCTGGGCCGCGTCGAGTTCGCGCTGGCTGGCGGCCGCATCGCCACCGACGCCATCGACAACTCCGCCGGCGTGGATTGCTCCGACCACGAGGTCAACATCAAGATCCTGCTGGGCGCGGTGATGCAGTCCGGCGACATGACCTTGAAGCAGCGCAACGAGTTGCTGGCCGAGATGACCGAGGAGGTGGGCCATCTGGTGCTGCGCAACAACGTGCTGCAGACCCAGGTGCTGGCGATCAAGCGCCTGGAAGCCGCCTCCATGCTGTCCACCCATGCGCGGATGATTTCGCATATGGAAAAGACCGGCGAGCTGAACCGCGAGATCGAGTACCTGCCGTCCGAAACCCAGATCAACGAGCGCCGTCTGGCCCGCCAGGGCCTGACCGTGCCGGAAATCGCGGTGTTGCTGGCCTACAGCAAGATTTCTCTGGATCAGGCCATCCTGGCCACCGACGTGCCGGACGACAAGGACTTCCTGCCGGTGCTGGTCAACTACTTCCCGAAACCGCTGCAGCAGCGCTTCGGCAAGCAGATGGAGCAGCACCAGCTGCGCCGCGAGATCATCGCCAACCAGTTGGCCAACCAGATCATCAACCGCATGGGCACCACCTTCGTGTTCCGCCTGCAGGAGGAGTCGCCGTTCTCCGCGGCCGACATCGCCCGCGCCTGGTGGATCGCCAACCGCGTGTTCGACGCGGAAAGCCTGTGGGGCCAGATTGAGGCGCTGGACAACAAGGTGCCGGCCGACCAGCAAATGCAGCTGATGGTGCTGGTGCGCACCTTGGTGGAGCGCGTGACCCGCTGGGTGCTGCGAAACAAGCGTCCGTTCGCCTCCGTCAACGCGGTGATCGAACAGTACGCGGCGAAGGTGCAGAGCCTGCTGGCCCAGCTGCCGAAGCTGATTCCGTCCGAGCAGTATCCGGCGGTGGCCGAGCTGGAGGCGCGCATCGCCCACGCCAATCTGCCGAAGGCGCTGACGCAGGTGCTGGCGCGTCTGGAGTTCGCCGTGCCGCTGATGGACATCATCGAGATCGGCGAGGGCAGCAAGCTCAAGCTGGAGCAATTGGCCGCCAACTACTTCCAGCTGGGCAGCGCGCTGCAGCTGGATTGGCTGCGCGACGCCATCACCGGCCTGCCGCGCGACAATCGCTGGCAGTCGCTGGCCCGCTCCGCGCTGCGCGACGATCTGTACCGCGTGCACCGCAAGCTGGCCAAGCAGGCGCTGCAGGATGGCGACGCCGCGGCCTTCGCCCAGCAGTGGCTGGAGAAGCAGCACGCCGCCGTCGAGGTGTGCGGCCAGATGTTCGCCGAGCTGCAATCGTTCAGCGCGCTGGATCTGGCGATGCTGTCCGCCGGCATGCGCGAGCTGAACAACCACCTGCTGGCTTGATGATGACGGCTTGAAATCTTTCCGTCTTTAGGCGGAATATCAGACGCCGCGAGGGTTCCTCGCGGCGTTTTTGTTTGTGAGTCGCCTGTTTTGATTTTAATTTTCCCAAGGCCGCCGCTTTGTAGCGGAAATGTCATCCAACTTGCGTATCTTGGCCGCTCCCGACGCCGTGGCGTGGCAGCGTGGGCGTCGGAGTCAAAATAAACAGGGAGCAAGTCTATGAAACGGATTCCGCTGGGCATGGTCCTGAGCGTCTCGCTGGCGCTGGGCGGCTGCATGTCCGACTCTTCTTCCGTGAGCGCGTCGCGCGGCGCGGGAAACAATGAGCAGCAGCCGGGCCAGGTGGCGGTCAAGGTGATCGCTTTCAATGATTTTCACGGCAATCTGGAGTCGCCGGGCACGCTGGCGATTCCCGATCCCAATGATCCGGGCAAGACCATCAAGACGCCGGCCGGCGGCGTGGATTATCTGGCGGCCTGGATCAAGCAGCTGCGCGCGCAGTCGCCCAACACGGTGGTGGTGTCGGCCGGCGACCTGATCGGAGCCAGCCCCTTGGTGTCGGGCTTGTTCCACGACGAGCCGACGATAGAGGCGATGAACCTGCTGGGTCTGGATATCAACGCGGTGGGCAACCACGAGTTCGACGACGGCCAGGACGAGCTGCTGCGGATGCAGAACGGCGGCTGCAAGCCGGGAGCGGGCGACACCACTTGCCAGTACGGCGGCAGCTTCGCCGGCGCCAAGTTCAAGTTTCTGGCGGCCAATGTGCAGAAGGCGGACGGCAGCACGCTGTTTCCGGCTTACGAGATCAAAAAGTACGGCAATATTCCGGTCGCCTTCATCGGCATGACGCTGAAGGGCACGCCCGACATCGTGTCGCCCACTGGCATCCAGGGGCTGAGCTTCAAAGACGAGGCCGACACCGTCAACGCGCTGATTCCCAAGCTGAAGGCGCAGGGCGTGGCCGCGGTGGTGGCGGTGGTGCACGAGGGCGGCTATCAAACCGGAAGCTACAACGAGTGCAAGGGCATTTCCGGCCCCATCGTCGACATCGTCAAGAAGCTGGACAAGGCGGTGGGGCTGGTGGTCACCGGCCATACCCACCAGGCCTACAACTGCCAGATCGATGGCCGCACCGTCACCAGCGCCAAGAATTACGGCCAGCTGTTCACCGAGATCAATTTCAAGCTGGACCCGGCGACCCGCGGCTTCGTGCCCGGCTCTATCCAGGCGGTCAATCGGCCGGTGACCCAGGGCATCGCGCCGCTGGCCAATATCGGCAGCCTGGTTCAGTTCTACCTGAACAAGGCCGCGCCCATCGCCAACCGACCGGTAGGCACGCTGGCCGGCGCCTTGACCCGAACCGCCAGCGCGGCGGGGGAGTCGACGCTGGGCGACGTGATCGCCGATTCGCAGCTGGAGGCCGGCAAGGCCCAGGGCGCGGTGGCCGCTTTCATGAACCCGGGCGGCATCCGCGCCGACCTGGCGCCCGACGCGGGCGGCAATGTCACCTACAAGCAGATCTACACGGTACAGCCGTTCGGCAACACCATGATGACGATGACGCTGACCGGCGAGCAGATCGACCGCCTGCTGGAGCAGCAATGGAGCAACCCGAGCCAGGCCAAGATCCTGCAGGTATCGTCCGGATTCAGCTACAACTGGAGCCAGTCGGCGCCGGCCGGCAGCAAGGTGGACATCAACAGCATCGCGATCAACGGCGTGAAGATCGATCCCAAAGCCAGCTACACGGTGCAGGTGAACAATTTCATCGCCGGCGGAGGCGACGGTTTCACCGTGTTGACCGAGGGCGTCAACCGGGTGGGCGGCAAAGTGGACGTGGACGTGCTGGAGAGTTATCTGGGCGCGCATCCGGGGCTGCCGGTGCCGACGGGGAGCCGCATCGTCCAACTGCCGTGAGCTTGAGTCAGAACAGGTCCACCTGACCGTCTACGCGCAGCGGTTCCAGCTTGTTTTCTGCCACCAGCCGCTCGTAGCTGCAAACCTGATTGCGACCGTTGGTCTTGGCGTAGTAGAGCGCCCGGTCGGCTTGCTCCACCAGCAGGCCGGGCAGCAGCATCGGGTTTACCAGGGTATAGCCTACGCTGATGGTCAGGCCCTTGATCTGGGGGAAGGGGAAGCGGGATACCGTGGCGCGGAAGCGGTCCAGCGCCATTTCGGTCTGCTCGATGTCGGAGCCTTGCAACAGCAGCGCGAACTCCTCCCCGCCGTAGCGGAACAAGCCGTCTTCTTCGCGGAAGCTTTGCTGCATCAGCTGCGCCATCAGCAGCAGCACTTCGTCGCCCACGATATGGCCGTACTGGTCGTTGACGTGCTTGAACATGTCGATGTCGAGCAGGGCCAGGATGTAGGGAGGAGGAGACGTTTGCTGCTGCAGCGAGGTGAGCAGGCTGTAGATGTATTGGTCGAATTTGCGGCGGTTGTTCAGCGCGGTGAGCATGTCCCGGTCCGCCTCCAGCAGCAGGCGCAGGAAATTCTCGTGTATCCGCGCCATCGCTTTCAGCATCGAGCGGTTGGTTTTGGCCTCGTTGCTGTGGTGGATGAAGAGCAGGGAGATGATGTTGCCCATGCAGCGCAAGGGCAGGCACAGGCCGCCGGGAATGCGGTGGATGCCGTCGCTCCGGTCCAGGCCGTCCAGCTGGTTCAGCAGGTTGTAGAGAAAAACCGGCGGCGGCAGCCAGCCATCGCAGGGCGTGGCCCGGATGGTGGGCTTGCCGTGGCCGGCGTGGGCTTCCAGCCGGCGCCGGATATAGGGCGCGTTGTTGATCCAGCGGCAGGCGAAAAGCTCGATCCGGTCGACATTCATCACCTCCACCAGCGTGGACAGCAGGCTGGACTCCAGCATTTCCTGCTCGCGCTGCGAAGTCAGTTCGACCAGATTATCCAGAATCAGAGTGCTCTCGTTCCGGTCCGGCGGCGGCGTCTGCATCATCATCGGTGGCTCCTGGCGCTGGCTGGCCAGGCTCGGCCTCGCCATGGCTTCTCCCGATTATAGGCAAGCGCCCGCCGGCAGCGGGCCCGTCTCAGCCGCGGCCGGTGCTGCCGAAGCCGCCGACGCCGCGGGCGGAGGCGTCGAAGTCGTCGACGATGTTGAAGCCCACCTGCACCACCGGCACGATCACCATCTGGGCGATGCGCTCCATCGGCTCCAGTTTGAACGGCTGCTGGCCGCGGTTCCATACCGAGACGAACATCTGGCCCTGATAGTCGGAATCGATCAAGCCCACCAGATTGCCCAGCACGATGCCGTGCTTGTGGCCCAAGCCGGAGCGGGGCAGCAGCATGGCTGCCAGGCCCGGATTCTTCAGGTGGATGGCGACGCCGGTCGGAACCAGCTGGGTTTCGCCCGGCAGGATGGTCATCGTTTCTTCGGTGGCGGCGCGCAGATCCAGGCCGGCCGAGCCGGAGGTGGCGTAGGCGGGCAGATTGTCGCGCAGACGCGCGTCCAGGATCTTGACGTCGATAACGGCTTGCATGGTGTTTCCTTGTGTCGCGTAGGCGGCCGCGGGGCCGCCGGATGGTGAATTGTCAGCGTTGGGTCAGCAGGGCGGCCAGGTGGCGGACGATGGCCGCGGCCACCTCGGCTTTGGGCATGGCGGGCAGCGGGTGTTCGCCCGCGTCGTCCAGCAGCACCACCTGGTTGTCGTCGGCGCCCATCGCCTGCTGGGCGAGGTTGGCCGCCAGCAGCGGCAGCTTCTTGCGTTTGCGCTTGGCTTCGGCGAATTCCAGCAGGTTCTGGCTTTCGGCGGCGAAGCCGACGCAGAACGGCGCGGCGGGCAGCGATGCCACTGTCGCCAGGATGTCCGGGTTTTCTTCCAGCGCGATGGTCGGGACCGACGCGCCTTTCTTGATTTTGTGCTCGCTGCGGTTCGTCACCCGGTAGTCGGCGACGGCGGCGACGGCGATGAACACGTCGCTGCGGCCCACTTCGGCCAGCACCGCCTGCTGCATCTCCTGCGCGCTTTGCACGTCTATGCGGCGCACGTTCATCGGCGCGTCCATGCCGGTGGGGCCGGAGACCAGCGTCACCTCCGCGCCGGCGTCGCGGCAGGCGCGCGCCAGCGCGTAACCCATCTTGCCGGAGCTGATGTTGGTGATGCCGCGCACCGTGTCGATGGCCTCATAGGTGGGCCCGGCCGTCAGCAGCACTTTCTTGCCGGCCAAGAGCTTGTCGGCGAAGAAACCGTGCAGCAGCTCGACGATCTCGTGCGGCTCCAGCATGCGGCCGTCGCCGGTCTCGCCGCAGGCCTGGAAGCCGTTGCCGGGACCGAACACGGTTACGCCGTCCGCTTCCAGCTGGGCGATGTTGCGCTGATTGGGCGGGTTTTGCCACATCTGCAGATTCATCGCCGGCGCCACGATCAGCGGGCAGGTCCGCGCGGCGGCCATGGTGGACAGCAGATCGTCGCAGGCGCCGTGCGCCAGCTTGAACAGCAGGTTGGCGGTGGCCGGCGCGATCAAAAACGCGTCGGCGCGCCGGGACAGCTCGATGTGGGCCATCGCGTTGCTGGGGCGCGGGTCCCACAGATCGGTGTAGACGGTGTGGCCGGTCAGCGCCTGGAAGGTGGCGGGCGCGATGAAGCGGGTGGCGGATTCAGTCATCACCACCTCCACCTCGTGGCCGGCCTTGATCAGCTGCCGAGCCAGTTCGGCGGATTTGTAGGCGGCAATGCCGCCGCTGATGCCGAGGAGAATGCGTTTGGCGGTCATCTCTATGGGTTCGAAAGCAACCGTAAACTGGCCATTCTAGCGGATTTGTCCTTTAGGGTGGCCACTAAGTCCGCAGTTTGTGCCAATGTTAATGTCATTGCCTGTTGCTATCTTGTTGGCCGGACCCCACAAACAATGCTATAGCCAGAAGGAGGATGCGCGATGTCTATCGCCAGTTGGCCGGAATCCGAGCGCCCGCGGGAGAAATTGTTGAGCCAGGGCGCGGCGACGCTGAACGACTCCGAGCTGCTGGCCATCTTCCTGCGCACCGGCATCAAGGGCGTCAACGCGGTGGAGCTGGCGCGACGGCTGTTGCAGGAATTCGGTTCCCTGTCGTCCCTGTTGTCCGCCACGCTGCCGGCGTTCAAGGCGACGCCGGGCTTGGGCGAGGCCAAGTATGCGCAACTGATGGCCTGCACCGAGCTGGCGCGCCGCGCGCTGTCCGAGCAACTGAAGCTGGGCGACGCGCTGTCCAGCCCGCAGCAGGTGCGCGATTATCTGCGGTTGAGCATAGGCAGGCGCGAGGTCGAAACATTTGTTGTGATATTTCTGTCGGCACAAAACCGGCTGATAGAAGTCGAAGAAGTATTCAGAGGAACCTTGACCGAGACCAGGGTGTATCCGCGCGAGGTGTTGCGCAGGGCGCTGCGGCACAACGCGGCGGCATTGATCGTCGCGCACAACCACCCCTCCGGCGTCAGCGAACCGTCCAGCGCCGACCGGGTGCTGACCGATACGCTCAAGCGGGCGCTGGAACTGGTCGATATCAGGTTACTTGACCATTTTGTCGTGACCGGCGGGCATGCGGAGTCGTTCGCCGAGCGTGGTTGGCTGTAGCGGTAGCGTGAGAACGCGGTTTCCGGTGCGGCGGCGGTTCGACAGTGCCGTCGCCGGTGACGGGGCCGCCAACAAGAAACTGTCTGCTTGACCTTGTCTCCACCGCATTTGAAGGAGGTCATCATGAACATCATGCGTTTGCTGAATGAGTCGGATTACATTCAGGTCAACAACCAGTTCGTCAAGCCGGACTTCCACGCGGTTTCCGAAGAGTTTTCCGACGATGATGACGTAGTGCTGGAGGCCACGCTGGATGGCCAGGAGCTAGTGTTGACTGTGGCGGACCTGACGGATGCCACGCCGTTGGCCGATGGCGGTTTCTGGCTGGAGGGACTGGGTTATCTTCGCTTTCTGTCCCAGCAGAATCTGCACTGACCTTCTCTCCATCGCATTTCAATGATGGCCCGGCGTCGCCGGGCCATTTCCATTTGGCGCGGTGGTTTGATTTGCCTCAATTCCAGTCAAGTTGCGATGTTTTAGAGTGGCGACAGTTATTTGTCAGTCATAAATGGAGCGCGCGGAGCGGATATGCGGAAATTCAGGATAGGCATGGTGGGAGTCGGAGAAACGGGCACGCCTTTGCTGAAGCAGTTGCTGGATGCGCCTTTTGTCGAGCTGGTCGGCGTGGCGGATCTGGATCTGCAGCTGCCTGGCGTGCTTCTGGCCAAGGAGCGCGGCGTGGCGGTGACCGACAACTTCATCGAGATCGCCGAGCAGGGCGATAGGGTCGACATCATCATCGACGTTACCGGCTCGCGCAAGGTGAGAGAGGATTTGCGCCGCTACATGCAGTTTTCCGGCAACACGCACACGGTGATCGTGCATGAAAGAGTGGCGCTTTTGATGTTGTCGCTGGGCGCGGGACGCTGGGTGGAAACGCGGCATGACGAGTTAAGCTACTGATTTTAAATGTGAGGCTGCCCGGGTTGCATGGGGAGGCCGAACGAGGGGATGCGGGAGGCCTTGGCCTCCCGCTTTTTTATTGTCGGATCGAGAGTTGGGGCGGCCAGTGTTCTTGTATGCTGAAGGAAGGCGCTCGTGAGGCTCGCCATCGCAGGAAGGCAGGAAGGTCTTCATGGCCATGCAAGAGGGAGGTAGTGTATGTTCAAGCCATTCAAGAGCGCTTGGGCGCTGGCGCTGATGCCAGGATTGGCCTGCGCGGCGCTCGGGCAGAAAATCGATCTGTCGCCATCCGCTCCAGTCGCAGGCCGGCAGATGACGGCGGCGCCAAACGGCGCGCCGTATCGCGTGGTGCAGGATCAGGATGCGGCGGGGCGCGTGATCCGGCAATACGTGGCGGCCGATGGCACGGTATTCGCCGTTGCCTGGAGCGGCGCCACCCTGCCGAACCTGCAGCAGTTGCTGGGCAGCTATTTCCAGGCGTATCGCCAGGCGCAGCAAGCCAATCGCCATGGCTTGAACGTGATGAGAGGGACCATAGGTGGCATGGTGGTGCAAACGCGTGGGCGCGTCGGCGATTTTGCCGGTTTCGCCTATGACGCTGCGCTGGTGCCGGCCGGGGTGAGTCCGGAGCAGTTGCCATGAGGAGCGGCGCGATAGTTGGAGCGCTGCTATGTGTCGCCTTGCTGCTGAGCGGCTGCGGCGGCGGGGGCGGAGGAGGGGGGAATCTTTCCGATGGCAGCAATAACGGCTCGACCAGCACTTCCGCCAACAGCGTGGCGATGACGGTGGACGCCGGGCCGGTGTCTTCCATTGTGGAATTGAATCTGCCCTATGTGTCGGTGACGGTGTGCGCGCCTGGCAGCGCCGGCAATTGCCAGACCATAGATCATGTGCTGGTGGATACCGGCTCCAGCGGCCTGCGCATATTGTCATCGGCGATGAGCGCCTCGCTGCGTTCCGCGCTGGGCAGCCAGCTGGTGGCCGGACGGCAGGTGGTGGAGTGCATGCAGTTCGCCGACGGCATCACTTGGGGGGCGGTCAGTCTTGCCGACGTCAAGATGGCGGGCAAGACGGCGAGCTCCCTGCCTGTCCAGGTGATTTCCGATCCGGTCTATACCACGATTCCGGCGGCCTGCTCCTCGTTGGGCAGCAACGAAGGCAGCCTGAGCGGGCTGGGCGCCAACGGCATCATAGGCGTGGGTCTCAATCTGCAGGATTGCGGCGACAGCTGCGCCACTAATTCAGCCAATTCGCTGTATTACCTCTGTGCTGGCGCTTCCAGCTGCGTGCAGGGGGCCGTGCCGACCGCGCAGCAGGTGGCCAATCCGGTGGGCGCGTTCAGCGGCGACAACAACGGCGTGTTGCTGCAATTGCCCAGCCTGGCGACGACGGGAGCGGCGACGGCGACGGGATCGCTGATCTTCGGCATCGGCACCCAGAGCAACAATGCGATTTCGTCCGCCGCGCAGGCGTTTCCGGTTTCATCCGACGGCTATACCATCAACACGCTGTACAAAGGGGCCAACTACCGGAGCTTCCTCGACAGCGGCTCGAATATCCTGTTTTTCCCAGACGCGGGCATCGCCACTTGCGCGCTGTATGGCGCGACTTGGTTCTGTCCGGCGTCGCAGCAAAATTTGAGCGCAGTGCTTTCCAGCGGCGCCAGCAACAGCACGGTCAACTTCAGCGTGATCAGCGCCCAGTACCTGGCGACCAATAACTATGCGGCGATACCCGGCATCGCCGCGCCCAGCGGCGGCGTGTTTTCCAGCTATTTCGACTGGGGACTGCCTTTCTTCTATGGCCGCAACGTGTACATCGGCTTCGCCGGCAGAAGCAACCCCAAGGGCAGCGGCGCGATGTATATTTTCTGAACTAGTTTGATCTTGCGGTGCAACAATCTCTGTTCTATAACGCAATCGTCATCACGATGACATCTCCTCTGTCTTTGTGCTTGAGGATCATGGCAAACAGGCCCGGCGCGTTCCGGGCCTTTTTTTGTTATATGGCCAGCACAAAATGTCAGTTAAGCTAGCATTCGTCTCATGCTACATTTGAATGTCATTTTTATTTCGGGATGATTGTGAACGCGGCTAAGAAATTGCGCCAGTTGCTGGAACAAAGCGAAGACCCGGAGCAAGTGGCGGTGTTGTTGCGGATGGCGGCGGGCTTGCAGCTCGGTCTGCCGTTTGATTTAAGGCGCTTGTGCGGTTTGGATTCGGCTTATTTCGAATTGGGCGTGTCGTTGTTGAAGGATTGGCGCGCCGACCACCATATCGCCTCCCGCAGCAAGCTGATCGAATCCATTCTGGCCAGGGACCGCGGTTTGCAGCAGCTGTTGTGCCATCTCGGCGCCGGGGCGCTGAACTGACGCTTGCTGCTAGAATGGTCGTTTTTAGCGCGACAGAGGCAATCATGCTGGCGGATGTGGAACTGGCCAAATCCTATCGTTTGTTGAATCACGGTCCGACGGTGCTGGTGAGCAGCGCGGCAGGCGGCAAGCGCAACGTGATGGCCGCGGCCTGGGCGATGCCGCTGGATTTCGATCCGCCCAAGGTGCTGGTGGTGGTGGACAAGTCCACTTGCACCCGCGAGCTGATCGAGGCCAGCGGCGAATTCGTGCTCAACATCCCGTGCCGCGCCCAGGCGGCTCAGGTGGTGCGAGCGGGCAGCGAGAGCGGCCATGGACGGGACAAGTTCGCTTCCTGCGGTCTTGAGCCTCTGCCGGCGCAGAAAGTGGGCGCGCCCAGGGTGGGCGGCTGCATCGCCTACCTCGAGTGCAAGGTGGTGCCGGAACCGCATAACCAGCGGCAGTACGATCTATTCATCGGGGAGGTCATCGCAGCCCAGGCCGACGACGAGGTCTATCGCGATGGCCGCTGGACTTTTTCCGACGCCGCCAAGCGCAGTCTGCACTATATTTCGGGCGGCGCATTTTTCGCCACCGGCGAGTCATTCCAGGCAGGTTGAGTCGCGCGGCCTGGGGGCAGGGCGCGGCCGTCGGTCTGAATTCTAGGCAGGCCCTGCGCCGAGTCAGTCGCCGCTTACCACGTCCACGCCCTTGGGCGGGGTGAAGGCGAAGCGGTTGGCCGGCAGCGCGGCGTTCTGTTGCTGCCGGCTGAAAACGATGCGGGTGTCGTTGCCGAAGCTGTCGGTCAGCTGCATTTCCGCCAGCGTATTGTTCTTGAAGCCCATGCGGATGGCGCTGAAGGTGTTGTCCTGCTTCTTGGGGCTGGCGGCCAGCCATTCCAGATCGCCTTGCTTGCCGGCTTCGTTGAGCTTGTAGCTGCGTTCGATTTCATTGTTGCCGGCCAAGAGGGCGGCCGGGCTGGAGCCCAGCGCCGCGCCTTGCGCCTTGCGCGTCACCTGGGCCAGGTCCTGGTCATAGATCCACAGCGTCTTGCCGTCGCCGACGATCAGTTGCGAATACGGTTTGGTGTATTCCCAGCGGAATTTTCCGGGGCGGGCGATTTCCAGCCGGCCGCTTGCCTCCTCGCGCTTGCCTTTGTTGGTCACGGTTTGGGTAAAGTCGGCGGTCAGCGTTTTGCTGCCGGAGACGAAAGCCTTGAGCTGGGCGACGGCGGAGGCTTGCGCCGGCGCGGCGAGGCAAACGGCGATGACGGCGGCGCCCAGCGCCGGGAATAACGGTTTCATGCGTGAAGGTCCTCGCGGAAAGCCCGGACGGGGATGAAAAGGATGGGACAGAAAAGCGGCGGCCCGGTTCTGCCCCCGGGCCTGGCAAAATGTCAGCGATTATTGCGCGCGACGAGCCTTGCGCTGCTTTTTCTTTTTGGATTTGATCTGAGGCTGAACGTACGGCTCGGCGGGCGCGGCAGCGGCAACTTCGTCCGAGGCCTCGTCGTGTTCGCCTGACACCAGCTTGTCCGCGCCTTTCAGCCATTTAGGCAGCTCCAGCTTGTCGTAGTCGACGATGTCGCTTTCGCCCAGTTGGTAAACGAATTGGGGCTTGCCGTAATGGCTGTAGCGGGTATGGACGTAGGCATCGCCATTGAATTCCGGCGTTTCGATGTGTATCTGCTGGCGCATGGCGAGCAAATCGCCGCCGCGGCTGACATAGATGTCGCTGACGGTGAGGTTTTTGCCGAAACTCGCCGGCGCCGCGCTGACGAAGCCCTGCACCAGCCTGATCATCGCCTCGGCGCTGAGTTTGTCATTCGGCTGCTTGGCTTGCTCACGCGCCACTTTGGCCAAGCCATCCAGCATCTGCAGGGTCAGTTTTTGTTCCTGTTCGTGGTTCAGCGTCATGCGCAACTTGTAGCGTGCCCCGACTTCGCCGGCGTAGGCGTCCAGCGGTTGGAAGCTGAATGCCTGCTTGTCCACGGCGGCATAGGCCTGATCGATGACCTGCGGCATTGCCTGGTACATTTCCTTTAGCGGCATCTTGGCGGCCATGTCGGCGGGCAGTTTGGCGCGGATGAACTTGCCGGACTGTTTGCGCAGCGAGGGCAGGAACAGGTCGACGGCGGAAGGGTCCACCAGCAGCGACATGTCTTGGGCGTGGAACTGCAGCGGCACCTTGACGCTGGCCAGCAGGTTGCGGCGTTCGAAGCGCAGCTCGGGTATGGCCTCCAGGCGGCCGGTGGGGGCGTCCAGCGCGCCGCTGACCTGGATGCGGATCGAGCGGCCGACTTGGTCTATGGTGTCGGCGATTTCGGGTTCGGCGAGCTTGGAATCTTTGCCGGAGAAGGCGAGTTTGTCGAAGCCGATCTGGGCGTCGAAGTTGTAGCTGGCGTTTTGCCAGTTTTGCACCATCACCTTGCGGGCGGCTTCGTCCGGCGTTTTTCCGGCCAGCGGCGTGGCGCAGCCTGCGAGCAGGGCGAGGGAAGAGAGGGCGGCGGCGGCCGCCAGTTTCATGCGGATCATCGGTATCAAGGTCCTGTGAATGTCCAAGGTGGGCGATCTTGGCGGATCGTCTGTCTATTCCGTGATTGTATCTCGATTGGAATGGTTATGCTCTTGACCTTTTGCGGCGGTCGAGAGGCCGCCCAAAATCGGTTCAGCTGAACTTGTTGGTGATCGGGTAGCGCCAGTCTTTGCCGAAGCCGCGCGGGGTGACGCGAGGACCCACCGGCGCCTGGCGGCGCTTGTATTCGTTGATCTTCAGCAGCCGCACCACGCGGTTCACGTCCGCCTCGGCGTAGCCGGCGGCGATGATGTCGGCGGCCGACTGGTTATCCTCGACGTAGCGCGCCATGATGGCGTCCAGAATTTCGTACGGTGGCAGACTGTCTTGATCCTTCTGGTCCGGACGCAGCTCGGCCGATGGCGGGCGGGTGATGATGCGTTCCGGAATCACGTCGGACACGGTGTTGCGCCAGCGGCACAGCTCGAACACCAGGGTCTTGGCCACGTCCTTCAGCACGGCGAAGCCGCCGGCCATGTCGCCGTACAGCGTGCAGTAGCCGGTGGTCATCTCGGACTTGTTGCCGGTGGTCAGCACCAGCTTGCCGCTCTTGTTGGACAGCGCCATCAGCAGGGTGCCGCGGATGCGGGCCTGCAGATTCTCCTCGGTGGTGTCCATTTCCAGGCCGGCGAACGACGGGGCGAGCCCAGCCATGAAGCTTTCGTACATCGGCCAGATTTCGATTTCGTCGTACTTCACGCCCAGGCGGGCGATCATGTCGCGGCTGTCGGTCACGGAAATGTCGGCGGTGTAACGCGAGGGCATCATCACCGCATGCACCTTGTCCGCGCCCAGCGCGTCCACCGCCACCGCCAGCGTCAGCGCGGAGTCGATGCCGCCGGACAGGCCCAAGAGCGCGCCGGGGAAGCCGTTCTTGCCGATGTAGTCGCGCACGCCGACCACCAGCGCGCGGTAGACGCTCTCCAGCGCGTCCGGCAGCGCGGCGCGCTTGCCGGGCAGGAAGTCGCCGTCGGCGTAGTCGACCAGCAGCAGCTCGTCGTCGTAGGCTGCTGCCTGGGCGACCACGTCGCCCGACTTGTTGAGCGCGAACGACGCGCCATCGAACACCAGCTCGTCCTGGCCGCCCACCATCTGGACATAGGCCATCGGCAGGCCGGTCTCCTCGACGCGGAAGCGCGCCATCTGCTGGCGGGTTTCAACCTTGTCGCGGTGGAAGGGGGAGGCGTTCAGCGCCACGATCAGCTCGGCGCCGGCGTCGGCGGTTTCCGCGGCCGGTTCCAGATGCCAGATGTCCTCGCAAATCAGCACGCCCACCTTGACGCCGTTCTGCTCGAACACCAGCGGCGCGGCGCCCGGGGTGAAGTAGCGGCACTCGTCGAACACCTCGTTATTGGGCAGCTGCATCTTGTGATACTGGCCCAGCCGGTGGCCGTCGCGCAGCACGGTGGCGGCGTTGAAGCGCTCGTTGCCTATCTTGGCCGGATGGCCGACGATCACGGTGATGTCGTCCAGTTGCTCGATCCTATCCAGGCCGCGCGCCACTTCTCGGTAAAAACTGTCGCGCAGCAGCAGGTCTTCCGGGCTATAGCCAGTCAGCGCCAGCTCCGGCGTCAGCAGGATGTCCGCGCCCTGGGCCATGGCCGCGTGGGCGAGATCGACGATTTTTTGGGCATTGCCGGCGATGTCGCCGACCACGGGGTTGAACTGGGCGAGTGCGATACGCATCTTGAGAGAGCACCGATGATTCTTGATCGTCCGATTTTACCTGAACAGGCTCTCAGAAAGGAAAAGCATTGCAGCTGCAACTGTATGACGGCGTGTCCGCCATCGAGCACCCTGCGTGGCCGGCCGGCGGGGGCGCGGGCGTGTTCGTCGGCCGCCAGTGGCTGGCGGCGCTGGAGGAAACCGGCTGCGTCGGCGGCGAGACGGGCTGGCGGCCGTTGCCGCTGGGGGTGGCGCGCGATGGGCGGACAGTGGGACTGGCGCCGGCCTATCTGAAACGGCACAACCGCGGCGAGTACGTGTTCGACTGGTCTTGGTCCGAGGCTTACGCCCGCGCCGGTCTGGACTATTACCCGAAACTGGTGGTGGCTTCGCCGTTCACCCCGGTGACCGGCAGCCGGCTGCTGGGCGGCGCGGAGGAGCAGGCGAAGTTGATCGCCGGGCTGCGGCAATTGGCGGACGATAACGGCCTGTCGTCGGCCCACGTGCTGTTTCCGACGGAGGACGAGGCGAGCCGGCTGCGGGAGGCGGGGTGGTTGCTGCGCGAGGGCGTGCAGTTTCACTGGCGCAATCGGGGCTATGGCGACTTCGAGGATTTCCTGTCCTCGCTGAGCCGCGACAAACGCAAGAAGATACGCCAGGAGCGGCGCAAGGTGGCGGATGCCGGCGTGACGGTGCGCGCGCTGGATGGCGGCGATATTGCCGGGGAGGATTGGGCGCTGTTCTACCGCTGCTACCGGCAGACCTATCTGGCGCACGGTTCATTGCCTTACCTGAGCCTGGACTTCTTCCGGCGGATAGGCGAAAGGCTGCCCGGGCATTGCGCGATGTTCATCGCCAGCAGGGAAGGGAGAGACATTGCCGCCAGCCTGTGCATCCGGGACGGCGACGCGCTGTATGGCCGCTACTGGGGCGCGCTGGAGGAAGTGCCTTGCCTGCACTTCGAGCTGTGCTACTACCAAGGGCTGGGGTATGCCATCCGTCAGGGGCTGGGGAGATTCGAGGGCGGCGCCCAGGGCGAGCACAAGCAAGCCCGCGGCTTCGAGCCGGAGCGGACGGTTTCCGCGCATTATATCGCCGATCCGCGGTTCCGTTCCGCCATCGCCGATTGGCTGCGGCGAGAGCGCGCCGGCGTGGTGGATTATGTCGATCAGTTATTTTCCCATTCGGCTTATAAAACACTTGCGCGGGATGAGTAGGGCTTATATACTGCGCAGCCTCTGTGAGCGAAACGCCCAGCGTATCGGTCCAGGGTTCTGGAGAGGTGGATGAGTGGTTTAAGTCGCACGCCTGGAAAGCGTGTTTAGGTTAATAGCCTAACGGGGGTTCGAATCCCCCCCTCTCCGCCAGAATTCATTACGGAATCGCCTGGCGGTTTCGGCAATTAGCAAGACACCTCCGGAGAGGTGGATGAGTGGTTTAAGTCGCACGCCTGGAAAGCGTGTTTAGGTTAATAGCCTAACGGGGGTTCGAATCCCCCCCTCTCCGCCAAATTGAAAAGCCTCGGCCTATGCCGGGGCTTTTCGCATTTCCGATTCATTTTCCATTCCCGCGTGAAACTGAGAGAAAAACGCGCACCTCTATTTCTGTCGTTTCAATCCGCCCGCGGGAAAAATCCGGTTTGCGGCATGGCGCCATTGCCGGCGACCTGAAGCGGGTGCGGCGAGATGGACTGGTGGTCCGCGGTATCGGGCATGGATGGATTGCCGGCATTGATCACCAGATAGATATGGCTGCGCTGGCGATCCAGCAGCACGCCGATGTCGCCGCAACTGATCGAATCGTCGCCTGGCTCCATGGTGTCCGGCGTGCGCGCTACGCTCTAGCCGCGCGGTTTCAACTCGCAGGACAGGTCGGCGGCATCATCTATCACGCCGACGTCGATTCGAGCCATGTCCAGCAATAGGCTCAGCGTGGCGGCGCACAAGCGGTAGCCCTCTTTGTGCCGGTGACTGACGATGCCGGAGGCCGCCAGCCTGGCGCGTCCAGGCAAGTGGGATCGCAGGCGTAATTGAGCAATGGCGGAATAGGGTTTCGGTCCATGGCGCAGCTCCTGGATGCTGGCCTTTTCCATGCGGGGCCATTCGGAGG
The DNA here is from genome assembly GCF_003325475.1 of Chromobacterium phragmitis. Taxonomy (NCBI): domain Bacteria; kingdom Pseudomonadati; phylum Pseudomonadota; class Betaproteobacteria; order Neisseriales; family Chromobacteriaceae; genus Chromobacterium; species Chromobacterium phragmitis. The sequence goes on from NZ_CP029495.1 coordinate 3,235,294, forward strand.
GATAAAAAGCCCATATGCCGCTTTCAGGATGGGCGTGGAGCCGGGCGGTTCCTTGGGGGCAATGGAATGACGCGGCAGGCAGAATGGGCGGCAGCTTATTGAGGACTGCCGCGCATGTGTTCAAAGGCGCTTGCAATCAATTTTGTTTGCATCTGAATTAAATGCAGCCTAGTGCAAATACTTACCCTCGTTTTTCCGCGCCGCGCTGGGCGCGGTTTTCGCGGGCGCAGGCCTGGCGTAGGCGGCATTTCCCCTAAAAATGGCCTGATCGCCTCGCTACAATGGATGGCAGACAACGGCATATTTGAACAGCGTTCCGGCATGCCGGAGGCCGAGATGCGAAAAGCCTCGCTGCCGGACGGCAGTCACAAGGAAGCCAGATGTTCAACGATTTGCGGCGCGAGCAGGCGAGAATCTTGATCGTCGACGATGTGGCGAGCAATATCCACGTGATCCGGGAGGCTGTCCGCGATCTGGGAGAGGTGCGTTTCGCCACCAGCGGCAAGGCCGCGCTGGACATCATGCAGAAAAGCTCTCCCGATGTCATCTTGCTGGACATAGAGATGCCGGGCATGGATGGCTACGCGGTGTGCAAGGCGATCAAAGAGTCCCCGCGGCTGCGGGACATTCCGGTCATCTTCGTCACTTCGCATGACCAGCGAGAGCATGAGTTGCAGGCATTGAGCCTGGGGGGCGTCGACTTCCTCCATAAGCCGCTGAACGTGCCGGTGGCGCGCGCGCGCATCCAGACCCATCTGGCATTGCAGATGAAGACACGGCAGTTGGCGCTGGCCAAGAAAGACCTGGCCGACGTGCTGCAGCATCTGCCTGCTTTCGTCGCCCACTGGGGTGGAAACCTGTGCAATCAGTTTTGCAACGACGCCGTCGGCCACTGGTTCGGCATCGCCGCCGCCACCATGCGCGGGATGCATGTGCGCAAGGTGCTGGGCGAGGCCAATTACGCTGCCATCGAGGAGCATCTGAAGGATGTGCTGCGCGGCAACTGCCCATCGTTCGATCTGACTTTCATCAGGCGCGAGGGCAGTTTGCTGTACGGCCAGGTATCGCTGGTGTTCCGGCCGGATGAGAACGGGCGTCCCGGCTTCCTGATGCTGATCACCGACGTGACCGAGCGCAGGTGCGCGGAGCAGGCGCTGTATGACGAGAAGGAGCGTATCCGCATCACATTGAACTCGATAGGCGACGCGGTGATCGCCACCGACACCAACGGCAACATCACCTTTCTCAATCCAATCGCCGAGGATATGACCGGTTGGCTGTCCAGAGAGGCGGTGGGGGAGCCGGTGGAGCGAGTGATGCCGCTCCGGGAGAGCAACCAGGGGCATGGGATGTTCAATCCCATCCGTCTGGTGCTGTCCGAAAAGCGTACCGTGGGCATGGCGATGAACTGCGCGCTGCAGCGGCGGGACGGCCAGTTGCTGGAGGTGGAGGATTCCGCCGCGCCCATTCTGGATTACGCGGGCAACCTGACCGGGGCCATCATCGTGTTCCACGATGTCAGCGAGGCGCGGGCGATGGCGGTCAAGATGACCCATCTGGCCCATCACGACGCGCTGACGAATCTGCCCAACCGGATGCTGCTGCAGGACCGGACCCAGCAGGCTTTGCAGCAGGCGGTGCACAATGGCGAGCGGCTGGGGCTCTACATCATCGATCTGGACCACTTCAAGGTGATCAACGACTCGATGGGACACTCGGTGGGCGATTTGCTGCTGAAGCAGGTCGCGCGCCGGCTGATGGGCGTCGTGAGGCCTTGCGACACCGTCAGCCGGCAGGGCGGCGACGAATTCATCGTTCTGGTGCCGGATATGGGGGCCATCGAGCAGGCGGGCGTGCTGGCCGGCAAAATGCTCAAGTTGATTTCCGAACCCTACAAACTGGACGGAAACGTGTACGACTTGTCGGGCAGCATAGGCGTCAGCCTGTATCCGGACGACAGCGTCAACCAGGAAGAGTTGTACCGCCACGCCGACGCCGCGATGTACCGCGCGAAACAGGAAGGCCGCAACCGGTATCGCTTTTTCTCCGCCGAGATCGAAGAGGCGCTGCTGACGCGGCAGGCGCTGGAGCGACACATCCGGATGGGGGCGGAGCAGGGCGGGTTCCTGGTGTATTACCAGCCCAAGGTCGATGCGCGGGATAGCAGCGTGGTGGGTCTGGAGGCCTTGCTGCGCTGGCGCAATGACAAAGAGGAAATTGTCTCGCCATCCAGTTTCATTCCGCTGGCGGAGGAAACCGGCTTGATCGTGCCGCTTGGCCTGTTTGTATTGCGACAGGCCTGCCAGGACGGCAAGCGTTGGGGGGGGCTGGGGCATCGTTTGCGCATCGCGGTCAACGTGTCCGCGGTGCAAATGATGGGGTCCGATTTCTGCGATTCGGTACGAACCGTGCTGAAGGAAACCGGTTTTCCCGCCGAGCTGCTGGAACTGGAGATTACCGAGGGGGTGCTGGCCCAGGATGTGGAACGCACGATGAACGTGTTGGCGGATTTGAAAAGCCTTGGCGTTTCGATCGCCATCGACGACTTCGGAACCGGTTATTCCAGCCTGTCTTACTTGAAGCTGTTTCCCCTGGATGTGCTGAAGATAGACCAAAGTTTCGTGCATGACATGCTGGCGGACCGCCACAACGCCGCCATCGTCGCCGCTATCGTCAGCATGGCTCAGGGAATGGATCTGCGGCTGGTGGCTGAGGGCGTGGAAGAGGAGGGGCAGGCAAGTGAGCTGTTGAAGCTGGGCTGCCACATCATGCAGGGCTATCACTACGGCAAGCCTGCGCCGGCCGACGAGATAGACGCTTTGCTGAACATCGACCCCAGATTGGCCATCGCGGGGGAGGCGCAATAGAGGAACCCTCTGGCCGCGGCGAGGCATGGATGTCGGCATGCGATAACGATGGTCATGCAACATCGACCGGCACCGCCTCCAGCGCGCGGCGCGCGCCCATCCGGGCCGGGAGGCCGAGTTTGAAAGTCATGAAAGCCGCTAGCAAAAACCGGTAGGGCATCTGGGTTCGGAGGCGCCGACGCGGGCAGGACAAGCCGCACGGGAACAGGCACCATGCAGGCTCAGCGGTTTTGTCGGCGGCGCGAAACGGGGAGCCTGCCTTGAACGGACATTTCGATCTGTCTGTCTGGATGAAGAAGCCTTTCTTGCCCGCGCCGTTGGCGGCCTTGTCCTTGCTGCTGCTTGGCGCGGTGCTGAGCCTGGTGCTGGCGTGGGAGGTGGCATTTGACAATCGCCAGCGAGTGGATGCCGAGTTGCGGAGGGCGGGCAGGCAACTCGCGCAGAGTGTGGCGGCGAGGATCCAGCATTACCAGTTCGGCCTGAACGGCGCGCGCGGCGTCATCGTCAGCAATGGCGACGCTGGCATCAGCCGGGCGCGGTTTCGCGCGTATGGCTTGAGTCAGGACATCGCCACCGAGTTTCCCGGCTCGCTGGGCATAGGCTACATCAAGCGGGTTCGGGAGCGGGACGTCCCGGATTTCGAGCAGCGAGCCCGGCGAGATGGCGCGCCCGGCTTCACGGTTCATCAGTTGCGTCCGCACGCGGGGGAACGAGCGGTCATCCTGTACCTTGAGCCGGAAAGCGGCAATCGGCCAGCCATCGGTCTGGACATCGCTTCCGATGCCGCGCGCCGGCAGGCCGCGGAGGGCGCCATGCGTTCCGGGATGGCCAGGCTGACCGAGCCCATCGTACTGGTGCAGCATCCGGAAGAGCGGGCCCAGGCCTTTTTGTTGATGTTGCCGGTCTATCATGGCGGCTCGATGCCAGCCAGCGAGGCTGGGAGGGCGGAGGCTTGCTTTGGCTGGGTTTACGTTCCTGTCCGCTCGCGTGAAGCGTTCCGCGGGTTGCTGAATGATTTGCCCGGAGTCCATGTCGAGTTGACCGACGTTGGCGGGCCGGCGCCGGTTCCTTTTTTTCGGAGCGGGCCTGCCGTTAGCGGCAGGCCGGCGGCCAGCGTCGTGGCAAGCCAGAACCTGTTCGGCCGGGAATGGCGATTGCGGCTGGATGCTGGGCCGGGCTTTGTCGACAGCTTGCGGCTGCCCAGCGCCACGCTGGTGGCGCTGATCGGTTTGGGCGTCAGCGCGATGGCCAGTCTGCTGGTGTTGGTGATAGGCAGAAACCGGCAGCGGCGCCGAGAGCTGGCTGCGGCGCAGAGCCGGCTGGCCGCCATTGTCGAGGGATCGGTCGACGCCATCATCAGCAAGACGCTTAGCGGCGTGGTCACCAGCTGGAACTTCGGCGCGGAGAGGATTTTCGGCTATGAAGCCGACGAAGCCATAGGCAGGTCCTTGTCCGAACTGATCGTGCCTGAGGACAAGCGGCGGGAGGAAGCCGACATTCTGGAAAAGATCGCGAGAGGAGAGCGGATTTCCCATTTCGAGACCACGCGCCAGAGAAGGGATGGCGGCTTGTTCGCGGTGTCGGTGTCGATCTCTCCGGTATGGAGCGATGAGGGGCAGGTGGTCGGCGCCTCCAAGGTGGTGCGCGACATCAGCGAACAGCGTCGGGCGCAGGAAGAATTGAAGGCCTTGAACGACAGCCTGGAGCAACAGGTGGCCGGCCGCACCGCAGAGCTGGAAAAAGCGAGGCGCACGCTGCAGACGGTGCTGGACGCGGTGCCGTCGATGATCGGCTATTGGGACCGGCAGCAAGTCAACCGGGTCGCTAACCGAGCCTTCCACACATGGTTCGGCGTGGATCACGAGAAGCTGCCGGGGAAGCGTCTGCGAGAGTTGCTGGGCGAAGAGCTGTACCAGGCCAACCTGTCTCATGTCGAGGCGGTGTTCGGCGGCGAAGCGCAGACTTTCGTGCGTCAGATTCCCGGTCCGGACGGCGTGGTTCGCCATTCGTTGGTGCATTATTTGCCTGATGAGGTGGAAGGGGAAGTGGTCGGCTTCTACTCGATCGTGCATGACGTGTCGGAATTGGTGGAAAGCCGCGGTCAGCTGGATGCGGCGTTGAAGGAGAAGGAGCTGCTGCTGGCCACCATCAACCAGCAGTTGCTGTATTCGGTCACCGATGTCGACGGACGCATCCTGGAAGCCAACGATCTGTTTTGCCTGGCGCATGGCTATGGAAGGGATGAGCTGGTGGGCCTGGACCACCGTTGCCTGAATGCCGGCGTGCATCCGGTGTCGTTCTGGCAGTCGCTGTGGAACGCCATCGCTTCGGGCCGGGCCTGGCGCGGGGAGATTTGCAACCGGACCCGGGACGGCAGGCTGCGCTGGTTCGACACCGTGATCGTGCCGCATGTCGGCGACAGCGGCCGCATCGAGCGTTACGTCGCGCTGCGGATCGACATCACCGAGCGCCGGTTGGCGGACGCCGAACTGGCGCGGTTGCACCGATTGCTCACCAACGTGCTGCGCGCGGCTTCCGAGGTAGCCATCATTGCGACCGATGTCCATGGCGTCATCTCTCTGTTCAATAGCGGCGCCCAGCGGATGCTGGGGTACCAGGATGGCGAAATGGTAGGCCAGGCGACGCTGGCGCACTTCCATCTGCGCGACGAGCTGGAGACTAGGGGCGTCGAGCTCAGCGCCGAATACGAACGCCAGATAGAGGGTTTCCGCGCGCTGGTGCACGAGCCGGAAGCCAGCGGCGCCGAGACGCGGGACTGGACCTATGTCCGCAAGGATGGTTCGAAACTGCAGGTTTCCCTGACCGTGACGGCGATGCGGGACAGCGACGAGCTGGTCGTCGGCTATCTGGGCATCGCCACCGACATCACATCGCGCCTGAAGCAGCAGCGGGAATTGATGGCGACCCGGGATCAACTACAGATGGCGTCCGAGGTAGCCCGGCTGGGCGTATGGAGCTGGTCCCCCGCGGAGCGGCGGCTGAGCTGGAACCCGAGAATGTTCGAAATCTACGGCCAGCCGGGCGAGTTGGCGCAGCGGGGGCTGGAGTACCGCCACTGGCTGGAGCGGGTGCACCCCGACGACGCGGCGGGGGTGGAGGCGGAGCTGAGGGCGGTGACCGAGCACGGCGACCTGATGGATCAGGTGTTCCGCGTCGTGCATCCGGACGGCACGCTCCGTTACGTTCAGGCCAGCGCCCGACTGGAGTGCAGCGGCGAAAACGCGCGCGTCACCGGCATCAATCTGGACGTCACCGAGCAGCGGGCCTATGAGCAGAACCTGCTGGCCGCCAAGCAGCAGGCGGAGCAGGCCAGCGTGGTGAAGAGCCAATTCCTGGCCAATATGAGCCATGAGATCCGCACGCCGATGAACGCGGTGCTGGGGCTGCTGCAATTGCTGCTGCATACCCGGCTGGACGACCGCCAGCTCGATTACGTGGGCAAAACCCAGGCCGCGGCCAAGTCGCTGCTGGGCCTGCTCAACGATATTCTGGACTTCTCCAAGATGGAGGCAGGCAAGCTGCAACTGGAGCAGCACCCGTTCGATCTGGAAAGCCTGATGCGGGACCTGGCAGTGGTGCTGTCGGGCAATACCAGCGACAAGGATGTGGAAGTGCTGTTCCGCATGGACCCGACGCTGCCGTCCATGCTGCGTGGGGACCGGCTGCGGCTGCAGCAGATTTTGATCAACCTGGCCGGCAACGCGCTAAAGTTCACCACCCAGGGCCAGGTGGTGATCACGGTGAGCGAGCGCGGGCGCGAAGAGAGCGGCGTCTTGCTGCACTTCGAGGTCAGCGATACCGGGATAGGCATCGCGCCGGAACAGCTGGCGCGCATTTTCGAAGGCTTCACCCAGGCGGAAGCCTCCACCACCCGCCGCTTCGGCGGCACCGGGCTGGGGCTGGTGATCAGCAAGCGCCTGATCGAATTGATGGGCGGCCAGCTGCGGGTGGAGAGCCAGTTGGGCTGCGGCAGCCGCTTTTGGTTCGAGGTGCCGCTGGGCCTGGCCGGCGAAGGGGTGCTGGCGCAAACGCCGGCGGTGGTGCCTCGCCAGCTGGACATTCTGGTGGTGGACGACAATCCGCTGGCCGGCGAAATCCTGGTGGACACCATCGCCACGGTGGGGTGGCGCGCCGAATACGCCGATGGTGGCGATGAGGCGTTGGAAAAGGTGGGCGAGGCCAGCGCCGCCGGCCGGCGCTACGATGTGGTGCTGATGGACTGGCGCATGCCGGGGCTGGACGGCGTGGGCGTGGCCGAGATGCTCAGGCAGCAGCTGGCGCACGACAAGCCGCCGGTCATCATCATGGTCACCGCTTTCGGCCGCGAAGTGCTGGCCGAGGTGGCTGACGGACCAAACCCGCCGTTCAACGATTTCCTGACCAAGCCGATCACGCCGCAGCAATTGGTGGATGCCGTTACCCGTTCGGTGATAGGCGGCGGCCGCACGCGGCCGGCCCGGGCTCCCATCGCGTTAAAGCGCCTGCTAGGCCTGCGCGTGTTGCTGGTGGAGGATAACGCGCTCAACCGCCAGGTGGCGTCGGAATTGCTGCTGGACGAGGGCGCGCAGGTCAGCATGGCCGAAGGCGGCTTGTCCGGCGTCGACCAAGCGATAGCGGCGGACCCTCCGTTCGACATCGTGATCATGGATGTGCAGATGCCGGACATCGATGGACTGGAGGCGACGCGCCGCATCCGGGCGGATGAAAACTGCCGCGCGCTGCCCATTCTGGCGATGACGGCCAACGCTTCGCAGGCGGACCGCGCCGATTGCCTGGCGGCGGGAATGAGCGACCATGTCGGCAAGCCGATAGACATAGACGAACTGGTGCCCAAACTGCTGGAGCTGACCGGGCGCAAGCCGGCGCGTCAGGAGGGCGGGCAGCTCAAGCCGGCCCCGGAGGCGGACGACGACGATGCGCTGATCGAGCCTTTGTCGTCGCGACTGAGACGTTTCGGCGACAAGCGACGGGTTTATCGCACCGCCCTGTCCACATTCCGGCCGGAGTGCGAGGACTTGCTCGCCGCCATCGCTTTGCACCGACAGTTGGGCGCGGTGTCCGAGCAGGCTGCCGCGCTGCACACGCTGAAAGGCCTGGCCGCCACCATGGGGGCGCGGGCGTTGAGCAAGCTTGCCGCGCAGCTGGACAAGCGGGTGAGGGCGGGAGGAGAGGTGGCCGACGAGCAGGTCCGGCAATTGAGCGCGCTGTTGGACGAAAGCGTCGAGCAGTTGCAGGCCAATCTGCCGGATGAACTGGCGGAGCCTTCGCGTGGATTGTCGGTCCGCGACTGGCAGACGCAACTGTGGGATATTCTGGATTTGCTGGAGGACAGCAATCTGGCGGCGATCGATTTGGTGGACGAGCTGCTTGGCTGGGAGCTGGGCGAGCGGCAGGATTCGGTGCTGGAGGTGGCGTCCTGCGTGCAGCGGCTCCAGTTCGAACAGGCGATCTCCATCGTCAAGGGCTTGCTGACGGCGGCGTGAGAGCCGGTGGCGGCGCCGCCACCGGCATTCGTCTTAGGCCGCCGATCGGCGCAACAGGACCGGCACCGACTTCGAAGTCGGCGTGTTGGATATGTCGGCCACGCTGTCCAGCGGGATCAGCGGATTGGTTTCCGGGAAGTAGGCGCCCAGGCAGCCGGGCGGAATGTCGTACTCCACCAGCCGGAAGCCGTCGGCGCGCCGCTCCACGCCGTCATGCCAGACCGTGAAGATGTCCACCCGCTCGTCGGGCGCGAAGCCCAGCCGCGCCATGTCGTCTCGATGCATCAGCAGCACCCGCCGCTGGCCGTAGACGCCGCGGTAGCGGTCGTCCAGCGCGTAAATGGTGGTGTTGTACTGGTCGTGCGAGCGGGCCGTCATCAGCACCAGCAATTGGTCGCCGTGCAGCGCGCGGGCGCGGGCGATGGGCGTGTCCTTCTCCAGCGCGTTGACGATGAACTGCGCCTTGCCGCTTCGCGTCAGCCAGCGGCGCTCGCGCGAGGCCGGCGTCAGGTGGAAGCCGCCGGGTTTGGCGACGCGGGCGTTGAAGTCATGGAAGGCGTCGAACACTTTCGCGATTTCGTCGCGGATCCGCGCGTAATCGTCGACGAAGCTTAGCCAGTCCAGCTTGCCGCCGCCCAGCGTCGCATCGGCGATGCGGGCGACGATGTCGGTTTCCGAACGCAATTGGCCGGAGGCCGGCGGGTTGATGCCGTAAGACAGATGCACCATGCACATCGAGTCTTCCACCGTCACGCCCTGCGGGCCGGTTTGCTGGGCGTCGATCTCGGTGCGGCCCAGCGTCGGCAGGATGATCGCGTCCTTGCCGTGAACCAGATGGCTGCGATTGAGCTTGGTGGATATCTGCACCGTCAGCTCGCAGTTGCGCAGCGCCTCGAAAGTGCGCGGCGTGTCCGGCGTGGCCATCGCGAAATTGCCGCCCAGGCCGACGAACACCTTGACTCGGCCATCCAGCATCGCCCTGATGGTGTCCACCGCGTCCAGGCCGTGCTCCCGCGGCGGCTCGAAGCCGTAGACGTCGCGCAGCCGGTCCAGAAACGCCTGGCTGGGCTTGTCCTCGATGCCCATGGTGCGGTCGCCCTGCACGTTGGAATGGCCGCGCACCGGACACAGGCCGGCGCCGCGGCGGCCGATCTGGCCGCGCATCATCATCAGGTTGGACAACATCTGGATCGCCGCCACCGAGTCGCGGTGCTGGGTCAGGCCCATGCCCCAGGTCGCGATCGCCGCGCGGCTTCTCGCGTAGACACGGGACAGCGCGTCGATGTCATGGAACGGCACGCCGGAGGCCGCGACCAGGTCCGGCCAGCTTTCGGCGCGCAGATCGGCGGCGAAGGCATCGAAGCCGTGGCAGTGCTCGGCGAGGAAGTCGGCGTCCAGCACCCGCTCGCCGCCAGCTGCGACGGCTTCGTCGTCCAGCTCCAGCACCCGTTTTGCCAAGCCCTTGATCAGCGCGAAGTCGCCGCCCAGCGTCGGACGGATGAACAGCGAGCTGATCTCGGCGCCGCCGGTGACCAGGTCCAGCGGGTGCTGCGGGCTGGAGAAGCGGTCCAGGCCTTTTTCCTTCAGCGGATTGATCGACACGATGGTCGCGCCGCGCTTGGCGGCCGCGCGCAGCTCGTTCAGCATCCGCGGGTGGTTGGTGGCCGGGTTCTGGCCGAACACCATGATGGTGTCCGCATGCTCGAAGTCGTCCAGCACCACCGTCGCCTTGCCCATGCCCACGGTTTCCGGCAGCGCGCGGCTGGAGGATTCATGGCACAGATTGGAGCAGTCCGGGAAATTGTTGGTGCCGTACATGCGCACGAACAGCTGGAACAGGAAGGCGGTTTCATTGCTGGTGCGGCCGGAGGTGTAGAACGAGGCCTGGTCCGGGCGCGGCAGCGCCCGCAGATGATGGGCGATGCGCGCGAAAGCATCGTCCCAGGAGATCGGCAGGTAGCGGTCGCTGGCGGCGTCGTAGGCCAGCGGCTCGGTCAGCCGGCCGTGCTGCTCCAGTTCGTAATCGCTTTGCTCCAGCAACTGCGCGACGGTGCGTTCGGAGAAGAAATCGGCGCCGATGCGCTTGGAAGTGGCTTCGGCGGCCACCGCCTTGACGCCGTTCTCGCAGAACTCGAAGGTGGAGGTGTGCTCCCGGTCCGGCCAGGCGCAGCCGGGGCAGTCGAAGCCGTCCGGCTGGTTCTGGCGGAACAGCGTCTTGTAGCGGCTGCCGGGCACTTTTTCCTTCAGCAGCGTGACAGTGGTGCTTTTCAGCGAGTCCAGGCCGCCGGCGGGCTGGCGGTAAGGTTCGATGCGTTCCTTGCGGGAATGATCCATGAGGAGCTCCGGAGGCGATGTGCGGTAAAACTCGGACCGCCGGGCGGAATCGCGGGCGGAGCGGGCGGGAAACGTAAAGGATAAATCCGCCGGTCGGGGCGGCGTCAAGGTTTTATTGCGCCGGCATGGCCTTGCCGCGCGGCGAGGGGGATAATGCGGGTTTGGCGAGTTTCGCCTTGGCGCCGGCGACAGAGTCTCGCGGAGAGGCTGAGCCAAGGCGCGGCGACGCAGGATCCGGGGCTGGGGCGGCGGCGCTTACTCCGTCCGAGCGAACAGCTGTCGGCACAGGTCTTGTCCGGTTTCGGTGAGGCTGGCGTCGCCCAGTCCGGATTCGTCCAGCCGCAGGCAGGCCAGCTCCAGTTCGGCCAGCAGCGCCAGGCAGCGGCGCAGCGTGCTCATGCGCAGGCCGGATTGCTTGCACAGCCGGGGCAGCGACCACGCGCGGCCTCCCGCTTGATCGGCGCGCCATAGTTGAGCCAGCAGAGCGGCGACGGCGGGGTCGAGTTGTTCCAATGCGGGCGCGGCGTGGCGGGACATGGGTTTTTCCGAATGAATGGGCGACGCGTAGTGTAGCGCATGGCGGACCGACAGGCGGCGCCCCGAGAAGGTGACAGGCATGCAAGTGGAAGCGATCAGCGAAGAGGCCGGCGCGCGGCGGCTGGCGGTGAGGCGCCACCGGGACGGCGCGTCCGGCGACGCGGTGGACTGGGTAGCGGAGGAAACGCCGGTGGCGCTGGTGTTCAACGGCATCTCCCACGCGGTGATGATGGCGACGCCGCAGCATCTGGAGCAACTGGCGGTCGGTTTCGCGCTGAGCGAGGGCATCGTCGCGCGGCGCGAGGAGATTTTCGATGTCGAGGCCGGCTTCGTCTGCGGCGGCACTGAGGTGAGGCTGGAGATCGCCCAGTCCGCGTTTCTGGAGATGAAGAGGCGACGGCGCGCGCTGGCGGGCCGCACCGGCTGCGGCGTATGCGGCGTGGAAAGCCTGGCCATGCTGGACTTGGCCCCGGAGCCCATCCGGAAACCGGCCGAGCCGGCGACGCCCCGGGCGGCGGCGATCGCGCGCGCGGCGGCGGAGCTGCCCGGCCATCAGCGGCTGATGCAGGCCACCGGCTGCGCGCATGCGGCGGCCTGGTGCGGCCGCGACGGCGAGGTGAGGATGGCGTTCGAGGATGTGGGCCGGCATAACGCCCTGGACAAGCTGATAGGCTGGCTGTCGCTGGACGACATCTCGGTGGGCGACGGTTTCGTCTTCCTGTCCAGCCGCGCCAGCTATGAGCTGGTGCGCAAGGCGGCGCGGGTCAACATTCCCATGCTGGCCACCATTTCCGCGCCCACCGCGCTGGCGGTGGAGATCGCGCGCCGCGCCGGCGTGACGCTGGCTAGTTTTTGCCGACGGGATGGTTTTGTAGAATACACCGCGGACAATGCGCGGGCTTGATTGGATGGGCCTGTGGATTCCTGCCTCAACGGTAGAGGGGGGCATTCATGGACCCAGATAGCTTCGGGCGATCTTGGGAGCGCGCTGGCGACGAGGCTCCATCTTTGATGGATGATTCTAGCGCAGGGCGATTTTCTCCAAGGCTGAGTCTACTGTGCAACATTATTTTGGGACACCATCCATGCACTACAACGATGAAACAGTCGATACGTTTGATCGCGGTGCGGCGCGCTACGCTGAAAAATACGGCGACTTGCGGCTCTATGACGCTTATTTCGATGTGTTGTTGAGCGCCTTGCCCTGTGGACCGATCAAGTTTCTGGATCTCGCCAGCGGTCCCGGCGGCGTTGCCGCCTATGTGCGCAATCGTCGTCCTGATGCGATGATCGTTTGCGCGGACCGTTCTGCCGCGATGTTGTCCGAGGCGGCAAAGCGCGTATCCGGGGCTTTGATCGCTGAAGTGGATTGTCGGGATCTTGGCTCTATCGATGCGCGGTTTGATGGCGCAGCCTTCTTTTTTGGTCTTAGCTACCTCGATGATATGGATGCGGCTGTCGCCTTGCGGCAGGCACGTAAAAAACTCCTTGATGAGGGGGTGTTGCTGCTGGCATCCGTCACGGGGGACCCGGGTCTTTCTGGCGCGCAATCCAATCATGCAGGCGACCGTGTCTTCAATTTCTACAGAACGCCTGAGAGGGTAGTCGAAATGGTTTTGACTGCCGGTTTCGAGGTGCTGGAGTCTCATATCATTCCCAGTCCATCTAACGCCACTCATCCAAGCTCGGATCTGGTGCTTTTGGCGCGGCGGAGTCCGGGAATCGGGGCGGTTGACATGTGATGCGTCGGCCCCTTTACTGCCGATTCATCGTGCTTTCGCCCGGGCAGGGAATGACCATGTGGCGGCCGAAACGCCTAGATGCATCGCAAACGCAGCCCGGAGCCGCCATTCAGCAATTCAATAGCTAACGTAGATGTTCGTGGGATCTTGCCGAGTTGGATGAGATGTCAGGCTTGGCTCCGCCATTCCTCTTCCAGCCTGGCCAGGTCTTCCGGGGAGTTGAGATTGCTGAACGCGAGCGGCGCGTCGTCGAAGGCCACGGCCAGCGCGCCGTTGGCGGCCTGCCATTCGCGCACGCGGCGCCCGCCGCCTGCCAGATAGGCGCGCAAGGAGGGCAGCAGCGCGCGCGACAACGCCATGCAGACGGGCTGCGGCAGGCCGGCGCAATGCGCGACGCTGATCTGAGCCTCGCCCAGCCGCAGCGGCGCCATCAGCCGCGCGGCCAGGTTGTCCGGCAGCAAAGGCAGATCGCATGGCGCCGTAATCAGCCACTCGGTGTGGCAGGCGGCTAAACCGGCTTCCAGTCCCGCCAGCGGCCCGCCGCCGGCGTAGGCCGGATCGTCAGTCACCACTTCGCCCAGCGCGGCATATCGTTCCAGATTGCGGTTGGCGCTGATCAGCAGCGCGTCGGCCTGCGGCCGCAGCCGCGCCGCCGCCCGCTCGGCCAGCGCCACGCCGTTCAGTTCCAGCCAACCCTTGTCCACGCCGCCCATGCGCGAACTCTGGCCGCCGGCGAGCAGGAGGGCGGTGACGGCGGCGGAATGGGTTGGCATGGCGGCTCCTGTGGCGGCGGAAAACAAAACAGGCGGCCGGAGCCGCCTGTCGGATGATAGCGCAGGATGCGGGTTCAGTGCGGCTGGGCCGCTTCCGCCAGCGTCTTCTCCTCGCGGCGCGAGGCGATGAACATGTACATCGCCGGCACCACGAACAGCGTGAACAGCGTGCCGATGGACAGGCCGGTGAAGATCACCAGGCCCATCGCGTAGCGGCCGGCCGCGCCGGCGCCGGAGGCGATCACCAGCGGAATCACGCCGAACACCATGGCCGCGGTGGTCATCAGGATGGGGCGCAGCCGGATGGAGGCCGCCTGCTCGATCGCTTCCCGCTTGGACAGGCCGGTCTTGCGCAGCTCGTTGGCCACTTCCACGATCAGAATGCCGTGTTTGCTGATCAGGCCCATCAGCGTCACCAGGCCCACCTCGGTGTAGATGTTGAGCGAGGAGAAGCCGAGGAAGATGAAAATCATCGCGCCGAACAGCGCCAGCGGCACCGACACCAGGATCACTACTGGGTCGCGGAAGCTCTCGAACAGCGCCGACAGCGCCAGGAACACGATGATCACCGCGAACAGCATGGTCACCAGGAAGCCGCCGGACTCCTGCATGAACTGGCGCGATTGGCCGGCGTAGTCCACCGAGTAGCCGCTGGGCGCCACCTCCTGCACGATGTCGCGCAGCGTTTGCAGCACCTCGCCCTGGGACGCGCCGGCCACGCCGGAGATGGTCACCGAATTGAGTTGCTGGAAGCGGGTGATGGACTGCGGCACCACGTCGTATTTCAGCGTGGCGACGGTGCCCAGCGGGATCATGCCGTTGGCCGGCGTCTTGATGTAGTAATCCAGCAGTTGGGACGGATTGAGGCGGTCCACTTGCAGCACCTGCGGAATCACCTTGTAGGAGCGGCCGTCGATGGAGAAGTAGTTGACGTAGCCGCCGCCCAGCGCCGCGGTCATCGCGTTGCCCACGTCTTGCTGGGTCAGGCCCAGCGCGGTGATCTTGTCGCGGTCCACCACCAGCGAGGCTTGCGGCTTGTCGATCTTCAGGTCTGCGTCCAGGAAGTAGAACTTGCCGGAGGCGCGCGCCTTGTCCAGCACTTGCTGCGCCACCTGGTTCAGGTTTTCGAACGGCTCTGTGGTGTTGACCACGAACTGCACCGGCAGGCCGGAGGCGCCCGGCAGCGGGGGGAACTGGAAGGCCGCCACCCGCGCGCCGGCGATCTTGTTCCAGCGCGCCTGCAGGTCCATCTGGATCTGGTGCGCGCTGCGCGAGCGCTGGTCCCAGGGCTTGAACAGCACGCCGCCTATGCCGGCGTTGATGGTGGGCACACCGGTGATCTGGAACATCTGCGTGTATTCCGGCGTGTCCTTGGCCACCTGGAACACCTGGTTGGCGTAGGTCTGCATCTGCTCGGAGGTGGCCGTGGGCGCGCCCACCACCTGGGACAGCACGATGCCCTGGTCCTCTTCCGGCGCCAGCTCGGATTTGGACATCTTGAACATCACGGCCAGCAGCGCGATCAGGATGGCGCCCATCACGATCAGCACCGGCCAGGTGTGCAGCAGGCTGTGCAGCAGACGCTGGTAGCCGTGGCGCACGCGCTCGAAAGTCCGGTCGATGGCGTGGACGAAGGGGCTGTTGTCCATGTCGGCGTTGAAGAAGCGCGAACACATCATCGGCGACAAGGTCAGCGCCACCACGCCGGACACTGTCACCGCCGCCGCCAGCGTGAAGGCGAATTCGGTGAACAGCGCGCCGGTGAGGCCGCCCTGGAAGCCGATCGGCACGTACACCGCCACCAGCACCACCGTCATCGCCAGGATGGGGCCGCCCAGCTCGCGCGCGGCGATGATGGAGGCCTCGAACGGCGACTTGCCCTCGCGCATGTGCCGGTCGACGTTTTCCACCACGATGATGGCGTCGTCCACCACCAGGCCGATGGCCAGCACCAGCGCCAGCAGGGTCAGCAGGTTGATCGAGTAACCCAGCATCAGCATGATGAAGAAGGTGCCGACCAGCGACAGCGGCATCGCGATCACCGGCACCACCACCGCGCGGAAGCTGCCCAGGAACAGGAAGATCACCACGGTCACGATCACCAGCGCTTCCAGCAGGGTTTTCACCACCTCGTGGATGGAGGTGTTGATGAACTCGGTGGAGTCGTAGACGATCTGGCCGGTCAGCCCGGTGGGCAACTGCTGCTGGACGGCGGGGAAGGCCTTGCGCACCCGCGCCGCCACGTCGAGGATGTTGGCTTCCGGCGCCACCTTGATGCCGATGAACACCGAGCGCACGCCGCTGAAGGCGACGTTGAAGTCGTAGTTTTCCGAGCCCAGCGTCACCGTGGCCACGTCTTCCAGCCGCACGATGGAGTCGCCGCTGCGCTTGACCGCCAGCTGTTTGAATTCTGCCACCGTGTGCAGGTCGGTGCCGGCGGTCAGCGGGATAGTCACCATCTGGCCCTTGCTGGAGCCCAGCGCGGTCAGCGTGTTGTTGCTGGCCAGCGCGGCGCTGACGTCGGCGGCGGTGACGCCGTAGGCCGCCATCTTGGCCGAATCCAGCCAGGCGCGCAGCGCGAACTGGCGCGCGCCCAGGATTTCGGCGGTCTGCACGCCGGGCACCGAGTCCAGCTTGGGCTTGACCACCCGCACCAGGTAGTCGGTGACGTTGTTGGTGGGCAGCGTGTCGCTGTAGAAGCCCATGTACATCGCGTCGGTGGTCTGGCCGGTCTGCACCGTCAGCACCGGCTGCTGCGCTTGCGGCGGCAGCTGGTTCTTCACCGAGTTGACCTGGGTGGTGATCTCGGTCAGCGCGCGGTTGGCGTCGTAGTTCAGCCGCAGCGTGGCGGTGATGGTGGACACGCCGCTGGAACTGGTGGACGACAGGTAGTCGATGCCCTGGGCTTGGGCGATGGCGGACTCCAGCGGCTGGGTGATGAAGCCCGCTACCGTTTTGGCGTCCGCGCCGTAGTAAGCGGTGGAGATGGTCACCACCGCGTTCTGCGTCTGCGGATACTGGTTGATCGGCAGGCCGAACAGCGAGCGCAGGCCCAGCACCACGATCAGCAGGCTGACCGTGGTGGCCAGCACCGGCCGCTTGATGAAGATGTCGGTGAAATTCATGGCTCGGCCTCAGTGCTCTTGCGGCGTCGGGTTCGGATTGTCGGACGGCTGCACCGAATTGTTGACCGCGATCGGCGTGCCGGTCTTCAGTTTCAGCTGGCCGCTGGTCACCACTTCCTGGCCTTCCTTCAGGCCGCTGGTGATCGCCACCTGGTTGCCGCGGGTGTCGCCGGTGGTGACGAAGACCTGCTGCGCCTCGGGGCCGTTCTTGCCTGGTTTGACGATGAACACGGTGGAACCGTACGGGTTGTAGGTGACGGCAGTCTGCGGCAGCGTCAGGCGGCTTTGCCGGCTGCCGATGTCGACGGCGGCGTTGGCGAACATGCCGGGCATCAGCTGGCGCTTGGGATTGGCGATGGTGGCCTGCACCTGCACATTGCGGGTGGCAGGGTCCACTTTGGGGTTGATCGCGCTGATGCGGCCGCGGAAGGTCTGGTCGCCGAAGGCGTCGCTCTTCACGTTGACCGGCTGGCCCAGGCGGATCTGGGCGATCTGGCGTTGCGGCAGGAAGAAGTCGATGTAGACCGGGTCTATGGTCTGCAGGGTGACGATCTTCTCGCCGGCGTTCAGGTACTGGCCGGGATTGACGGCGGTGATGCCGACGCGGCCGGCGAACGGCGCGCGTATCGTCTTCTTGGCCACTAGCGCCTCCTGCTGCGCCACCTGGGCCTTCTTGCTCTTCAGATCGGCCTCGTCGGCGTCGACCTGGGCCTGGCTGACGCCCTGGACCGCCAGCTGCGCGCGGTCGCGCTTCAGCGTGGTGGCCGCCAGCTCGGCGGCGGCTTGCAGCGCGCGCAGCTGGGCGACGTCGGCGTCGGCGTTCAGCTGCACCAGCACCTCGCCGGCCTTGACGTCCTGGCCGGATTTGAAGTGCAGGCTGCGCGCCTGGCCGGCCACCTCGCTGCTGATGTCCACGCCGTGGACGGCGGACAGCGTGCCCACCGACCCCAGCTGCGGCTGCCATTCCTGCATTTTGGCGACGGCGGTGGACACCGTCTGCGGCCCCGGCTTGGGCGAGCTGGCGATCAGCTTCTGGATGTGGAGGAAAAAGCCCACGCCCAGCGCCAGCACCAGCAGCAGCACGCAGCCCAGCATGATCAACATTCGCTTGGTCATGATTTGTCTTCTCTATATGGCGATTCGAAATTGGCGCGCCCGCCGCGTGCGGCGGCGAACGATGTGTGTGTTCTGGGGGTCAGTTGGCCGCCGGTTGTTTCCACCAGCCGCCGCCCAGAGCCAGGAACAGCGCCGCGGTGTCGTTGTAGCGGGCGGCCTGGGCCTGGATCAGGCCGATGCGGGCCTGCTGGTAGCCGCGCTCGGCGTCCAGCAGCGCGAGATAGCTGATGCCGCCCAGCTTGTACTGCCGCGAGTGGACGTCCAGTGATTCTCGCGCCTGGGCCTCCGCTTCCGCCTGCGCCTTCAGCGCCTGGGCGTCCGAATCCACCGCCCGCAGGCTGTCGGCCACGTTCTGGAAGGCTTTCAGTACCGTGGCGCGGTATTGCGCCTCGGCCTGGCGGTAGGCGGCTTCGGCGGCGCGGCGCTTGGCGCTGAGCGCGCCGGCGTTGAACAGCGGCTGCAGCAGGCCGCCGGAGACGCCCCACAGCGTGTTGCCGACATCCATGCCGTTCATCACGGTGTGCTGGGTGCCGTAATTGCCGCTGAGCGTGATCTGCGGGTATTGGTTGGCGGCGGCCACGCCGACCTGGGCGCTGGCCTGGTGCAACAGCGCTTCGCTGGCGCGGATGTCCGGGCGCTGGCGGGCGAGGTCGGACGGCAGCGACACCGGCAGCTCGTCCGGCAGCTTCATCGACTCCAGCCGGAACTCCGGCAGTCCGCCTTCGCCGGGGAAACGCCCCGCCAGCGCCGCCAGCAGGTTGCGGGTCTGCGCCTGCGCCTTTTCCAATGGGGGGATCTGGGCGCGGGTCTGCGCCGCCAGCGTGCCCTGGCTCAGCGCCGCGGCGCGGGGCTGGGCGCCCAGCGCGACCTGCTTGTCGACGATGGCCAGCTGGGCCTCCTGCGCCTTCAGCAATTCGCGGGTGGCTTCCAGTTGGCCGCGCAGCGCCGCCTCCTGGACGGCGGCGGTCACCACGTTGGCGATCAGCGTCTGGTAGGCGGCCTCGGTCTGGAAGCGCTGGTAGTCCGCCGCCGCCATCAGGCCTTCCAGCTGGCGGCGGGAGCCGCCGAACACATCCAGGGTGTAGGACACGTTGATGGTGGCGTTGTAGACGTTGAATTCGCTGGGGCTGCCGCCGCTGAGGATGGCGCGCTGGCGGCCGCCGCCCAGCTGGGCGTTGACGCTGGGGAACAGCAGGTTGCCGGAGGCGGCGTTGTAGTTTTCCCGCGCCTGGGCAAGAGCCGCCTGGGCGGCTTCCAGCGTGGGATTGCGCTCCAGCGCCGCTCGGATCAGCTGGTCCAGCTCCGGCGAGCGGAACAGTGTCCACCATTGCTCGGGCAGGTCGCCGCCGGACACCAACCGCTGGCTGGCGCCGGCCGGGCCGGCCTTGGCCGCGGCGGTGGCGTCTGGCAATGGCGTTTCGGCGTAGCCGTGTTTGGCGGCGTCGGGCAGCGCGGGGGACTTGAAGTCCGGGCCCACCGCGCAGCCCGCCTGGATCAGGATCAGGGACAGCAGGGCGAGGCGCATGCGCGCGCGGGGAGAACGCCCGCCGCGGGCCATCGGCCGCGGCATGGCGGAAGAAGGATTGGATCTGGAATACACGGCGTGCTCCTGAATGTGCAGGAACGCCGCGCGGCCATCAGCCGGTATCGCGGCCTTCCCTGATTTCTTCCCTTGCGACGGCTCGCGTTGACGGTGCAAGGGAATGAACTTCGTATGCTCTATGGATTTTGCGCATATGTCTACTGGGTTGATGGTGTGGTTTTGTGAATGTCGTCTTGTTGAACATAATCGTCGCGCCGCGCGAGCTCACCCGGCTTGGGTTGCGGATGAAGACAGCCATTGCCTGGCCGCCTCGTCGGGCGACAAGCCCTGCTTGCAGATCAGGTGGTCGAGCCGGGTCATGGCTTGATTGCCCAGCCGCAACGCGCGCAAGTCGGCGATGGCCGCGGCGGAAAGACGGCGCAGCGCGTCCTTGCGGACGATGAGCGTCGCCTCGTCGCGGCCGCGCAGCAGGCCATCCGGATCGGCCAGTTCGCGGATGCGGTGGCGCCAGTGCAGATATTGTGGTTGCCACAGCGGCACCACCGCCCAGTCGCGGCGCGCGACGGCTTGTTCGAAGGCCGAGACGCAATCGTCCAGCGCGCCGTGGAGGAAGCGGTAGCCGGCCTCATGCAGCCGGTAGCGGTCCATGATCTCCAGCGAGAAGCGGCTGATGCCGGCGCCGGGATTGATGCCCTGTATGGTCTTGACCATGCGGGCCGCCACATCGGGCTTTGCCAGGTCAGCGATCTCGGCCACCGCATCGGCCGGCACGTAGTCCGGCACGCCCCACAGCGCGTAGGGCGCATACAACGCGGACATTTTTTCGATCTCGTCTTCGATGGGCGCGAGATAGCGGCCGTGGCTGCCGGGCAGCCAGGCGCTGCACAGCATGTCGCCCTGGCCGCTGGCCAGCAGTTCGAACGCGCGCTCGTGCGGCGCGCGCCATTGGCTGACGGCCACGCCATGTTTTTCCAGGACGGCGGCGATCACGGCGGCGCTGGCGGCGTGGAAGGACAGGTCTATCGTGACCAGCGTGATGTGGGGCGCGTTCATGCGGCTCCTGTCGGGAAAGGCCGCGAGGAGCGGCCGGGTTGAGCGTCGGGCGCGATCAGAAGCCGCTGAGCACGATCTTGCCGCGAGCGGCGTTGCTTTCCAGCAGGGCGTGGGCGCGCTTGAGGTTGGCGGCGCTGATCGCGCCGAAGCGTTCGGTGGCGGTGCTTGCCACGATGCCGGCGTCCACCAGCTTCGCCAGTTCGGTCAGCAGCCTGTGCTGTTCGATCCGGTCGTCGGTGGCGAACATCGAGCGGGTGTACATGAACTCCCAGTGCAGCGAGATGCTTTTCGTTTTCAACGGCCGCGCGTCCAGCGTCGCCGGGTCGTCGATCAGCGCGAGCTTGCCTTGCGGCGCCAGCGCGGCGACGATCTCGTCGAAATGCTGGTCGGTTTGGTTCAGGCTGGCCACGTATTCCACCTGCTCGATGCCTATCCGCTTCAGTTCCTGGCTCAAGGGCTGGTGGTGGTCGATCACGTGATGCGCGCCCAGTTCTTTGACCCAGGCCTGGGTTTCCGGCCGCGAGGCGGTGCCGATCACGGTGAGGCCGGTCAGGCGGCGGGCCAGCTGGACCAGGATGGAGCCGACGCCGCCGGCTGCGCCTACCACCAGCAGCCTCTTGCCGGATGGCTGGCTGTCGGCCAGAACTTGCAAGCGGTCGAACAGCAGTTCCCAAGCGGTGATGGCGGTCAGCGGCAGCGCGGCGGCGGTTTCGAAATCCAGGCTGTCCGGCATGCGGCCGACGATGTGCTCGTCCACCGCGTGCAGCTCGCTGTTGGCGCCGGGCCGGTGCAGCGCGCCGGCGTACCAGACGCGGTCGCCGGGGCGGAACAGCCTGGCCTTGTCGCCGACGGCGCGCACCACGCCGGCGACGTCCCAGCCCAGCACCTTGGCCTGGCCGGCTTCCGGCGCCATATGGGCGCGCACTTTCACATCGACCGGATTGACGGATATGGCCCGCACTTCCACCAACAGGTCATGCTCGCCGACTGCGGGGTCGGGCAACTGCACGTCCTGCAGCGCTTCGGGGTGGGAAATCGGCAGGCTCTGGTAATAGGCGACGGCTTTCATTTTGCTTTCCTCTGTTTCGCAAATGGGCGGCGGGAGGCCGCTTGCAGGATGCCTTGCATGGTATTGCTGTTTTGTTTTGAGAAAATCAGGCTAATATACAAATCAGTTTCAAAATTCATTTGATAAACATGGTCAGACCGGACGATTTGCAGATTTTCATCCGCGCGGCGGACAACGGCAGCCTGTCGGCCGCGGCGCGGCAACTGGACTTGAGTCCTGCGGTGGCCAGCGCCGGACTCAAGCGGCTGGAGGGCGAGCTGGGCGCGCAGCTGCTGGCGCGCTCTACCCGCAGCCTGAGGCTGACGCTGGCGGGGGAGCGCTATCTGGAGCACGCGCGGGCCGCGCTGGACGCGCTGCGCGCCGGCAGCCTGGCGCTGGAGCAGGATCGGCGCGAGTTGTCCGGCAGCATGTCGTTGTCCATGCCGTCCGATCTGGGGCGCAATCTGTTGCGGCCGTGGCTGGACGATTTTCTGCTGCAGCATCCCGGTTTGAGCTTGCAATTGCAGATCAGCGACCGCGTCGCCGACCTCTATCGCCAGCCGGTGGACGTGGCGCTGCGCTACGGCGTGCCGGAGGACTCCAGCCTGGTGGCGCTGCCGCTGGCGCCGGACAATCGCCGCGTGTTGTGCGCGTCGCCGGACTACCTGGCCCGCCATGGCGAGCCGCAAACGCCGCAGGCGCTGCGCGGGCACGCTTGCTTGCGGCTGGTGCTGGGCGAGGCGGTGCACGAACGCTGGAGTTTCGAGCGCGGCGGCGAGCGGCAGACGGTGGCGGTATCCGGCCGTTGGCTAAGCGACGACGGCGAGATCGTCAGGCGCTGGGCGGTGGCGGGGCTGGGCATCGCCTACAAGTCCAGGCTGGACGTGCTGGACGACTTGCGGGCGGGGCGGCTGCGCCCCCTGCTGACCGCTTGCCAGACGGAGCCGACGCCGCTGTGCCTGGTGACGCCGCACCGGCTGATGCTGTCGCCGGCGGTGGCGGCGCTGCGCGCGCATCTGCAACATTGCCTAGAACGGTATCTGGCGGAGCCGGCGGACGAGGCGGTCCGGCAGGGCGGTTCCGATTGAAACAAGTTTCCGGTGAGGAAAGGCGCGATGTGTATTTTCCGCAAGGATTCGGGCTATAATCGCGGCCTTGAATCCCTAACCTTGCGAATCCAGCATTCCAAGCCACAATTTCCACATGATCCGCAAGCTAATCCGTAAAGTCCTGGAATTGCCGATGGGCAAGCGCCGTGGCAGCAAGCCGCGCGTCTATCCGCTGCCGCAGCACGGCGTCCGCCGCGACCAGCTGAGCTCCGCCGCGCTGCGGGTGACCAACCGCCTGCAGGAAGCGGGCTACGCCGCCTACGTGGTGGGCGGCGCCGTGCGCGACCTGATGCTGGGCGTGTCGCCCAAGGATTTCGACGTGGCCACCAACGCCACGCCGGAGCAGGTGCATCATCTGTTCCGCCGCTCCCGCATCATCGGCCGCCGTTTCCGCATCGTCCACGTGATGATGGGCCCGGAAACCATAGAGGTGACCACCTTCCGCGGCGGCAGCGTGGACGACACCAATGAAACCGGCCGCATCATGGCCGACAACAGTTTCGGCAGCCAGGAAGAGGACGCGCACCGCCGCGACTTCACCGTCAACGCGTTGTTCTACGATCCGTCCGACGAAACCGTCATCGACTACCACCACGGGGTCAAGGACCTGCACGCCAAGAAACTGGTGATGATAGGCCAGCCCGCCCGCCGTTATCAGGAAGATCCGGTGCGCATGCTGCGCGCGGTGCGCCTGGCGGCCAAGCTGGGTTTCGAGATCGACGAAGACACCAAGAAGCCGATCCGCGCCCACGCCCATCTGTTGAAGAAGGAGCCGCCGGCCCGCTTGTTCGACGAGTTGCTCAAGCTCTTGATGTCCGGCCACGCTTACGCCTGCCTGAAAAAACTGCGCGAAGAAGGGTTGGCGCGCGGCGTCTTCCCGTTGCTGGACGCGGTGATGGACGACAAGGGCGGCGAAGACGCCTTCCTGAAGCTGAGCCTGGACAGCACCGACGCCCGCTTGCGCGCCGACAAGCCGATCTCCGTCGGCTTCCTGCTGGCCACGCTGCTGTGGCGGCAGGTGGACCAGGGCTGGCAACGCCGCCGCGAGGCCGGCGAAAAAAGCCTGCCGGCGCTGCTGGACGCCATATCCGATGTTGAGAATGAACAGGACAACGATTTCGCCATTCCGCGCCGCTTCAGCGTGACCATGCGCGAAATCTGGACGCTGCAAGCGCGTTTCGACAGCCGCACCGGCGGCCGGCCGTTCCGCTTCCTGGAGCAGCCGCGCTTCCGAGCCGCCTACGATTTCCTGGCGCTGCGCAGCGAGGCCGGCGACGTGCCGCGCGAGCTGGTGCGCTGGTGGGACGAATTCCAGCGCGGCGATGAAGGCGACCGCGAGCGTCTGGTTTCCGAGGCCAAGGACAGCGGGGCGGACGAGCCCGCCAAGAAGCGCCGGCGCAGGCGCAGCGGCGGCCGCCGCAAGCCGGAGGGCGCCGGGGAGAGCGCCGAGTGACGCTGGCCTACGTGGCTCTGGGCAGCAATCTGGAGCAGCCGCAACAGCAGGTCAGGGCCGCTCTCGCGGCCCTTGGCCATTTGGCCGGGACCGAGATGGTCCGCCATTCCTCGCTGTATCGCACCGCGCCGGTCGGCTACGCCGATCAACCCGATTTCATCAACGCGGTGGCGCTGCTGGACACCGCGCTGCCTCCCCATGGCTTGCTGGACGAGTTGTTGGCGCTGGAGCAACGCTTCGGCCGCCTGCGCAGCTTCCGCAACGCGCCAAGGGTACTAGATCTTGACTTGCTGTATTACGATGGCATCTTTCTGCAAGATTCGCGGCTGATCCTGCCCCATCCGCGGATGCATGAGCGCGCCTTCGTGATGGCGCCGCTGGCCGAAGTGGCCGGCGATGTGGAGCTGCCCGGCGTCGGCAAGGTCGCGGCACTGGCCGCGGGGCTGGCCGGCGACGGCATCCGGCGGCTGGGCGGGGACGATCAATCGAACGAACAGGAACGAGCATGAGTCAATTGCGATACGTGGTGGTGGAAGGGCCGATAGGCTCGGGCAAGTCCTCGCTGGCGCGCCGGCTGTCTGAATACTGGGATGTGCAGCTGAAGGCCGAGGACCCTGCCGCCAATCCCTTCCTGCCGCGGTTTTATCGCAATATGCCGGCCCACGCGCTGTCCACCCAGCTGAGCTTCCTGTTGCAGCGCGCCGACATCGCGCGCGAAATGCTGCAGGGCGAGTTGCAGGCGGCGCCGCTGGTGTCGGATTTCCTGTTCGAAAAGGACGAGCTGTTCGCCCGAATCAACCTGGATGAGCATGAGCTGGCGATTTACCAGCGGCTGGCGCGGCTGGCGTTGACCGAATATCCGGTGCCAGATCTGGTGATTTATCTGCAGGCGTCCGAGGACATCCTGCTGCAGCGGGTGGCGGCGCGGGCGATCGATTACGAGGTGAACTTCCCCGAGGGCTACCTCAAGCGCGTGCATGCCGGCTACAGCGAATTTTTCCACCAGTACGAGGCGGCGCCGTTGCTGATCGTCAACACCGACCATTTGAATCTGGTGGACGGCGACGAGGACTTCGAGTTATTGATCCGCTGCATCGCCGAGATGCGCGGCCAGCGCAGTTATTTCAACAAGAGCGTCTGACCGGGCATCGTCCCGCGCGGCGCCGTAGATGGAACGCGAGGAAGTCGAGATGAAAATAACCGTCAATACCCTGCACAAGCTGGCCGAGGAAGGCCGGAAGATCACCATGCTCACCTGCTACGACGCCAGCTTCGCCAGCCTGCTGGACGAGGCCGGCGTGGAAATCCTGCTGGTCGGCGATTCGCTGGGGCCGGTGATGCAGGGCGTGGACTCCACGCTGCCGGTCAGCGAAGAGGACATGCTCTACCACATCCGCTGCGTGGCCCGCGGCGCCAAGAACGCGCTGATCCTGGGCGACATGACTTTCGGCGCCTACCAGGAAAGCCCGCAGCAGGCCTTTGCCCATGCCGCGCGCCTGCTGCAGGCC
This sequence comes from Chromobacterium phragmitis, assembly GCF_003325475.1. Classification (NCBI taxonomy): domain Bacteria; kingdom Pseudomonadati; phylum Pseudomonadota; class Betaproteobacteria; order Neisseriales; family Chromobacteriaceae; genus Chromobacterium; species Chromobacterium phragmitis. The sequence continues at coordinate 3,261,006 of NZ_CP029495.1, forward strand.
GGCGCCCACATGGTGAAGCTGGAAGGCGGCGCCTACATGGCCGAGACCACCCGCTTCCTGGTGGAGCGCGGCATTCCGGTGTGCTCCCACATCGGCCTGACGCCGCAATACGTCAACATGTTCGGCGGCTACCGCGTGCAGGGCAGGGGCGAAGACGCGCAGCGCATCCTGAACGACGCCAAGGTCCTGGCCGAGGCCGGCGCCAGCCTGGTGCTGATGGAGTGCGTGCCGGCGCCGCTGGCCAAGGAGATCACCGAAACCGTCAAGGCGCCGACCATAGGCATCGGCGCGGGCGCGGACACGTCCGGCCAGGTGCTGGTGCTGCACGACATGCTGGGCGTGTATCCGGGTAAGAAGGCCAAGTTCGTCAAGAACTTCATGGAAGAGGCCGGCAGCATCCAGGGCGCTGTCCAGGCTTACATCAAGGCGGTGAAGGACAAGACCTTCCCGACCGAAGAGCACACTTACTAAGCCCGGAAGAGAACGAGAGATGGAAATCATCCGTACCGTGGCCGAGATGCGCGCCTGGCGCAAGCAGGCCGGCAAGCTGGCTTTCGTGCCTACCATGGGCAATCTGCACGAGGGGCACCTGAAGCTGGTGGCCGCCGCCCGCGAGCGCGCCGACAAAGTGGCGGTCAGCATCTTCGTCAACCGGCTGCAGTTCGGCCAGGGAGAGGACTTCGACGCCTATCCGCGCACTTTTGAGGCGGACTGCGACAAGCTGCGCGCCGCCGGCGTGGACGCGCTGTTTTTTCCGACCGAGCGCGAGTTGTACCCGCGCGTGAGGCAGGACTTCAACATCGAGCCGCCGCACATCCAGAACGAGCTGTGCGGCGCTTTCCGTCCCGGCCATTTCCGCGGCGTGGCCACGGTGGTGACCAAGCTGTTTAACATCGTGCAGCCGGACCTGGCCTGCTTCGGCAAGAAGGATTACCAGCAGCTGCACGTGATCCAGGCGATGCTCGCCGATCTCAATTCGCCGATCGAGATCGTGCCGGTGGACACCGGCCGCGCCGATGACGGCCTGGCGCTGTCGTCGCGCAATGGTTACCTCGCGATTGAAGAGCGCGCCGAGGCGCCGCGTCTATATCGCAACCTGAGCGCGATTCGCGATGGGCTGCTCGCCGGCAGCCAGGATTACGCGGGTCTGGAGCAGGCTGCGCGAGACGACCTGTCCGCCGCCGGCTGGACCGTGGATTATGTCGAGGTGCGACAGGCCGACACGCTGGAAATCGCCCATGCCGGCGAGAAGCGGCTGGTGGTGCTGGCCGCGGCGCGCCTGGGCAAGACCCGGTTGATCGACAATATCGAAGTGTTCCGTTAAACCGGGACGAGAGGGAAAGCTGTCATGCAACGCAATATGCTCAAGTCCAAGCTCCATCGCGTGACCACCACGCACGCGGAGCTGCATTACATCGGCTCTTGCGCCATCGATGAGAATCTGCTGGAAGCGGCGGACATCCTCGAGTACGAAGAAGTGCAGATCTGGAACGTCACCAACGGCGAGCGCTTCGCCACTTACGCAATCAAGGCGGAGCGCGGCTCCGGCGTGATTTCGGTGAATGGCTCGGCCGCGCGCCGCGCCGCGCCGGGCGACCTGCTGATCATCGCCTCCTTCGCTCAGTATGAAGACGCGGAGTTGAAGAACCATTCGCCCAAGCTGGTGTTCGTCGATGGCGACAATCGCCTGACCGAGGTGAAGGGCGCCACGCCGACGCAGCCGGCCTGATCCGTCCGCGCCGCCCATCGCCGCCGGCCGCCTTGATGGCTGCCGGCGGCGTTTCTTTGTCAGCGCTTCACGTATTTGGCCAGCAAGCGCGCCAGCTGGCCGGAGCGGCGCATGGTTTCGAGCTCGGCGTCCACCAGTTGGCGCAGCGCTTCGCCGCGCGGGTTTTTGCGGCTGAATATCATGTGAAAGGGATTGGCGTTGGCGCCGGGGAGCGGCAGCCGCCCGACAGCGGGATCATCGATCACATCCAGCGCGCCGATGCTGGCGAGGCCAGCCATCACCTCGACATCCTCGGCGAACAGATCCAGCCTGCCGGCCTTCATCATCTTCACCAGCTCCGGATAGCTGGCCGCGCGCGTCATCTTGTCCTTGTCCACGGCGGCGAGATTGGAGTAGGCGTAGCCCTTGATGCCGCCTAGCCGGTAGCGATTGAGGTCGGCCTGGCTGTCCAAGCGCAGCCCCTGCGGAAAGCGGCTCTTGGCATAGAACACGTAGTAATGGGTCTGGTAATAGGGCTGGGAGAACAGGAAGCGCCGTTCGCGGTCGGGATTCTTGCTGGCGCTGAGCGCCATCACGTAACTCTCGCCGGCTTCTATCGATCCCAGGCAGCGTTTCCACGGCGGGAGGTTTATCTGGAATGGAATCCCATGCTTGTTCAGAATGGCCGAAATCACTTCCACGGAGTAGCCGGCGATCTCCTGTGTGGGTTTGCCATCGACGCGGCGGTAGTAGGTGAATGGCGGCCATTCGTCGCCGTCGTCGCAGATGCGCACCAGGGATCGGTCTTGCTGCATCGCGGCATGGCTGGATAGGGAGAGGACGCATACGAAGGCGGCAAGCAGGCGGCGCATGGCGATCTCCCTGTCTGGATGCATTGATTTTATGTCCTGTTGTTTGCGTTTGCCCCAGTCCGCGGAGGTTTTTTTGCGCTTGCAGCATGGCTGAGGCATAGTGAAGCGAGAGCGCGGCTGGCGCCGCGCTTCCATTCCGCGAAGGAGGGCCGATGAGCGTAGGTCTGACCGGAGGTTGCTTGTGCGGCGCAGTGCGCTATCGATTGCGCGGCACGCCGTTCCACATTACCCATTGTCATTGCCGCAGCTGCCGACGCGCCAGCGGCGCCGCTTTCGTCACTTGGTTCACCGTACGCGTGCACGAGCTGGAGTGGCGGGGGGAGCGGCCGGTGCAGTACCACTCGTCGGCGGCGGTGTCGCGCGGCTTCTGTCCGCACTGCGGCTCCACGCTCACCTATTTTCACGAGTCGGATCCGGAGGAGATCGACGTCACCGCCGCTTCGTTGGACGCGCCGGAGGTATTGGCGCCCGAGCATCATTCCTGGTGGGAGCAGCGGCTGGAGTGGGGTACCGCCAGCGCGCAGGGCGCGCTGCCGGTGCATCAGCGCGGCGGGGGCTAGCCCAGTTCGCGCGTGGAGACGATCACGCCGTCTTCGTCGGCGTATAGCCACTGGCCGGGCTGGAGGTCGCAGCCGGCGATGCGCACGATCAGATTCTTCTGGCCGCTGTTCGACTTCACCGACTTGCGCGGATGCGCCGCCAGCGCCTTGACCCCCAGCGGCAGTTTGGCCAGCGCGGCGCTGTCGCGCACGCAGCCGTCCATCACCAGCCCGGCCCAGCCGTTTCTCACCGCGAGCTCGCCCAGTTGATCGCCTAGCAGCGCGCAGCGTCGCGAGCCGCCGCCATCCACCACCAGCACGCGTCCATTCCCATTCTCGCCCAGTGTTTCACGCACCAGGCTGTTGTCTTCGAACAACTTCAGCGTGGCGATGGGGCCGTGAAAGCGGATATTGCCGCCGAACGATTGAAAGATCGGCTCCAGAACTTGGATTTCCGCATCGAAGGCATCGCACAGATCGGTGGTGGCCAAGCTCATGTCGTTCTCCCGGATATGAAAATGCCGCCCACCGGCAAAGGTGGGCGGCATCGCCCGCGGGGTACGCGGGCTTTGGGTGCGCCGCTTGTGGCGGCTTAATGGAACTGTTCTTCCTCGGTGGAGCCGGTCAGCGCGGTGACGCTGGAGGCGCCGCCCTGGATCACGGTGGTCACGTCGTCGAAGTAGCCGGTGCCCACTTCTTGCTGGTGGGACACGAAGCTGTAGCCGCGGTCGCGGGCGGCGAACTCGGGCTCCTGCACCTTCTCGACGTAGGCGGACATGCCGCGCGCCACGTAGTCCTGCGCCAGGTCGTACATGTTGAACCACATGCTGTGGATGCCGGCCAGGGTGATGAACTGGTACTTGTAGCCCATCGCGCCCAGCTCGCGCTGGAACTTGGCGATGGTGGCGTCGTCCAGGTTCTTTCTCCAGTTGAACGACGGCGAGCAGTTGTAGGCCAGCAGCTTGCCCGGATGCTTGGCGTGCACGGCTTCGGCGAATTTGCGCGCGAATTCGAGATCCGGGGTGCCGGTTTCGCACCACACCAGGTCGGCGTAGTCGGCGTAGGCCACCGCGCGGCTGATGGCTTGCTCCAGGCCCTTCTTGGTCTTGTAGAAGCCTTCGGCGGTGCGCTCGCCGGTCAGGAAGGGCTCGTCGTTGGGGTCCACGTCGCTGGTCAGAAGGTCGGCCGCTTCGGCGTCGGTGCGGGCGATCACCAGCGTCGGCACGCCGTAGACGTCGGCCGCCAGGCGGGCGGCTATCAGCTTCTGGATCGCTTCCTGGGTCGGCACCAGCACCTTGCCGCCCATGTGGCCGCACTTCTTCACCGAGGCCAGCTGGTCTTCGAAGTGCACGCCTGCGGCGCCGGCGCGGATCATCGACTTCATCAGCTCATAGGCGTTCAGCACGCCGCCGAAGCCGGCTTCGGCGTCGGCGACGATGGGCGCGAAGTAGTCGACATAGCCCTTGTCGCCGGCTTCTACGCCCTTGGCGTGCTGGATTTCATCGGCGCGGGTGAAGGTGTTGTTGATGCGTTCCACCACCTTGGGCACCGAGTCCACCGGATACAAGGACTGATCCGGGTACATGGCCGAGTACTCGTTGTTGTCGGCGGCCACTTGCCAGCCGGACAGATAGATGGCCTTGACGCCTGCCTTCACCTGCTGCATCGCCTGGCCGCCGGTCAGCGCGCCCAGACAGTTGATGTAAGGCTCGTTGTTCACCAGTTGCCACAGTTTTTCCGCGCCGTGGCGGGCCAGGCTGTGCTCCACCTGCAGCGATCCGCGCAGGCGTTCGACGTCGGCGGCGCTGTAGCCACGCTTGATGCCTTTCCAGCGCGGGTTTTCGTCCCAGTCTTTCTGGATGGCTGCAATGCGTTGTTCGCGAGTCGTCATGTTGAAACCCTTCTCGAAACGTTTCTGTGCTCGCCGGCGTGGCCGGCGTCCTCGATAGCGGTACCACTGTTCCGGTGTTCCGGATTTTTGTCAAAACCGGGCTGGATCGGCCTGATTTATCTTGTCCGCGCGCGGCAGCGGTTTTTCGGCTGCGGCAGCGGTTTCTTCCTTGGTGTGCGGCCATTATAAGCACAAAAAATCCGAGATGTGTGCAGTGCAGCAAAGAAAAATTCCAGTGTTTTCATAAGCTAACAATCTGCTGCGTTAAACGAATATTTGCCGATATCAAAAGTGTAGTTTGCGAAAAAATGCCGGTAAAAATACGCACATTGACTATTTTTTGCTTGCGATGGAGATGTGCACTGAAGGGCTTGAAATCGCCGGGAAAGTCCCTACCTAGCATCTGGACATCAATTTAGCCGGTGCAATTCCGAGGAAACGTCATGCAAGAGAACCAAAATCAAACGGCCGAAGCCGTGGAAAACGAAATGACCGATACCGCCAGCGCGGCGCATACCGAGCTGGAGCAGACTCCCGAGCAGCACATCGCCGGGCTGGAAGCCGAAATCGCCGAACTGAACGACACCCTGCTGCGCGCCCGAGCCGAGCTGGAAAACCAGCGCCGCCGCGCGCAGGATGAGGTGGCCGCCGCGCACAAGTACGCGATCGGCAAGTTCGCGGCCGAGCTGGTGACGGTCAAGGATTACCTGGAAATGGCGCTGCTGGACCAGAGCGGCCAGATCGACGCGCTGAAGATGGGCGTGGACATGACGCTGAAACAGCTGGTGTCCGCCTTCGACAAGGCGCAGATCAAGGACATCGCGCCCAAGCTCGGCGACAAGCTGGATCCGCACCAGCACCAGGCCATGAGCGCGGAAGAGTCCGATGCCGAACCGAACACCGTGGTGCGCGTGATGCAGAAGGGTTATCTGCTGGCCGACCGCGTGCTGCGCCCGGCCATGGTGGTGGTATCCAAGGCCAAGGCATAAAAAAGGCGCTGGCCGGGCTCTTGAAAAGTTCGGCATAGCCAATATTTATTGAGACAACAGGCTCTGGCTATCAGAAATGGCCAGGCCGGAACGAATAGAGAAAAGGAATACATCATGGGTAAAATCATCGGTATCGACCTGGGCACCACCAACTCCTGCGTAGCGGTCGTAGAAGGCGGCAACCCGAAAGTCATCGAAAACGCCGAAGGCAACCGCACCACCCCGTCCATCATCGCCTACGTCGAAGACGGCGAAATCCTGGTGGGCGCGCCGGCCAAGCGCCAGGCCGTGACCAACCCGAAGAACACGATTTACGCCGCCAAGCGCCTGATCGGCCGCCGGTTTGAAGACAAGGAAGTGCAGAAGGATATCGATCTGATGCCTTTTGAAATCCTGAAGGCCAAGAACGGCGACGCCTGGGTGAAGGCGCGCGATCAGGAACTGGCTCCGCCGCAAATCTCCGCGGAAGTGCTGCGCAAGATGAAGAAGGCCGCCGAAGACTACCTGGGCGAAGAAGTGACCGAAGCCGTGATCACCGTGCCGGCCTACTTCAACGACAGCCAGCGCCAGGCCACCAAGGACGCCGGCCGCATCGCCGGCCTGGAAGTGAAGCGCATCATCAACGAGCCGACCGCGGCCGCGCTGGCCTTCGGCCTGGCCAAGCAGGAAGGCGACCGCAAGATCGCGGTATACGACCTGGGCGGCGGCACCTTCGACGTGTCCATCATTGAAATCGCCGACGTGGACGGCGAGCACCAGTTCGAAGTGCTGTCGACCAACGGCGACACCTTCCTGGGCGGCGAAGACTTCGACCAGCGCCTGATCGACTACATCGTCACCGAATTCAAGAAAGAGCAAGGCGTCGATCTGAAGCAGGACGTGATGGCGCTGCAACGCCTGAAAGAGGCCGCTGAAAAGGCCAAGATCGAGCTGTCCAGCGCCACCCAGACCGAAGTGAACCTGCCGTACATCACCATGGACGCCACCGGTCCGAAGCACTTGGCGATGAAGATCACCCGCGCCAAGTTCGAAAGCCTGGTGGATGACCTGATCGCCCGCTCCATCGAGCCGTGCCGCGTGGCGCTGAAGGACGCAGGCGTATCGCTGTCCGACATCACCGACGTGATCCTGGTCGGCGGCCAGAGCCGCATGCCCAAGGTGCAGGACGCGGTGAAGGAATTCTTCGGCAAGGAACCGCGCAAGGACGTGAACCCTGACGAAGCCGTGGCCGTCGGCGCCGCCATCCAGGGCTCCGTGCTGTCGGGCGACCGCAAGGACGTGCTGCTGCTGGACGTGACCCCGCTGTCGCTGGGCATCGAAACCCTGGGCGGCGTGATGACCAAGCTGATCCAGAAGAACACCACGATCCCGACCAAGGCGTCGCAGACTTTCTCCACTGCCGACGACAACCAGACCGCGGTGACCATCCACGTGCTGCAGGGCGAGCGCGAGAAGGCCGCCGCCAACAAATCGCTGGGCCAGTTCAATCTGGGCGACATCCCGCCGGCGCCGCGCGGCATTCCGCAGATCGAGGTCGAGTTCAACATCGACGCCAACGGCATCCTGCACGTGTCCGCCAAGGACAAGGCCACCGGCAAGCAAGCCAACATCACCATCCAGGCTTCCTCCGGCCTGTCCGAAGCCGAGATCGAGCGCATGGTAAAGGATGCCGAGGCCAACGCCGAGGAAGACAAGAAGCTGCATGAGCTGGTGACCGCGCGCAACCACGCCGAAGGCCTGATCCACAGCATCAAGAAATCGCTGGGCGAACATGGCGACAAGATCGGCGCAGACGAAAAGGCCAAGATCGAATCCGCGCTGAAGGAGGCCGAGGAAGTGGTGAAGGGCGAGGACAAGGAAGCCATCGAAGCCAAGGCCGAAGAACTGGCCAAGGCCAGCCAGAAGCTGGGCGAGATCATGTACGCCCAGGCCCAGGCGGAAGCCGGCGCCCAGGAAGGCGCCGAGCAGGCCGACGCCGGCAAGAAGGACGAAGGCAATGTGGTGGACGCCGAGTTCGAGGAAGTGAAGAAAGACAAGGCTTGATAGCCGCCTTGTTCTGATGGCGCCAGATGACCGGGCCAAGCCCACCGGGAGGTCCCGGGGCTTGTTCCGGTCATCGGCGTTTGGATGGCCGCCTGGCGGCCAGGTCTTCTGGAGAGTGAATGTCGTCCCGTATCACCTTTTCGGCTCGCGGGCCGTTTTTCGAAACGCTGAAGTCCCGGGTTGACGCCTATTTTCAGCAAACCGGGCAGCGCCACACCGGCAACCGGCTGTTGCATTTCAAAACCGTGTTCGCCTATGCGCTGGCAGGCTTCAGTTACGCGATGCTGGTATGGGGCGTCGAGCACTGGTGGTCGGCGCTATTGGCCGGATTCGGACTGGCGCAGGGCTTGGTGTTGATCGCTTTCAACGTGATGCACGACGGCGCGCATGGCAGTTATTCCCGCAAGCGCTGGGTGAACTGGCTGATGGGTTCCAGCATGGAGGTGCTGGGCGGCAGCCAGAGCATGTGGCAGCAGAAGCACAATGTGCTGCACCACACTTACACCAATGTGGACGGCAAGGACGACGACATCGCGCTGGGCAGCCTGATGCGCCTGTCGCCGGCCACGCCGTGGCGGCCCTGGCACCGGCTGCAGCACTGGTACGCGGTATTCCTGTATAGCCTGTTGACGCTGTTCTGGTTGCTGTTCAGCGACTGGCACAAGATGATACGCGGCAAAATCGGCGATACCCCGCTGCCCAGGCGCGCCTGGTGGGAGTGGCCGTATTTCGTGGCCACCAAGCTGTTGTATGTCGGCTATACGCTGGCGCTGCCGGCGATGTATCACCCGCTTTCGCATGTGCTGCTGGCCTTCCTCTGCGTGCATCTGCTGTTCGGCCTGACGCTGTCGGTGGTGTTCCAGCTGGCGCACACGGTGGAGGGGGCGGCGTTCCCGCTGCCTGGGGAGGACGGCAAAATGGCCGATGAATGGGCGGTGCACCAGTTGAAGACCACGGCCAATTTCGCCTGCGGCAATCGCCTGGTGACGTTTTACATGGGCGGGTTGAATTTCCAGGTGGAGCATCACCTGTTCCGCAAGACCAGCCATGTCCATTATCCGGCCTTGAGCCGGATCGTGGCGGAAGCCTGCCGCGAGCATGGCATGCCTTATCAGTCGTTCCGCTCGGTATCGGCGGCAATGAGGGCGCATTTCCGATTTTTGAAACAGATGGGTAGACAACCGGCCGCGCTGTGAGCGGGTCCCGTTCCTGCGGCAACCAGAATTTGAGAGTGACAGCAGATGTCCAAAAAAGACTACTACGACGTGCTGGGCGTCAACCGCGACGCCTCCGACGATGACATCAAGAAGGCTTACCGCAAGCTGGCGATGAAGTACCACCCGGACCGCAATCCGGACAGCAAGGAAGCCGAGGACAAGTTCAAGGAGGTGAAGGAAGCCTACGAGATTCTGTCCGACAGCCAGAAACGCGGCGCATACGACCAATTCGGCCACGCCGGCGTCGATCCGCAGGCAGGCGCCGGCGGCCAGGGTTTCGGCGGTTTCGGCGATTTCGCCGACATCTTCAGCGACATCTTCGGCGGCGGCCGCGGCGGCCAGGGCGGCGGGCGTTCCAATGTCTATCGCGGCGCGGATCTGCGTTACAACATGGAGATCTCGCTGGAGGAGGCGGCGCGCGGCTGCGAGAAGCAGATCCGCATTCCGTCGCACGAGTCATGCTCCACATGCAGCGGCACCGGCGCCAAGCCGGGCACCCAACCCAAGACCTGCTCCACCTGCGGCGGCCACGGCCAGGTACGGATGAGCCAGGGCTTCTTCTCGATCCAGCAGACTTGTCCGACTTGCCATGGCACGGGCAAGCAGATCACCGATCCCTGCACCAGCTGCCACGGCGCCGGCCAGAAGAAGACCACCAAGACGCTGAACGTGAAGATTCCGGCCGGCGTGGACGAGGGCGACCGCATCCGCTTGGGCGGCGAGGGCGAACCGGGCCAGAACGGCGGCCCGGCGGGCGACCTGTACGTGGTCACCCATATCAAGCAGCACGCGGTGTTCCAGCGCGACGGCATGGACTTGCACTGCGAGATGCCGATCTCCTTCTCCACCGCGGCATTGGGCGGCGAGGTGGAAATACCGACGCTGGACGGCATGGCCAAGGTGAAGATTTCGCCGGAAACCCAGAGCGGGCGCGTCTACCGTCTGCGCGGCAAGGGCGTGAAGGCAGTGCGCGGCAGCGAGTTCGGCGACCTGCATTGCCACGTGGTGGTGGAGACGCCGGTCAAGCTGACCGAGCGCCAGAAGGAGCTGCTGCGCGAGTTCGAGGCGATCAGCCAGGGCGATGTGGCCACTCATAACCCGCGCTCCAAGTCTTTCATGGACAAGCTGCGCGATTTCTTCGAATAAGCCGCGCGCCCTGCCGGATCCAACGCGCCAGCCAGCGGGCTGGCGTTTTTGTTTGGATGCCGCCAAGCAAAACAGCCGCCCATCAAGGCGGCTGTTGGCTGACTCCAGAAACCGGAGCGGCTTAGAAGTTGTGCTTGATCATGGCCCAGTAAATCGAGGATGTGTCCTTGGCGTGGCCATTGATGGTTTGCGCGTCGCGGTTTTCTTTCACCTGGCCGTAGCCGGCCTCCAGCAAGGTGCTCTTGCTGAGGGTGTAATCCAGGCCCAGCGCCCACTGCGAAGCGCCCAGCGTGTAGCGGGTGCCGTCCACCTTGGCGTTGTCGCGCTTGGAGTAGACGATGGAGGGCTTGAACTTGCCGATGGTGTAGGCGGCATTCAGGGCCCAGGCGGTGTTTTCCAGCTTGTTGACGCCGGTATTGATGACTGGGCTCAGGTTAGCGGTGCCGGGCAGCGCGCTTGCATTGCCGTAGAGAGTCACCCATTGGTAGGTTGCCGCCAGATACAGGCTGTCGCTGGTGTAACCGCCTTCGATGCGGTTGATGGTGCTGTTCTTGTTGGCGCCGGTATTCAGCTGGCTGCTGTAAACCCAGGCGCCGAAGAAGCCGGAGTTTTGGTAGCCGAGGCGCACGCCGTATTTTTCGCCTTGCTTCATTTGGCCGGCGGCGCGGCTTTCACCCGCGCCGTATTGAGCGGAGGCGTTGAAGCCGTAGAAATCGGGGGAGTCGTAGCGGATGCTGTTCTTGAAGCGGGAGTCGCCGTAGGCGCCGAACACATCAGTCGCTTCGTAGAGCGGGAAGCCTGCGCCCATGCTGTCGCGACGGGGCCCGTACAGGTTGTCGGTGGCTTCCGTGTCGCCGATCACGTCATTGATGTAGCCGACGCGCACGGTGCCGAAACCGCCTTCCAGTCCGACGAAGCTCTGACGGTTGGCCAAGGTGCCGGAGGCTGTCCCGGTGCCGCCCGCGCCATCGACGGTAAAGCCGGTTTCTACTTGCCAAATAGTTTTCAGGCCATTGCCCAGATCTTCTTTGCCGCGGAAGCCGATGCGGCTGCCGAAGTCGTCGACGCCGAAGGTCGAGCCGTAGTTGTTGTCGCTGTTCTTGGTGACGGAAACGCCGGCGCGCAGAGAGCCGTAGATATTGACATCGGCTTGCGCGAATGCCGGGATGGCCGCTGCGATGGCGGCGACGAGTGCGATTTTCTTCATTTTCTCTAAAACCCTTTGTTTCGATTTCTGCCCGAAGGCGCCTGCCAGCGGTGTTGTTTTTATTCCGCCGTACTAGGTTCGGCAGTGTGTCCGAGCGATGAGTTTTTCGTCAAGACATACTTCTTAACAGATAGGAACAAATTGCTGACATGACTATGTTGTAATTTTCTGCTGAACATCTATTCATTTTCATATTTTATTTTTTATCAAGTAGTTATTGTTAAAATTTGCTATTTTCTTCATTGTTAATGTTCCATGCCATGCCATTGGAATTATTTTAATATTGTAAATATTGATATCTTGTGTTGCATTTTGGCAATTTGCTGCAAATGCACATTTCATGACAAATGTTTTTTTCTCATGCAGAAAATAGCCGGATGAATGCTTGGCGGTCGACTTGACGCTGCGGGCGCGGGTTTGAGCGTGTGTTTGGCCATCGCCCAGTAGCCGCTGGCCGCGCTTTGACTCCCATCTGGCCTCCTGAGGGCAGTGCCGTCTTGTCGAGTTCTTCCGAGCGGGTTTCCTGAAGCGCAGGTTTGCGGCAGGCGGCCAGGGCTTTGCCGAGAAGCGGGCAGTCTCCTGAAAACGCCATTCATTTCATGTTTTGGGCATGGTGGGCCGGATCAGGCGATATCGGATCATGGTTGAGCAGGAGCGGCATCCATGCATGGGGCGGATGTGTCATGGCTGCTGCCGCATGCTCTGGATTGGGCGTACAATTGTCATTGTCTTTTTTAAGGGGCTGTCGTCATGATTTTTGCCAATCGCTATTTCCCGGTGACCCGCATGCGCAGAATGCGCAAGGCTGATTTCAGCCGCCGGTTGATGCGCGAGAACGTGCTGACCACCAACGACCTCATCTATCCGGTATTCGTGATGGAGGGCAGCAATCAGGTGGTGGACGTGCCGTCGATGCCGGGCGCGCCGCGCCTGACGCTGGACAAGCTGCTGCCGGTGGCCGAAGAGGCGCTGGAGCTGGGCATCCCGATGCTGTCGTTGTTTCCGGTGATCACCGGCAACAAGGACAATGAAGGCAGCGAGGCCTATAACCCGGACGGTTTGGTGCCGCGCGCGGTGCGCGAGCTGAAAAAACGCTTTCCGGAGCTGGGGGTGATGACCGACGGCGCGCTGGATCCATACACCATCCACGGCCAGGACGGCGTGATCGACGCCAACGGCTACGTGCTGAACGATGAAACCACCGAGATCCTGATCAAGCAGGGCCTGTGCCATGCCGAGGCCGGCGTCGACGTGTTCGGCCCGTCCGACATGATGGACGGCCGCATCGGCGCCATCCGCGAGGCGTTCGAAGAAGAGGGCTTCATCCACACCAAGATCCTGGCGTACTCCGCCAAGTATTCGTCCGGCTTCTACGGTCCGTTCCGCGACGCGCTGGGCTCGTCCGCCAACTTGGGCAAGGCCGACAAGAACAGCTACCAGATGGACCCGGCCAATATCGAAGAGGCGATCCAGGAAGTGGCGCAGGACCTGGAGGAGGGCGCCGACATGGTGATGATCAAGCCGGGCATGCCTTACCTGGACGTGATCCGCCGGGTCAAGGATACCTTCCATGTGCCCACCTTCGCCTATCAGGTGTCCGGCGAGTACGCGATGCTGAAGGCGGCGTTCCAGAACGGCTGGCTCAACGAAGAGAAGTGCATGATGGAAAGCCTGCTCGCCTTCAAGCGCGCCGGCGCCGACGGCATTCTCACCTATTTCGCGATGGACGCCGCCCGCCTGCTGCGCCAGCGCGGATAGGCGATAATATGAAGTGACGGACCGCACCCCTTGCCGCGAGCGCGGCAAGGGGTGTTCGTTTTGCGGAGACGAAGAATGGACGTGCTGCATTCCACCTGGTTCTGGCTGGCGGTGATCGCCGCGCCGGCCATCACCGCCGTTGGCGTGCTGGCCAGGCTGGCGCGGCGGGAGCCTCCCATCGAGCTGCCGCCAGGCGCGCGGCCGCTGCGTTGGGAGGGCGAGGACGAGCCGGAAATATGGCGGCAGGGTGACAGAGAGCCGCCAAAACGCTGACAACTGTCACTGCTAGCCCGCATGCGGCTGGGCTAGAATGGCGGCAGTTTTCGGCGCGCGTCCCAGAAGCGGCGCGCGATGCCCGCGGACGCGGCTTCGGTTCCCGCGTCCGGCCTATGCAAAGGACTGCCATGAATCACACTTATCTCGCTCACCTGCAAGCCACGCTGGCCCAGATCAAGGCCGACGGTTTCGAAAAACCGGAGCGCGTGATCGCCACGCCGCAAAGCGCCGATATCGCGCTGGCCGGCGGCGAGCATGTGCTGAACTTCTGCGCCAACAACTACCTGGGCCTGGCTGACGACAAGCGGCTGGTGCTGGCGGCCAAGGCCGGCATGGACCAGTATGGCTACGGCTGCGCCTCGGTGCGTTTCATCTGCGGCACCCAGTCTGTCCACAAGCAGCTGGAAAAATCGATCTCCGGTTTCCTCGGCGCCGACGACACCATCCTGTATTCCAGCTGTTTCGACGCCAACGGCGGCGTATTCGAAACCCTGCTGTCCGAAGAGGACGCGGTGATCTCGGACGAGCTGAACCACGCGTCCATCATCGACGGCGTGCGCCTGTCCAAGGCCAAGCGCTTCCGCTACAAGAACAACGACATGGCCGATCTGGAGGCGCAGCTGGTGGCCGCCGAAGCCGCCGGCGCCCGCTTCAAGCTGATCGTCACCGACGGCGTGTTCTCGATGGACGGCATCATCGCCGACCTGAAGGGCATCTGCGATCTGGCCGAACGCCACGACGCGCTGGTGATGGTGGACGATTCGCACGCGGTCGGCTTCATCGGCGAAACCGGCGCCGGCACGCCGGAATACTGCGGCGTGTCCGACCGCGTCGACATCTACACCGGCACGCTGGGCAAGGCGCTGGGCGGCGCCTCCGGCGGCTACGTCGCCGCGCACCAGCCCATCGTCGACTTGCTGCGCCAGCGCTCGCGCCCTTATCTGTTCTCCAATACGCTGGCCCCGGCCATCGCCGCCGCCAGCGTGGAAGTGCTGAACATCCTGAAGAGCGGCGAGGGCGCCGAGCTGCGCGCCAAGGTGCGCCGCAACGCCGAGCTGTTCCGAAAGGAAATGTCCGCCGCCGGCTTCACCCTGGTACCGGGCGAGCACCCGATCATCCCGGTGATGCTGGGCGATGCCCGCCTGGCCGGCGAAATGGCCGCCAAGCTGCTGGCCGAAGGCGTGTACGTGATCGGCTTCTCCTACCCGGTGGTGCCCAAGGGCAAGGCGCGCATCCGTACCCAGATGTCCGCCGCGCACAGCGAAGAGCAGGTGAAAAAAGCCGTGGCCGCGTTCATCAAGGTGGGCCGCGAGCTGGGCGTGATCTGATTTGACCGCATGACAAGCCGCGCGGGGTCCGCGCGGCCGCAAGGATAGAGACATGAAGGCGCTAGCCAAGCTGAAGGCCGCTCCCGGCCTGGAAATGACCGATGTTCCGCTGCCGGAAGTCGGCCACAACGATCTGTTGATCAAGATCGTCAAGACCGCGATCTGCGGCACCGACATCCATATCTGGAACTGGGACGAATGGTCGCAGAAGACCATCCCGGTGCCGATGCATGTCGGCCACGAGTACGTCGGCGTCGTCGCCGGCATGGGTTCGGAAGTGCAGGGCTTCCAGATCGGCCAGCGGGTGTCCGGCGAGGGCCACATCACCTGCGGACATTGCCGCAACTGCCGCGCCGGCCGCCGCCACCTGTGCCGCAACACCACCGGCGTGGGCGTCAACCGCGAAGGCGCGTTCGCCGAATACCTGGTGATTCCGGCCTTCAACGCCTTCCCGATCCCGGACGACATCTCCGACGATCTGGCCTCCATCTTCGACCCGTTCGGCAATGCCGTGCACACCGCGCTGAGCTTCAATCTGGTGGGCGAGGACGTATTGATCACCGGCGCCGGCCCGATCGGCATCATGGCGGTGGCCATCGCCAAGCACGTAGGCGCGCGCCACGTGGTCATCACCGACGTCAACGACTACCGGCTGGAGCTGGCGAAGAAGATGGGCGCCACCCGCGCCGTCAACGTCGCCAAGGAAGACCTGAAGGCGGTGATGCAGGAATTGCACATGACCGAAGGCTTCGACGTGGGGCTGGAAATGTCCGGCAACCCGCAGGCTTTCCGCCAGATGCTGGAAACGATGAACCACGGCGGCAAGGTGGCGCTGCTGGGCATCCCGCCGTCCAATACCGCCATCGACTGGAACCAGGTGATTTTCAAGGGTCTGGAAATCAAGGGCATTTACGGCCGCGAGATGTTCGAGACCTGGTACAAGATGGTGGCCTTGATCCAGTCCGGACTGGATATCCGCCCCATCATCACCCACCACTTCAAGGTGGACGAGTTCGAGCAGGGCTTCGCCGCCATGTTGTCCGGCCAGAGCGGCAAGGTGATCCTGGACTGGCGCTGAGCCGTCCGTTTTCTGTCGACAGCCCCGCAGGCGCGAGCTTGCGGGGCTATTTTCATTCCGGCGCGCCGGTTCCGGTGCGGAAAAAAGCCATCATGCGCCGCAGGTGGTCGGCCTGGGTGTTGAGTTGGTCGGAGGCGGCGGATAGCTGCTCCGAGGTGGAAGCGTTCATCTGGGTGGCCAGCGACAGGTGGCTGACCGCGGTATTGATCTGCTGCAGTCCTTCGCTTTGTTCCTGCGACGCCAGCGCGATTTCCTGCACCAGGTGCGCGGTGTTGCGGATGGCCGGCAGCATGTCGTTCAGCGCCGCTCCGGCCTGCTCCGCCGTCCGCACGCTGTCCTGGGCCAGCGAGCAGATGTCCCGGGCAGCTTGCTGGCTGTGCTCGGCCAGCTTGCGCACCTGGGCCGCCACCACGGTGAAGCCGCGGCCGTGGCTGCCGGCGTGGGCGGCTTCGATGGCGGCGTTCAGCGCCAGCAGATTGGTCTGGTAGGCGATATCGCCGATGACGTCGATGCGGCCGGCGATGTCGCGGATGGCGGCCACCGTGCGGTCGACCGCCTGGCTGCCGTCGCCGGCGCTGGCGGCGGATTGGCCGGCCATCGTGTCGGTGAGGTTGGCGTTTTCGGAATTCTGCGCCACGGTGGCGGCGATTTCTTCCACTGAGGCGCTGGTTTCTTCCAGGCTGGCCGCCTGTTGCGACGCGCTCTGGCTGAGCGCCTGCGCCGACGCGGCCACCTCGGACGAGGTGGCGTTCAACTGCTCGGCGTTGAGGCGCAGCTGCTCGATCACTTCGGTCAGCTTGTCCACCATCTGCCGCATCGCCGCCAGCACGCTGTGCTGGTCTCCGTCCCGCAGGCGGACGCTGACGGTCAGGTCGCCGCCGGCTACGCGACGGGCGATGGCGGCGACTTCGGCGGGCTCTCCGCCCACCTGGCGGAACAGGCCGCGGCCGATGTGGGCGATGGCCCCGGCCAGCAGCAGCAGGCTGACGCCGGCGATGGCGATGAACAGATCGCGGGTCTGGCGATAGGCGCCGCCGGCTTCGGCGATCTGTTCATCCAGCAGGCGTTCGAAGCCTTGCTGCATCGCATCGCTTTCACGCAGCAGGCGGTCAGTCATGTCGCGGTCGATGCCGCGCACCAGTTTGTCCACGGTTTGCCCTGCCTGAGGGTCCGTTTGGAGGAATGACGACAGCGCGGCGCGGTAGCGCTGGTTCAGTCTGCGATGCTCTTCTCTTGCCGCGTCTATCTTCCCGCTGGCTTGCCTGGCGTTTTTCATCGCGTCGGCGGCTTCGGCCAGCGAGCGGTCGACAATATCGCTTTCCTGATCAAAGGACGATAGGTAGCGCTGGTAGTCGCCGGGATCGTTGCCGCGCAGCAGGATGTCCTTCCAGTCCTGCACCTGTACTTTGAAATGCAGATTGGCCAACTGCATCGCATGATTGATCTTGCTGCCCCTGCTCACCTGCTCCAATTCGTCGCGGGTGCCCGTCGCCATGCTGTGGAGCTGGAAGAGGCCGGCGATGGCGAGGGCGAATAGAACGGCCAGATTGATCAGGGCCAGCAGCCAGAGGCGTTTTTTCATGCTGAGGGCTTGTCGCATAGGTGTTTCTTCGCATTGGAAAGCTTGCTCTCGGTATAGCCTGCTTGCGGTGTTTTCACGCGCGCGGCGGCGGTTGATCGCTGTCAATGAGCGCGCCGGCCGCATGCGGATAATCGTGATTGAACAAAATTGGCTTTGAAGATGGGAGCAATCATGATCGCGGTAATCGGCGCCGGCGTGTCCGGGCTATCCTGTGCTTGGTGGCTGCAGCGGCAGGGAGTGCCGGTGCGGGTGTATGAATCGGCCGGACGAGTGGGAGGCAAGGTGAGCACGCTGAAAGCGGAGGCGCTGTGCGAAATGGGGCCCAACACCCTGATGCTGGACGATGAGCTGCGGCAGTGGCTGGCCGAGCTGGGTTTGTCGCCGCTGTGGCCGGAGCAGGGGGCCGGGCTGCGCCACGTGCTGCAGCGCGGCCGCTACCGGCCGCTGCCGGCCGGCCCCTGGCAATTGATGGCGGGCGGTTTTCTCAGCTGGCCGGCCAAGTGGCAGCTATTGAAGGGTTTGCTGCGGCCGGGCAGCCCAGCCGAGGCCGAGGCCAGCCTGGCGGCATTCTGCCGCGGCCGCTTTGGCCAGGAGGTGCTGGACAAATTGCTGGAGCCGTTCGCCGGCGGAGTCTTCGCCGGCGATCCAGAGGAGTTGTCGCTGGCGGAGACCCTGCCCAAGCTGGCGCAGGCGGCCGGCCAGCCGGCGCCTTTGTGGCGGGGGCTGTGGCGGCAGCGCGGCGCGCGCGCGCGGATGTGCACGCTGCAGGGCGGCCTGCAGCAATTGCCGCAGCGGCTGGCGCAGGATCTGGACGTGAGGCTGGGCGCTCCGGTGACCGCGCTGCGTCGCGACGGCGCCGGTTGGCGGCTGCGGGCCGGCAGCGGCTGGGAGTGGGCGGACAAGGTGGTGTTGGCGCTGCCGGCGGGCGAGGCGGCGGAGCTGTTGCATCCGCTGGCGCCGGAGATGGCCGACGTATGCCGCCGCATCCCGTACGCGCCGCTGGCTGTGGTATCCACGCTGCTGGACGGCGATGCGGTAGAGCGGCCGCTGCCGGGCTACGGCGCGCTGCATCCTGGCGGGGAGGGAGCGTTGACGCTGGGGCATTTGACGGTCAGCAACATCTATCCGCACGTGTGTCCGGACGGCACGCGGCTGGTGACCAGCTTCATCGGCGGCCGCCGTCGGCGCGGGGTGCTGAACCAGAGCGACGACGCGCTGCTGGCAGGTCTGAACGAAGAGCTGGAGCGCCTGTTCGGCGCGCGCGGCAAGCCATTGGCGCAGCACCTGGTTCGCTGGCCGCAGGCGCTGCCGCAGGGCACCGCGCTGCAGCGCCGGCTGCGGCGGGCGGCCGAGCCCTGGAGCGGCAGGGGGCTATACCTGTGCGCCAACTGGTTGGACGGCGCATCGCTGCCGGACTGCCTTAGAAAGGGGCGCCGGCTGGCCCGCCAGCTGGCCGGGCGGGAGCCCGGCTTTGCGTGAGCGGCGTCAGGCGGTAGAATCGACCCTTGTTTCTTAATTTCGCCAACAGCAACCTTTATGCTTACCTTCCAGGAAATCATCCTCACGCTCCAGCATTACTGGAACCGCCAGGGCTGCGCGCTCTTGCAGCCGTACGACACCGAAGTGGGCGCCGGCACCTCCCATACCGCCACCTTCCTGCGCGCGCTGGGGCCTGAGCCCTGGAACGCCGCCTATGTGCAGCCGAGCCGCCGCCCCAAGGACGGCCGCTACGGCGAGAACCCGAACCGCCTGTTCCAGCACCACCAGTTCCAGGTGGTGCTGAAGCCGTCGCCGTCCAATATCCAGGAGTTGTACCTGGGCTCGCTGCAGGAGCTGGGACTGGACCCGACGGTGCAGGACATCCGCTTTGTGGAGGACAACTGGGAAAACCCGACGCTGGGCGCCTGGGGCCTGGGTTGGGAAGTGTGGCTGAACGGCATGGAGGTGACCCAGTTCACCTACTTCCAGCAAGTGGGCGGCCTGGACTGCAAGCCGGTGCTGGGCGAGATCACCTACGGTCTGGAGCGCCTGGCGATGTATCTGCAGGGCGTGGAAAACGTTTACGACCTGATCTGGACCCACTTGCCGGACGGCCAGCCGGTCACCTACGGCAATGTGTTCTATCAGAACGAAGTGGAGCAGTCGAAGTACGCGTTCGAGCACAGCAACGTCGAGTTGTTGTTCCGCCAGTTCAACGACTACGAAGCCGAAGCCAAGACGTTGCTGGAGGCCAGCCTGCCGCTGCCGGCCTACGAGATGATCCTGAAGGCGGGCCATACCTTCAATCTGCTGGACGCCCGCGGCTCCATTTCGGTGACCGAGCGCGCGGCCTACATC
Source organism: Chromobacterium phragmitis (assembly GCF_003325475.1). Lineage (NCBI taxonomy): Bacteria > Pseudomonadati > Pseudomonadota > Betaproteobacteria > Neisseriales > Chromobacteriaceae > Chromobacterium > Chromobacterium phragmitis. The sequence goes on from NZ_CP029495.1 coordinate 3,280,977, forward strand.
GGACGCATCCGCAATCTGTCGCGCGGCGTGGCGCAGGCGTATTACGACGCCCGCGAGGCGCTGGGCTTCCCGATGTGTCGCAAGGACTGACCTGTTTGCCTATGCTGTTAGGACCGGCGGCCGGGGCCGCCAGGCCTGACAGGGGATGGATATGAGAATCAAAGCCGCGCTCTGGCTGATGTTGGCGCTGCCGGCATGGGTCCAGCCCCAGCCCGCCGCAGACTGGGTGGTGTATCAGGACGGCGCCCAGCTGCAGTTGGCGATAGACGGCAACGCGTTGTGGCTGGGCAAGGACGGGCTGGTGCATTTCATCAACCAGGAACGCTTCGCCAAGCAGCGCTACGAGAAATCGTACCGGCTTCATTTTTATATCCGACGCACCACCGGTTACGCCGATTGCAAGCAGTACCAGTACGTGTTTGTCGGTTCCGAGTATTTCGACAAGAACAACAAGCACCTGTTTTCCACCATGTTCCCGGTGCCGCGCCATGCGTGGAAGTGGCAGCCGGTGAGCCAGGATTCGGTCGCCCACACCATGATGAAGGTGATTTGCGACGCGGCCGGATCCGCGAACCAATAATCGAAACCGAAGAGAATGAACGCCACCCTGTTGATAGAACTCCTGACCGAGGAGCTGCCGCCCAAGGCCCTGCCGCGTCTGGCCGCGAGTTTTGCCCAGACCATCGCCGAAGAATTGAAGAAGGCGCAATTCGCCGCCGCCGACGCCGAGGCGGTGGTGTATGCGTCGCCGCGCCGCCTGGCGGTGCAACTGCCCGGCGTGCTCGCCGTGCAACCCGACCAGCACGTCACCCGCCAGGGTCCGGCCGTGGCCGCCGGCATGAAGGACGGCCAGCCGACGCCGGCGCTGGCTGGCTTCGCCCGCTCCTGCGGCGTGGAGGTGTCCGCGCTGTCCATCGTCAACAACGGCAAGCAGGACGTCTACGCCTATTCCAGCGCCAAGGCCGGCGAAGCGTTGTCTACGGCGCTGGCCGATGTGGTGACGCTGGCGCTGAAGAAGCTGCCGGTGCCCAAGTTGATGCGCTGGGGCGACTCCGACGTGCAGTTCGTCCGTCCGGTGCACGGCCTGATCATGCTGCACGGCGACAAGGTGATTGACGGCGAGGTGCTGGGCCTGAAGAGCGGCAACGCCACCCGCGGCCACCGTTTCCTGTCGCAGGGCGAAGTGAGCATCGCCAACGCCGACGCCTACGCCCGCGCCATGCATGAGCAGGGCAAGGTGATCGCCAGCTTCGACGCGCGCCGCGAGCTGATCCGCCACAAGCTGGCCGAGGCCGCCGCCAAGCTCGGCGCCACCATCGCCGCGCCGGACGAGCTGTTCGATGAAGTGGCCGCGCTGGTGGAGTGGCCGGTGGTGCTGGAGGCCGGCTTCGAGGCCGAATTCCTGAATGTGCCGCAAGAGTGCCTGATCCTGACCATGCAGCAGAATCAGAAGTACTTCCCGCTATTGGACCAGAACGGCAAGTTGATGAACCGTTTCCTGCTGGTGTCCAATATCGCGCCGCAAGATCCGTCCTTCGTCGTCGGCGGCAACGAGCGCGTCTTGCGCGCCCGCCTGTCCGACGCCAAGTTCTTCTTCGAGCAGGACAAGAAGCATCGTCTGGACAGCCGGCTGCCGCGTCTGGCAAATGTGGTGTACCACAACAAGATCGGCAGCCAGCTGGAACGCGTCGAGCGTCTGCAAAGCATCGCCGGCGCCATCGCCCATTTGCTGGGCGCCGACGCCGCGCTGGCCGCCCGCGCCGCTTATCTCGCCAAGGCCGATCTGGTGACCGACATGGTCGGCGAGTTCCCGGAGCTGCAGGGCATCATGGGCATGTATTACGCCCAGCATGACGGCGAGCACGCCGAAGTGGCCGCCGCCATCGAGGGCCATTACCACCCGCGCTTCGCCGGCGACACGTTGCCGGAAGGCAAGATCGCCACCGCCGCGGCGCTGGCCGACAAGCTGGAAGCCATCGTCGGCATCTGGGGCATCGGCCTGATTCCGACCGGCGACAAGGACCCGTTCGCGCTGCGCCGCGCCGCGCTGGGCGTGGTGCGCATGGCGCTGGAGGCCGATCTGGACCTGAAGGCGCTGCTGGCTGCGGTGGCTGAGGCCTTCCCGGCCGGCAAGCTGTCCGCCAATGTCGCCGACGAGGTATTCGGCTTCATGATGGACCGCCTGAAGAACTATCTGGCAGCCGACTACAAGGGCGACGAGATCGACGCCGTGCTGGCGCTGCAGCCCAGCCGCATTCATGAAGTGCGCGCGGTGCTGGCCGCCGTGGCCGGCTTCAAGGCGTTGCCGGAAGCGGCTGCATTGGCCGCCGCCAACAAGCGCGTCAACAACATCCTGAAGAAGGCCGAGGGCGAAGTCGGCGTGGTGGACGCCGCGCTGCTGCAGGAAGCCGCCGAGCAGGCGCTGTACGCCGCGGTGCAGGAACTGGCCCCGGCGGTGGAGGCCAAGTTCGCCGCCCACGATTTCTCAGGCGCCCTGTCGCAGCTGGCCAGCCTGAAGGCGCCGGTGGACGCGTTCTTCGACGGCGTGATGGTGATGGCCGAAGACGCCAAGGTGCGGGCCAACCGCATCGCGCTGCTGGCCAGCCTGGCCGCGCTGTTCAATCGCGTGGCCGATATTTCGCTGCTGGCGGAATAAGCGGCGGGAAACATCGTACCTGGATGGGAGGCGGCCGCGGCGACGCGGCCGGCCTCCCGTTTTGACAAGAAGCCTGCGAGAAAGGATTATCGGGTGAAGCTAGTCATTCTCGACCGCGACGGCGTGATCAACGAGGATCGCGACGATTACGTGAAAAACAGCCTGGAGTGGGTGCCGCTGGAGCACAGCCTGGAGGCGATCGCCAACCTGACCCAGTCCGGCTGGCGCGTGGTGGTGGCCACCAACCAGTCCGGCATCGCCCGCGGCCTGTTCGACATGCACGCGCTGAACGCGATGCACGAGAAGATGCACCGGCTGGTGGGCCAGGCCGGCGGCCGCATCGACGCGGTGGTGTTCTGTCCGCACGGGCCGGACCATGGCTGCGAATGCCGCAAGCCGCTGCCGGGCATGGTGCTGGAGATCGCCGAGCGCTTCAACGTCAAGCTGGAGGGGTTGCCGATGATAGGCGACAGCCTGCGCGACCTGGAGTCCATCGCCGCCGTCGGCGGCCTGCCCATCCTGGTGAAGACCGGCAAAGGCGCCAAGACGCTGGCCAAGGGCGGCCTGCCGGAAAGCGCGCTGGTGTTCAACGACCTGTACGATGCCGCCGAGCATCTGATCAACCATCATTGAGGTAGAGACTGCAAGCATGATTGGTTTGTGGATACGCAATCTATTGTACTGGGTGGTGCTGATCGTCATCACGCCGGTGTTCTTTTTCCTGCTGATGCTGGCCGCGCCGTTGCCGCGCCGCCGCCGCCACGTGCTGGGCGTCAGCTGGGCGATGACGCTGTTCTGGATGCTGGAGCACGTGATCGGCCTGAAATACAAGGTGGTCGGACGGGAGAACATTCCGGCGGTGCCGTCGGTGATCGCGTCCAAGCACCAGTCCGGCTGGGAAACCCTGGCGCTGCAGAAGATCTTCCCGTGGCAGGTGTACGTGGCCAAGCGCGAGCTGACCTGGATCCCCATCTTCGGTTGGGGCCTTGTGTTGATGAATCCCATCATCATCAATCGCTCCGATCGCGCGCGCGCCAACCAGCGCCTGCTGGACCAGGGCCTGGAACGCAAGCGCCACGGCTTCTGGATCACCGTGTTCCCGGAAGGCACCCGCACCAAGCCTGGCGTGGGCGGCAAGTACAAGCTGGGCGCGGCGCGGATGGCCAAGCAGTTCGACATGCCGATGGTGCCGGTGGCGCACAACGCCGGCGAGTTCTGGCCGCGCAACGCCTTCCTGAAATATCCGGGCGAGATCACCGTGGTGGTCGGTCCCGCCATTTACCCCGGCGCGGATACGGGACCCGAAGCGATGACCGCCGAGGCCGAAGCCTGGATCGAGGCACGCCAGCGCGAAATCGGCGGCGTCGGCCCGTTCGCCCATCCCGATGAAAAACGACAGCGTCTGGCACCGCCTGCCTCTGCCTGACGGCGAGGCGCCGGTGTTGCTGACCCGGCGGCCCCGCCAGAGCATAGGCATCAAGGTGAGCGGCGGGGTGGTGGAACTGATCGCCGCGCCGGGTGTCAGTCAACAGCGCCTGCATCAGGTGCTGCGGCAGCGCTACGACTGGATCGTCGGCCATGTGCTGCGCCAGCGCAGCCAGCTGGCGGCGGGCGAGGACCTGAGTCGGCTGTGCGTGCTGGGCGAGCCGCTGGCCTTGCGGCTGATGGGCGGCGCGCGCAAAACGGCGCGCCGCGAGGGAGGCGAGCTGCTGGTGTCCGGCGTGGCCGCCGGCGATGCCGCCGGCCTGAAGGCCATATTGGCCACATTCCTGAAACGCGAGGCGGCTGCGCTGTTTCCCGGCCGCCTTTCCTCATTGGCGGCGAATTGTCGCCGCAAACCAAGCGGGTTGCAATTGTCGTCGGCGCGCACGCGCTGGGGCAGTTGCAGCGCCGACGGCCGAATCCGCCTCAATTGGAGGCTGATGCAGGCGCCGCTGGCGGTGGTCGATTACGTGATCGCCCACGAACTGGCCCACCTCGAACACATGAATCACTCGCCGGCGTTCTGGGCCGAGACCGAGCGTCTTTGCCCGGGCTGGCGAGATGCCCGCCGTTGGTTGCGACAGCACGGCGGCGGCCTGTTTGTCTTGGATTGATCTTTAAAAGGAAAACGCCATGAGAATGCTCCATACCATGCTGCGCGTCGGCAACCTCGAGCGCTCGATCGCCTTCTACCAGGAAGTGCTGGGCATGAAGCTGCTGCGCCGCAATGATTTCCCGGAGGGCCGCTTCACCCTGGCTTTCGTCGGTTACGGCGACGAAGCGGACCACACTGTGCTGGAGCTGACCCACAACTGGGATACCGAGTCCTACGACCTGGGCAACGGCTACGGCCACATCGCCATCGAGGTGGAGGACGCCTATGCCGCCTGTGACATGGCGCGCGCCCAAGGCGGCAAAGTCACCCGCGAAGCCGGCCCGATGAAGCACGGCATCACCGTGATCGCCTTTATCGAGGACCCGGACGGCTACAAGATCGAATTCATCCAGAAGGGCAGCCATTAAGCGGCTCCGATGAAAGGCGGGAGGGGCCGCCCAGGCGGACCGGCACCCGGAGCCGGTTCGCCTTCCGCAACAACAACCGGGACGTTCTGGCGGCCGACCGGCCGCATTCGGGATACCAGGGCATCTGCCCGCTCAGGAAGGACTGATGAATAAAAAACTGATCGCACTGGCGGGAGGGCTGCTGCTCCCCGCGCTCGCTTTTGCCGGCGACCTTGACGGCGCCGCCCTCGGCCTAAGCTGGGGCGTGCCGTTCGCCGGCATCCTGTTGTCCATCGCGCTGTTCCCGATGCTGGCGCCCGGCATCTGGCACCACCATTTCGGCAAGATCACCGCGGTGTGGACCGCGCTGTTCCTGCTGCCGTTCGCCGCCGCCTTCGGGTTGGGGCAAACCGGCGAGCTGGTTTTGCACGCGCTGTTCACCGAATACATACCGTTCATCGTGCTGCTGTTCGCGCTGTACACCGTGTCCGGCGGCATCCTGGTGTGGGGCTCGCTGCACGGCTCGCCCAAGCTGAACACCGGCATCCTGGCGATAGGCACGCTGCTGGCCTCGATCATGGGGACCACCGGCGCCGCCATGCTGCTGATCCGTCCGCTGCTGAAGGCCAATGAGGGCCGCAAGCGCAATGTGCACGTGGTGGTGTTCTTCATCTTCCTGGTGGCCAACGTCGGCGGCGGCCTGACGCCGCTGGGTGATCCGCCGTTGTTCCTGGGCTTTCTCAAGGGCGTGACTTTCGGCTGGACTTTCGAGCACATGCTGGCGCCGGTGGCGCTGCTGGCCGCGATGCTGCTGGTCATCTTTTACTTCCTGGACCGCCACCTGTACGCCAAGGAGGCGAAGGAGGGCACGCTGAAGCCGGTGGACACCAGCCGCGACAAGCCGCTCAAGCTCTACGGCAAGCGCAACTTCTGGCTGCTGGCCGGGGTGGTGGGCGCGGTGTTGATGTCCGGCTTTTGGAAGCCCGGCATCGAAATCCATCTGCCCGGCGCGCATCTGGAGCTGCAGAACCTGCTGCGCGACCTGACATTGGTGCTGCTGGCCTTCGCCTCGCTGTGGATCACGCCCAAGCAAGTGCGCGCCGGCAATGAATTCAACTGGCTGCCGATTCTGGAGGTGGGCAAGCTGTTCGCCGGTATTTTCATCACCATCGCGCCGGTGATCGCCATCTTGCGCGCGGGCGACCACGGCGCGCTGGCCAGCCTGGTGCAGGCGGTGTCCGGTCCCGACGGCAAGCCGCTGGACGGCATGTATTTCTGGATGACCGGCATTCTGTCTAGTTTCCTCGACAACGCGCCGACCTATCTAGTGTTCTTCAACCTGGCCTCCGGCGACGCCGCCGAGCTGATGGGGCCGCTGGCCAGCACCTTGCTCGCCATCTCCATGGGCGCGGTGTTCATGGGCGCGATGACTTATATCGGCAACGCGCCCAACTTCATGGTCAAGGCCATCGCCGAGCACCGCCACGTCAAGATGCCGGGCTTCTTCGGCTACATGATGTGGTCCGGCGCGGTGCTGCTGCCTTGCTTCGTGCTGCTGACGCTGGCGTTTTTTCATTTCTGAGTTCGATAGCGCTCGCCGTAAAGAAAAGCCCATCGCATCCGCGATGGGCTTTTTTGTCGGCGAGGAGAGGCGTCAGGCTTCGGCGGCGGCCGTCTTCAGGCCATTCCGCGGCTCGGGGCGTCCCAGCAGCGCCTTCCAGCGGCGGCAGGCCGAGATCAGGATCACCAGACCCAGCGCCAGCATCACGATGGAGATGCCGGCGTTGAACACGTTGTAGCCCTTGGCGGCAGGATTCAGGTAGACGTTCTTCACCATCCAGTAGCCGGCGTAATTGACCGTGACGTACAGATAGGCCAGCGGCACCAGGCAGGTCAGCATGTAGCCGCGGTTGTGCGACAGCCGCAGGATGATGGTGGCGCCGATGATCAGGCCGATGGAGGCCATCAACTGGTTGGACACGCCGAACAGCGCCCACACCGAATTGATGTCGCCGGAGTTCAGCAGGTAGCCCCACATCGCGCAGGCGATGATGGACGCGCCGATGGCGCCGGGCATCCAGTCGGTGCGCTTCAGCGGCGCCCACAGGTCGCCGACGAAGTCCTGGATCAGGTAGCGGGCGACGCGGGTGCCGGAGTCGATGGCGGTGAGGATGAATACGGCTTCGAACATCACCATGAACTGGAAGAAGTAGGACGCCAGATGGCTGAACCAGGGGATGCGGGTGAAGATGTCCGCCATGCCCACCGCCAGCGTCACCGCGCCGCCGGTGCGGCCGTACAGGTCCAGGCCGATGGCTTCGGACAGCTTGGGCAGATTGACCACATCCATGCCCAGAGTCTGGAACACGGCCGGTGCGGAGTTGATGGCGAAGTAGTCGGCCGGGTGCAGGGCGGTGGCGGCGATCAAGGCCATCACGCCCACCACGCATTCGGCCAGCATCGCGCCGAAGCCCACCGGCAGGATGTCGCTCCACTTGTCGATCTGTTTGGGCGTGGTGCCGGAGCCGATGAAGGCGTGGAAGCCGGAAATGGCGCCGCAGGCGATGGTGATGGAGATGAACGGCCATACAGGGCCGGACAGCACCGGACCGCCGCCATGGATGAACTGGGTCACCGCCGGAAACTGGATTTGCGGGTTGATGAACACCACGCCGGCTACCAGCAGGCCGAACACGCCGATTTTCATGAAGCTGGACAGGCAGGCGCGCGGGGTCAGCAGCATCCACACCGGCAGCGCGGTGGCGAAGAAGGCGTAGATGGGCAGCAGCAGCGACACGGTGGATGCCTTCAGCGATAGCCATTCGCCCAGCGCGGTGTGCTGGATGTAAGGGCCGGCGAACACGCAGGCCATGATGGCGGCGATACCGACGTAGCTGGCGTTCTTCATGCTGCCGGTCACGCGCTCCCACAGGCCCACGGCTATGGCGATGGGGATGGTCATGAACACGGCGAAGGCGCCCCACGGATTGCGCTCCAGCGCATGCACCACCACCATGGACAGGCCGGCCATGGTGATGGTGATGATGAACAGCATGGCGAGGCCGGTGCACCAGCCGGCCAGCGGGCCGAGCTCGGACTTGGCCACTTCGGACAGCGACTTGCCGTGGTGTTTCATCGATGCGAACAGCACCACGGTATCGTGTACCGCGCCGCCGATGACACAGCCTATCAGCAGCCAGATCATGCTGGGCAGGTAGCCGTACTGGGCGGCCAGCACCGGGCCCACCAGCGGGCCGGCGGCGGCGATGGCGGCGAAATGGCCGCCGAACGCCACCCACTTGCTGGTGGGCACGTAGTCCTTGCCGTCTTTCAGTTCATGAGAAGGGGTGACAGCGCTGTCGTCGACGCCCAGCACCTTGCGCGTGAAAAACACCCCGTACAGGCGGTAGCAGATGGCAAGAATGCATAGGGTGCCGATCACAAAGCTCAATGCGTGATCCATGATCGCGGCTCCAGTGAGATAGTGGTCTCACCTTACGCCTCAAAGGAGCGTGGCCGGCGCGCGAAGTCGGCGAGCGGCAGCCGGCGGCCGCGAGCGGCGGCGTGGCGGGGGCGAGCGGCGGCGGGCAGGGGCGCTACGGCTGCCAGTTCTGATAGGGCAGATGGACTCTGGCGTAGGCTTTCTGCAGTTCGCCGCTGGCGCGGGCGGCGCGTATCGCGCGGCTGAGCGCCTGGTTGACGAAGTCGCCGCGACGGTTGCAGGACATGAACAGCACATCCGGGTAGTCATCGAAATGCTCGCGGCGGATGCGGCTGAGCTGGTTCTTGCGCACCAGATAATCGGCCTCTTCCTGAGCCCACAGCACGGCGTCCACGCGGCCCAGATTCAGCTGCTTCAGCGACAGTTCCAGGTTGACCACGCTTTTGGTGGGGAAGCCCCAATTCACCGGCGGGGCCTCCACCACGTATTTGGCGAGATTGGCGACGCGCAGGATGTCCAGCTTGGCGAGCGGCTTGGCCTGGTTGGTGTAGAGCACGAAGGTGACTTTGCCCATCATTTCATGCGAAAACTGATAGGGCGTGGCGCTGTCGGCGTTGTCGCGGATTTTCATGATGGGGAAACGGAAGTCGGCGTCGCGGTCGTCGGTATCGAAGTAGACGCGTTTGACCGGCTTGATCTCGAAGCTGATCTTGCCTTCCGGGTAGTGGCGGGCGATGGTTTTCAGCAGGTCGGCGAAAGGGCCGGACGTATTGTTTTCCAGTACTTGCGGCAGGAATACGGCGATGCCGTGCAGGTCTGGCGCGTCAACCCGGGAGGCGGTTCCCTGCGAGATGGTGCCGTTGCAGGACCAAGCCTGGGCGGCGATCAGGGCCAGCGGCAGGCAAATCATTTTCGGCGGGTTCATGGCCATCCCCTTGCATCCATCCAGCTTGTTCCTCGCCTTGTCTGGAGCGGCGCTTGCTGATTTGGGTGTAGCACAGGGGAGGGCGGCGCGTCAGCAGGGAATGCCCAGCGCCTCTTTCAGCGGTTTGAGGAAGCGCCGGCTGACCGGCAGGCTGCGCCCGCCCAGGGTCACGATATCGGCCGCGCCGTTGTCGCCGAGCCGGATTTCGCGGATGGCGCGCAAATTGACCAAGTGCTGGCGATGGCAGCGAAACAGGCCGCTGCGCGCCTCGAAGGTGCGCAGCGTCAACTCGGTGAAGTGCTCGCGCCCATCGACGGCCTGCACGAACACGCCGCTGACGCGAGAGGAGACAAACTCCACCTCGACCAGCGGCAGCAGCGCGATGCGGTTGACGCCGTGGCAGGGCACCACTTCCAGCGGGGCCAGCGCCTGGGCGGGCAGCGGCTGCGGCGAAGCGTCGCGGCGCAGCCGCTCCAGCGTTTTGGCCAGGCGCTGCGGGTCCACCGGCTTGAGCAGGTAGTCGAAGGCGTGTTCCTCGAAGGCCTGGATGGCGTAGTCGTCGAAGGCGGTGACGAACACCACGCGCGGCATCTTGTCAGGGTCCAGCATGGCCAGCATTTCCAGGCCGCTGACGCGCGGCATCTGGATGTCCAGGAACACCACGTCCGGTTGCTGGCGGTGGATGAGGGAAATGGCTTCGATGGCGTTGCCGCATTCGCCGATGATGTCGAAGCCGGCGTGGCTGGCCAGTTGCTGGCGCAATTCGTCGCGGGCCAGCGGCTCGTCGTCCACCAGCAGGGTTTTCAGCATGAAGGTTCTCCATTGGCGGGGCAGGGCACGCTGAGCGTGACGCGGGTGTAGGACTCGGGCTCGCATTGCACCGACACGCCGTAGTCTTCGCCGTGGCGGGCGCGGATGCGGCGGTCCACCAGCGACATGCCCAGTCCGTCGCCGGGGCCGGATGGCGCGTAGAGGCCGGCGTTGTCCTCCACCGTCACCTGCAGCGCGCCGTCGCGGCATTGCGCGCCGATGCGGATGCGGCCGCTTTCCAGCAACTGCGAGGTGCCGTGCTTGATCGCGTTCTCGACGATGGGCTGCAGCGAGAACGCCGGCAGCCGCACCTGGCGCGCGGCCTCGTCCAGCGCGATCTCCACGTCCAGCCGGCCGGCGAAGCGGGCCTCCTCGATGCGCAGATAGGCGCTGACGTGTTCGATTTCCTCCTCCAGCGTCGCCACTTCGCTGGAGCGTTTCAGGTTCTTGCGGAAGAAAGTGGACAGGTATTGCACCAGCTGGCGGGCGTGTTCGGGATCGCGCCGGATCACCGCCGACAGCGTGTTCAGCGCGTTGAACAGAAAGTGCGGATTCACCTGGGCGTGCAGCAGCTTGATCTCGGTTTGCGCCAGCAGCTGCTTTTGTCTGTCGTACTGGCCTTGCAGAATCTGGCTGGACAGCAGCCGCGCGATGCCCTGGCCCAGCGTCAGGTTGATGCGGGAAAACAGCTTGTTGCGCGGCTCGTACAGCTTGATGGTGCCGATCACGCGTTCGTCCTCGCCGCGCAGCGGAATCACCAGCGAGGACGCCAGCCGGCAGCCGGGGTGGATGGAGCAGCGGTACGGCGTTTCGTTGCCGTCGGCGTAGACCACCTCGTTGCGCTCGATCGCGCGGTGGGTATGCGGCGAGGTGATGGGCGTGCCGGGCAGGTGGTGGTCCGATCCGATGCCGATGAAGGCCAGCAGCCGCTCGCGGTCGGTGATGGCCACCGCGCCCACGCCCAGCTCCTCGTACAGGATGCGCGCCACCGTCAGGCTGTTTTCCGGATCGAAGCCCTGGCGCAGCACGCCTTCGGCGCGGGCGGCGATCTGCAGCGCCTTGCCGGAGAAGGCGGTGGAGTATTTTTCCGCCAGCACCCGGCGGTCCAGCAGGATGCGCATGAACATCGCCGCGCCCAGCGTGTTGGCCACCATCATCGGCAGCGCGATGCTGGCCACCAGCTGCTGCGCCGCGTGGAAGGGGCGCACCAGCGCCAGCAGGATCAGCATCTGGCCCACCTCGGCGGCGCAGGCCACCGCCGCCACCGCCAGCGGGTCGAACAGCCGCGCGCGCTGGCCGCGCCGCACCAGCCACAGGTGGACCAGGCCGCCCAGCAAGCCCTCCATCATCGTCGACACCATGCAGGCGCCGGCGGTGATGCCGCCCAGCGAATAGCGGTGCAGGCCGCCGGTGAAGCCCACCGCCAGCCCTACCCAGGGGCCGCCCAGCATGCCGCCCAGCACCGCGCCGATGGCGCGGGTATTGGCGATGGAGTCCTGGATGTGGAGCCCGAAATAGGTGCCCATGATGCAAAACATCGAGAACACCAAGTAGCAGACCAGCTTGTGCGGCAGCTGCAGCGTGACCTGGGTCAACGGGATGAACAGCGGCGTCTTGGACAGCAGATAGGCGATCACCAGATAGACGCACATTTGCTGCAACAGCGACAGCACCAGGGTCAATTCGACGAGCATGGATGGCTGGTTTGGTTTGAATGCGGATAGTTTAGCGGGCGCGCCCTCGACGCGGCCTTGTCCTGGCGCAAGGGTGGACGGTTCCGCCAGGCGCGACGCGGCGATTCCCATCATGCGCGGGCCTGAGGCCGCCGCCCCGCGGCGTCGCCGGGCGGCCGGCTTTCCGGTATCCTTGCGGTTTCGTTGTTTTCAGCTGCGTTGAACCGATATGCACATCCACATCCTGGGTATTTGCGGTACCTTCATGGGCGGCATCGCCGCCATCGCCAAACAGGCCGGCCACAAGGTGACCGGCTGCGACGCCAACGTCTATCCGCCGATGAGCACCCAGCTGGAGGCGATGGGCATAGAACTGACCCAGGGCTTCGGCGCCGAGCAGACGGCGCTGAACCCGGACGTGTACGTGATCGGCAATGTGGTGACGCGCGGCAAGCCCTTGATGGAGGAAATCCTCAACCGCGGCCTGCCTTATATTTCCGGCCCGCAGTGGCTGGCGGAGAACGTGCTGCGCGATAAATGGGTGCTGGCGGTGGCCGGCACCCACGGCAAGACCACCACCAGCTCCATGCTGGCGTGGATACTGGAAGACGCCGGACTGGCGCCGGGCTTTTTGATCGGCGGCATTCCGGAGAATTTCGGCGTGTCGGCGCGGCTGCCGGGCAAACCGGCGCTGGACCCGGCCAGCGACAGCCCCTTCTTCGTGATCGAGGCCGACGAATACGACACCGCCTTCTTCGACAAGCGCTCCAAATTCGTCCACTACCGGCCGCGCACCGCCATTCTCAATAACCTGGAATTCGACCACGCCGACATCTTCGCCGACTTGGCCGCCATCGAAACCCAGTTCCACCATCTGGTGCGCACCATTCCCGGCAACGGCCGCATCGTCAGCAACGGCCGCGAAGCCAATCTGGACCGCGTGCTGGCGCGCGGCTGCTGGACGCCGGTGGAGCGTTTCGGCGCGGACGCGGGCTGGCAGCTGGGCGCGCTGCACGAGGACGGCGGTTTCGACGTGTTGCTGGAAGGCAAGCCGCAAGGCACCGTGCACTGGAGCCTGATGGGCGAGCACAACCGGCTGAACGCCGTGGCCGCCATCGCCGCCGCGCGCCACGCCGGCGTGGCGGTGAAGGATGCGATAGACGCGCTGTCCCGCTTCGCCAACGTCAAGCGCCGCATGGAAGTGAAGGGCGTGGCGAACGGCGTCACCGTCTACGACGACTTCGCCCACCACCCGACGGCCATCGCCACCACCCTGGAGGGCCTGCGCCGCAAGGTGGGATCGGCGCGCATCCTGGCGGTGCTGGAGCCGCGCTCCAACACCATGAAGCTGGGCACGATGAAGGACGCGCTGCCCGGCTCGCTGGCATTGGCCGACCAGGTGTTCTGCTCGGCCGCCGGCTTAGGCTGGAACCCGGCAGAGGCCTTGGAGTCCATGGGCGGCAAGGCGAAGACCTTCGACGATTTCGATGCGCTGGTGGAGGCCATCGTCGCCGAGGCCCGTTCGGGCGACCATGTGCTGGTGATGAGCAACGGCGGCTTCGGCGGCATCCACCAGAAGCTGCTGGACCGGCTGGCCTGAGGCGGGTTCTCAGGGCAGCTTGATGATGTAGTTGGCGCCGCCTTCGCGCGCCTTGGTCAGCGCCTCTTCCAGGCGCTCCAGCATCGGCATGGGGCTGGATTCTTCGCTGCGCAGCGAACTGATGCCGACACAGGCGGCGGCTTGATGCTCCGCGCCCTGATACAGGAAGGTGAGCTGGCGCAGCGATTTGATCAGCCGCCGGCCCATTTCATTGGCCCCGCCGATCGGGGTGTGCGGCAGCAGGATGACGAATGTGTTGGCGCTGCGGCGCGCCACCAGGTCGCTGTCGCGGCTGCTTTGCAGGCATAGGCTGCTCGCCAGCCGGATCAGGTGGTTGTAGGCGGAGCCGTCGTCCTCTTGCGGCACCATCTCCGGAATGTTGACCAGTTCCAGCGCCAGTCCGGACAGCGAGTTGCCGTAGCGCCGCGCGCGGCTGGTTTCGGCATGGGCGCTGGACATCAGCCTGTGCATGCCCACCACGCCGGTCAGTTTATCTTCGTCGTCGCTTTGTCCGCCTTCTTCTTTCAGCGTCTTGACGATGTTCAACGAGCGTTCCACCAATTGGCGCTCGAAATCCAGCAGCTGGCTCAGCACCTTGGTCTCGGTGCGGTCGGAAAAGCTGCAGACCAGCAGCGGGATCTGGTCCAGCAGGATGCGGCGGGCCGACAGCTGAACCTCGAACGTTCGACCGGCGCTGGTGCTCAGCTGCATGCCGCGGTTGTAGATCATGTTGTTGCCAGCCAGCTCGCGGCAGAGGTTGTAGGCTTCGTTCTTGTCGGGCAGGAAATCGTAGATCGAGCACTTGAGCAGGTCGCTTTGCGGGCAGGCTAGCAGGATGCAGGCCAGCTGGTTGGCGCAGTAGATGCGGCCGTTCTCGGGAGAGGCCAGCAGCAAGCTGCCCTGCACGGTGTCGATCAAAGGCTGGAACGCCTGCAATGTGACCATCTATCCGCCTCCCTGGCTGCCGAAGGTAATGACGCTGCTGGGGCACCTGGCTGAGGCGTCGCTGCACACTACGTTCTTCTACTTAGTTTATTCATAGACTGTGATGTTTTCACGTTGCTTGATAATGATTTTGACAGTCATGTTCAATGCGGAATGGGTAATTTTGGCCGAGTCCGCTTTTTTTGTTAGATATCAACCGCAATCGTGTTACATTTTGAAACGTATCGCCTGGATACCTAGCGAGGACCAGCAGACTTCACTACCCCGAAGCGCCGGTAGCCGCCGTCCAACAGACGGCTTCCTCTCCCCGTACGCCGCGCAGGCGACCGCAGCCCGATTAAAGAGGTGCGGCGCGCGCGGCGGACATCTTAGACTCCGCGGCCGGCAGCATCGGCGGGCGCGGGCGTTCGGCGATGCCGCGGCATCGCGCGGTTCCCGTTTACGTTTTCGGCTCCGTTCTGGCGGCGCCGGCCTGCGTGCGGGCGGCGCGCCGCGGCGCAAATAAAACCTATACACGACAAAGATTTACAGGACATGGCTAGATCTCAATGGGGCTCGCGCCTCGGTTTCATTCTCGCGGCAGCCGGCTCGGCCATCGGGCTGGGTGCCATTTGGAAATTCCCCTATGTCGCCGCTACCAATGGCGGCGGGGCGTTCTTGTTCATATACCTCGGCATCTGCCTGACGCTGGGCCTGGTGCTGATGCTGTCCGAAATGGCGCTGGGACGCGCCACGGGCGCCGGCGCGGTGGGCGCCTTCCGCAAGCTGGCCGGCGGCTTCTGGCCCATCATCGGCTACATGGGCGTGCTGGTGTGTTTCCTGATACTGTCCTTCTACAGCGTGGTGGGCGGCTGGACCATCGCCTATATCGTCAAGTCGCTGCAGGGCAGCATCATGACCTCCGATCCCAAGGCGCTGGGCGCGATATTCGGCGGCTTCATCAGCGATCCGGTGCAGCCGCTGCTGTACCATGGCGGCTTCGCGCTGCTGACGCTGGCGGTGGTGGTCGGCGGCGTGCAGAAGGGTATTGAAACCCTTTCCAAATTCCTGATGCCGGCGCTGTTCGTGCTGATGCTGGTGTTGATCGTCCGCGGCCTGACGCTGCCGGGCGCGCTGGAAGGCGTCAGCTACTTCGTGACGCCGGACTTCTCCAAGGTGAGCGCCGGCATGCTGGTGGACGCGCTGGGGCTGGCCTTCTTCTCGCTGTCGCTGGGCCTGGGCATCATGATCACCTATGGCTCCTACGTCGGTCGCGAATCCAAGCTGCTGGGCTCGGCGCTGTGGGTGATCCTGCTGACGGTGGCCACCTGCTTCCTGGCCGGCCTGATGGTGCTGCCGGCGGTGTTCGCCTTCGGCTTCGACCCGTCCGCCGGCCCCGGGCTTACCTTCATCACCATGCCGGCGGTGTTCGCCCACCTGCCGCTGGGCCAGCTGTTCGCGGTGATGTTCTTCTGCCTGCTGTTGCTGGCGGCGCTGACTTCGTCGGTGTCGCTGCTGGAGGTGGTGACCAGCTTCGCCATCGACGAAATGCGGATGTCGCGGCGCGGCGCGGCCATCCTGATGGCGGCCGGCACCTTCCTGCTGGGCATCCCGGCTTCGCTGTCGCTGGGCATCTGGGGAGATTTCCAGCTGGGCGGCATGAACTTCTTCGATCTGCTGGACTTTGTCACCTCCAAGCTGCTGATGCCCGCCGGCGAGCTGCTGCTGGCATTGTTTGTCGGCTGGAAGGCCTGGCCGGTGGTGCGCGACGAGCTGTCGACCGGACGCTCGCGCAAGGCGATGCAATGCATGCGCGGCTTCTGCATGGCGCTGGCGCCGGCGCTGATAGGCTGGATCATGGTGGTCAATATCTGATCGCCAGACTGAGAAACGGGGAGCGATCGCTCCCCGTTTTGCTATGGTTCAGACAGCACGACGCGGCGGGAGGAGTCATGGGACAACCACGATGGGCGGCGATGCTGCTGGGCATGGGGCTGGCCATGGGCGCTCGGGGCGAGGCGTTGACCGTCATGTTGCCCGCCATGCCGGGTCTGGCGGAGCCGCCCGCCGGCGGGCAGGAAGCGCATGGCGTCGTCGTCGATATCGTCCGTGAGATGGGCCGCCGCGCCAACATCAATTTCCGGATCGTGTTTTATCCGCAGGCGCGGAGCCGGCTCCTGGCGGAGCGACAGGCCGATGCCTGCTTTCCCGGCGCCCACTTGCCGGAGTTGAGCGATAAGTACAAATGGAGCGCGCCTGTCGGCCAGATGCGGATGGTGATGCTGGCCCGCGACGACGATGTTCGGGATGTGCGCGGACTGGAGCAGGCCAAGGCCTTGAGAGTGGGAGCGATGCGGGGCACCATGGTCGCCGCGCGCTTGAAGGAGATGGGCCTGGCGCTGGACGAAAGCGCCGACTCTCAAAGCGGGATGGAGAAGTTGAAGCTGGGCAGGCTGGATTTGTGGGCGATGCTGGACGTGGGCGTCGCCTCGCTGGCCGGGCGGCTTGCTATGCCCAAGCCCAGGGTGGCTTGGGTGATAGGCACGCTGGATGTGTCGTTGGCCTGCAATCTCAAAGTGGACGACTCGTTGCTGGCGCGTGTCGACAAGGCGATCGCCGAGATGCGCGCGGACGGTAGCATGGGCCGCTTCGACTTGCGCTGATCCCGGCGCATGCCAAGCGTAAAGGCTTTTGGGCTACACTGCCGTTTTTCCGTTTGCGAGATACCGTTGAAAGCTCGTTTCCCCCTGCTGGCAGGCTGCTTGCTGCTGGCGGCCTGCGCGACGCCGCCGCGACAGGCATCCGCCCCCGTCGCGGCCCCCGAGTCGATAGCCCCCGCCCCCGTGGCGGCAACGACGATGCCATCTCAGCCGGCGTCAGCGCCCGCGTCGGCGGCGTCCCGTCCGGTTGCCAAGCCGGTCCAGCCGCCGGCGGCGATCTCCGAAAGCCAGGGGCGCGCCTTGCTGGACCGGCTGCTGCCGCCCGGCATCCCGGACCGCAAGGGCTGGAGCAGCGACGTGATGGGCGCGTTCAGCCATCTGAAGATTCCGTACTCGCCGCAGTATTTCTGCGCGGTGCTGGCGGTGGCGGAGCAGGAGTCCGGCTTCAGTCCGGACCCGGTGGTGCCCGGGCTGTCCAGGATCGTCTGGGGCGAAATCGAGCAGCGCCGGCAGAAATACCTGATTCCGCAGTTCGTCGTCGATGCGGCGATGAGCAAGAAGTCGCCGGACGGCCGCACCTTCAAGCAGCGGGTGGACGCTTTGCGCACCAAGCGCGAGATGAACGCGCTGTACGAGGACATGGTGCGCGAGCTGCCGTTCGGCCAAACCATCTTCGAGCATAAAAATCCGATCCGCGATGGCGGGCCGATGCAGGTCAGCGTGGCTTTCGCCGAGACCCATGTCCGAGCCTGGCCGTATCCGTACAGCTATTCCAGCCTGCGCGACGAGGTGTTCGGCCGCCGCGGCAGCGTCTACTTCGGCACCGCCATCCTGCTGCAGTACCCGGCGCCGTACCCCGAGATGGTGTACCGCTTCGCCGACTACAACGCCGGCCGCTACGCCAGCCGCAACGCCGCCTTCCAGCAGGCGGTGGCGCGCCTATCCGGCCGCAAGCTGGCGCTGGACGGCGACATCATGCTCTACAGCGACAAGATGAACCGCGTGCTGTCCGGCGAAACCAGCGAGACCCAGCGCGCGCTGCAGTCCATCGCCGGCCGGCTGGGCATCAGCGACGCCGACATGATGCGCGACCTGCGGTTGGAGAAGCTGTCCGGCTTCGGCCAGAGTCCGCTGTACCAGAAGGTGTTCGCGCTGGCCGGCCCCAAGGCTCCGCGCGAGATCATTCCGCAGATCGTGCTGGTCAGCCCCAAGTTCACCCGCCAGCTCACCACCGAGTGGTTCGCCCGCCGGGTGGACGGACGCTACCAGCGCTGCCTGGCGCGCGGCGGCTGACCCGGCCGGACCGCCGCCTGCCGCCTTGTGCGGCGGACAAATGCGCCTATAGTGATTGCAGCGGCGCGCTGACGCCGCCACGCATCCGGACGGCGGCCATTTCCTGGCCGTCGTCTTCCGTTTCTCGGCGCGGGAGGCAAGGCATGAAGGTTTCCATCAACGGCAAGGCGGTGGAGCTAGGCTCCTCCCCTGACACTCCCCTGTTGTGGGCATTGCGCGACGAACTGGGGCTGACCGGAACCAAGTTCGGCTGCGGCGCGGCGCTGTGCGGCGCCTGTACGGTGCTGAAGAACGGCCTGCCCGTCCGTTCCTGCGTGACGCCGATCTCCACGCTGGCACCGGACGACAGCATCACCACGGTGGAAGGCAACGCCGACAAGGTGGCCCTGGCGGTCAAGCAAGCCTGGCACGAACTGGATGTGGTGCAGTGCGGTTACTGCCAGAGCGGCCAACTGCTGGCCGCCACCGCCCTGCTCAGCGCCAACCCCCATCCCAGCGATCAGGACATCGACCTGGCGATGAGCGGCAACCTGTGCCGCTGCGGCACCTACCCCCGCATCCGCGCGGCCATCCACGCCGCCGCCAAGCTGTTGTAAGGAGAACCGCGATGACCGCAAACGGTATGTCCCGCCGAGACTTCATCAAGGCGGGCGGCGTGGCGGGCGGCGCGCTGTGCCTGAGCTTCGTGCTGCCGGATGGCGGCAAGTTCGCCAGCGCCGCCGAAGCCAAGCCCGCCATTCCCGCGCCCAACGCCTTTGTCCGCATCGAACGCGATGGCGGCGTCACCATCGTCAGCAACAAGTCCGAGATGGGACAGGGCATCTACACCTCGCTGGCGATGCTGATCGCCGAGGAGCTGGAGTGCGACTGGAGCCGGGTGAAGGTGGTGTCGGCCCCGGTGGCCGCCATCTACGGCCACACCGTGTTTCATCTGCAGATCACCGGCGGCAGCACCAGCACGCTGTCCAGCTACGCGCAGTACCGCAAGATAGGCGCGGCGGCGCGCGACATGCTGATCGCCGCCGCCGCCAAGCGTTGGAAGGTGCCGGCTGGCCAGTGCCGGGCGGAGAACAGCCGGGTGGTCAACAACGCCAACGGCGTCAGCCTGAGCTACGGGGAGTTGACCGAGGCCGCGTCCAGGTTGCCGGTGCCGGACTCGGTGGAACTGAAGCCGCGCCACCGCTGGCAGCTTCTGGGCACCCGCGTGCATCGGGTGGACGGCGACGAGAAACTGGATGGCAGCGCGCAGTTTTCCATCGACGTGCGCCTGCCCGGCATGCTGACCGCGCTGGTCGCGCGCTGTCCCAGCTACGGCGGCAAGCCCAAGAGCTTCAAGGCCGACGCGGCCAAGGCGGTGCCGGGGGTCAAGGACGTGTTCGCGATCAGCAACGGCGTCGCCGTGGTGGCCGACGGCTTCTGGCCGGCCAAGAAGGCGCGAGACTTGCTGGAGGTGGAATGGGACCGCGGCGCCAACGCCGGGCTGGATTCGTCCCGGCTGCGAGACGACTACCGCGCGCTGGGGGCCAAGCCGGGCCAGTCCTACAAACAGTCCGGCGACGCGGAAGCGGCGCTGGCCGGCGCGGCGAAGCGGCTGGAAGCCTGGTATGAGCTGCCTTACCTGTCGCATTCGCCGATGGAGCCGCTCAACTGCGTGGTGTGGCTGAAGCCGGGCGGCTGCGAAATCTGGAGCGGCACCCAGTCGCAGACCATAGACGCCGGCATGGCTGCCGCGATGGCGGGGCTGAAGCCGGAGCAGGTCTCGCTGCATACCACGTTGCTGGGCGGCGGCTTCGGCCGGCGCGCGGTGCCGGCGGGCGCCGACTGGCTGAAGGAAGCGATGGAGGTGGCCAAGCGCCATGGCCAGGGCGCGCCGATCAAGCTGGTGTGGACCCGCGACGACGACCTGGCCGGCGCCTACTACCGGCCGATGTGGCTGGACCGGGTGCGCGGCGGCATCGGCAAGGACGGCAAGCCCGTGGCGTGGCTGCAGACCGGAGTGGGCCAATCCATCATCTCAGGCACGCCGTTCGCGCCGATGATGGTCAAGAACGGCATCGACGCGGTCTCGGTGGAGGGCACGGACGACATGCCCTATGCGCTGCCGGCGGTGGCGCTGGACCTGCACACCTCGCAGACGCCGTTGCCGGTATTGTGGTGGCGTTCGGTTGGCCATTCTCACAGCGCGTTCAGCAAAGAGTGTTTCATCGACGAGCTGGCGCGGCTGGCCCGACAGGACCCGGTCGCCTACCGGCTGGCGCTGCTGGGCAAGGCTCCGCGCGAGCAGGGCGTGCTGCGCGAGGCGGCCAAGATGGCCGGCTGGGGCCGCAAGCTGCCCAAGGGGCATGGCTTGGGCGCGGCGGTGCACAGCTCCTTCGGCTCCCATGTCGCTCAGGTGATGGAGGTGGCGGTCAAGGGCAAGGAGCTGAAGGTGGTCCATGTCTGGTGCGCGGTGGATTGCGGGGTGGTGGTCAATCCCGATCAGGTCGCGGCGCAAATGGAAGGGTCCGTGATGTTCGGGCTGTCGGCGGCGCTGTTCGGCGAGATCACCTTCAAGGACGGCGAGGTGGAGCAGAAGAATTTCGACGGTTATCCCATCGTCCGGATGTTCCAGGCGCCCAAGGTGGATGTTTCCATCATCGCCAGCGAGGAAGCGCCCGGCGGCACCGGCGAGCCGGCGGTGCCGCCGGCGGCGCCCGCGCTGGCCAACGCGCTTCACGCGGCAACCGGTACGCGCTTGCGGGCGTTGCCGCTCAGCCGCCATGGCTATCAGGTTGTGTGAGAGGGGGCCGGGATGAAAGCCTTGCTTGCAGTGTGCTGGACGCTGGCCGCCGCCTTGCCGGCGGCGCGCGCGGCCAATGACCCGGCGGCTTCGCGCCAGGCCTTCGGCGAAGCGGCCAGGGTGCTGCAGTCGCCGCGCTGCCTGAATTGCCATACCGTCACCGATTTTCCGCGCCAGGGAGACGACCGTCATCCGCACGCGCAGATGATCAAGCGAGGTCCGGCCGGCATGGGGCATCCGTCGCTGATGTGCCTGGCTTGCCACCAGGCGGCCAACTCCGCCGACGGCGCGGTGCCGGGCGCGCCCAATTGGCACCTGGCGCCCTTGAGCATGGGCTGGGAGGGACTGAGCGCGGGCCAGATGTGCCGCAAGCTGCTGGACAGGAGCCAGAACGGCAATCGCGGCGTGCCGGAACTGGTGGCCCACATGACGACAGATCCCCTGGTGCAATGGGCCTGGCATCCTGGCGGCAAGCGCGAGACGCCGCCGCTGTCGCAGCGCGATTTCCACGACGCGGTGAGGCGCTGGGCGGACGCCGGCGCCTATTGCCCGAAATGAGCTCGGCGATGCGAGGCAATGACGAGACGGTGCTGGCGCAGGCGCTGGTCTGGCTGCGCGCGGGCCATCGCGTCGCGCTGCTGACGGTGTTGGGCACCCATGGCGCCAGCCCCCGGCCGCCCGGCGCGCTGGCGGCGATTCGCGGCGATGGCGCGGTCTGCGGCTCGGTGTCCGGCGGCTGCGTGGAGGATGACCTGAGGCGGGAAATAGCCGAGGGCGGCGTGTTCGGTCCGGAACCCACCGCCTGGGTGCGCAGCTTCGGCGTCAGCGTGGAGGAGCGGCAGCGCTATCGGCTGCCCTGCGGCAACAGTCTGCGGGTGGCGGTGGAAACGATGCCGGACCCGGCGCAGCTGGAGGCGCTGCTGGCCGCGGTGCGGCAGCGCCGTTGCCTGTGGCGGCGGGTCGACTACCGGGACGGCGCGGCCTATCTTCTGAATGACGGGCCGGCGGGTGCCTTCGCCGAGGACGAGGCGGGTTTTGCCGCGCTGCACGGCCCGCGCTGGCGGCTGTTGATCATCGGCGGCGCCGAGCTGGGCCATTACCTGGCGCAAATCGCGCTGACGCTGGATTACGCGGTGACGGTGTGCGAGCCGCGCGAAGAGTACGCGGCGGAGTGGGCGCTGGACGGCGTCGCGCTGTCGGCCGAGATGCCGGACGACCTGGTGCTGGCTTTCGGCTGCGACGGCCGCACCGCGGTGGTGGCGGTGACCCATGATCCCAAGCTGGACGACCTGGCGCTGATGGAGGCGCTCAGGCTGCCTTGCCATTATGTCGGCGCGCTGGGCTCGGCCACCACCACCATGAAACGAAAGGCGAGGCTGGCCGAGCACTTCGGCCTGACGCCCGCCGAGCTGGACAGGCTGCACGGGCCGGTGGGGCTGGCGATAGGCTCGCGCACCCCGGCCGAAATCGCGGTCTCCATCGCCGCGGATCTGATTGCCTGCCGCAGCGCTTGCCATCGGGAGGGGGTTCATGAGGGGGAAAGGAGCTGCCGGGCATGATGGCCGGCGCCCTGCTGGCGGCGGGACAGGCTCGCCGCTTCGGCTCGGACAAGCGGCAGGCGCGCCTGCCGGACGGGCGTCCGCTGCTGGAGGCCAGCGTCGCCGCCTACATCGGCCGGCTGGAGCCGTTGGCGCTGGTGCTGCCTGCGGACGACGCCTACGGCCTGGCGCTGTGCCGGCGACTGGGGCTGCATCCGCTCGCCTGCGAGCTCAGTCGCGCCGGCATCGGCCACTCACTGGCTTGCGCCGCGGCCTGGGCGCTCGGACTGCCCGATTGCCAGGGCCTGGTGCTGGGGCTGGCCGACATGCCCGCGCTGCTGCCTCATACGGTCAGCCAGGTGGCGGCCGCGTTGGCGCACGGCCGCTTGGTGCTGCCGTGCTATCAAGGCCAGGGAGGTCATCCGCGCGGCCTGCCTGCCTCATCTTTGCCTGCCTTGCTCGATCTGGGCGGAGACGCCGGCGCGCGCGACATCCTGGACTGGAGCGGCGCGCTGAGGCTGGAACTGGACGATCCGGGCGTGTTGCTGGACATCGATATCCCGGAGGATCTGAAGCGGTTGGCGTGAATCGGTCAACTCGGTATTTATGCTTAGCGTCCGGGCTTTTCTATAGTGGGAAGTGTTCAGGCGCGGGATGGATGGGAAATATGCGAGTGCGCTTCAAGGTTGCCCACAAGTTGGTCTTGCTGATCGCGCCGTTGGTGTTGGCCCTGTTCTGCGTGGCGATAGGCTATGCGTGGCATCAGTGGCGGCTGTTGCAGACACTGGGCCGCGACCAGGTGTTGAGCGCCAATATCGAGATGGTGGGGGACTTGATCCAGCAGTTGCAGGCGGAGCGCGGGCTCAGTTACGGCTACCTGAACCGGCATCAGGCCTTGCCGGCAGAACTGACGCAAGCGCGCGCGACGGCGGACGAGGTCTTGCGCAAGATGCGCGGCCAGTCGGGCGCGGACATGTCGGACAGGCTGGAAGGGTATCTGGCGCACAGCGTGCCGACGCAGGATCAGCTGGCGCAGCTGCGCCGGGATGTCGATGTCCGCCATATTTCTCCAGCGCCAGCCTTCAACCGCTATGCGGACATGATCGAGCAGCTGTCGGGCATCATCACGCTGTTCAACGCGCAAACGCCCGAGGTGCAGGCCTTGCTGCTGCAATGGTCTGCGGTGAATTGCCAGAAGGAGTTCACCGGGCGCACCCGCGGGTTGGTGACCGGGGTGCTGACCGTAGGCAGTTTCAGCATCACCAACTTCCGGCTGGTCAGCGGCGTGGTGTCGCAGGAGGAACTGTGCCGTTCCCAGTATCGCCAGTACGGCGGAGACGAGGCGTTGCTGAAGGCCGCGATGGACCGAAGCCGGCAGTTCGAGTCGGCGCGGGACGCGGTGCTGGCGCGCGGCGCCGGCGCGATGCAGAGCGAGAAGCCGGACGACTGGTTCCGCACCGCCAGTCTGAGGATGACCGAGTTGTACCAACTGCAGCGCCAGCTGTTGTCGCAAATCCGCCAGCAGCTGGACGCGCAGGCCAGCCGCGCCCGCATGCAGGGGTATCTGGTCTTGCTGGGCTTGCTGCTGCTGATGTTGCCCATCGGGCTGGCGGCGCTGATCGGGCGCAACATCATCCATACGCTGGGGGCGGAGCCGGACGAGGTGGCGAAAGGCATGCGCGAGTTGTCTGCCGGCCGGCTGGATTTCTTTTTGCCGCTTCGGCGCGGCGACAGCCACAGCCTGGCCGCCCACATCCGACAGATGGGGGAGCGGCTGACCGGCGTGATCTTGCAGGTGAAGGAGGATGCCGACGCAGTGGCCAACGCCTCCACCGAGCTCAATTCCGCGTCCCAGGGGCTGTCGCAGGGCGCGGCGCGCACATCGTCCGATGTGGAGGAAAGCAGCAGCGCGATAGACGATATCGCCAGCCGCATGTTTCATATGGCCGGCGACGCCAACGACGCAGGCTGCATGGCCGACACCGCCAGCGGGCAGGCGGCGGAGGGCAATCGGGTGGTGCAGCAGACGATCGCGGCGATGCACCAGATCGCCAAGCGCACCGACATCATCGACGACATCGCCTACCAGACCAATTTGCTGGCCCTGAACGCGGCGATAGAGGCGGCGCGTGCCGGAGAACATGGGCGAGGGTTCGCGGTGGTGGCGGACGAGGTGCGCAAGCTGGCGATGCGCAGCCAGAGCGCGGCCAAGGAAATCGGCAAGGTGGCGATCAGCAGCGTGGAGCTGGCGGAGAGCGCCGGCCAGCAATTGAGCGACATCGTCGATTCCAGCCGCAAGACGCTGGAACTGGTGAAGGGCATTTCCAGCGAGGCGACGGTGCAGGCGCAGCGGGTGGGCAACATCAACCAGGCGATGCAGCGGCTGAACCAGTTGTCGCAGGACAACGCCGCCGCCAGCGAGCAGCTGTCGGCGGCGGCGCAGGAGGTGGCGATGCGCGCCGACAGCCTGCGCCAGCAAATGCACTACTTCCAGCAAGGGGAGCGCCCGCGCGCGGACTGACGTTCAGCGCACCTCGCGCAGAGTGTCGCGGTCGAAGCGCAGCCGCACCGGCGCGCCGGCCGGCAACAGGTCGGCCGCATGGCGGTTGAGCCGGTCCACTTGCAGCGTCGCGCCTTGCGCCTCCACCTGATAGCGGATGATGTTGCCCAGCAGCTGGTGCTGGCGGATCACCGCCGGCAGCGCGTCTTCCGATGCGTCGTCGTGGCCCAGCAGTTGCACCGACTCAGGCCGGATAGCCAGGTGGCCGTTGATTTCCAGACCCAGCAGGGCGCGGCTCTGCTGCGCGGTCAGCAGGTTGTAGTTGCCCATGAAACGGGCGACGAACTTGGTGGCCGGTTGGGTGTAGATGGTTTCGGCCGCGCCTTCCTGTTCCACCTTGCCCTGGTTCATCACGAAGATGCGGTCGGACAGAGTCAACGCCTCTTCCTGGTCGTGGGTGACGAAGACCGTGGTCAGGCCCAGGCGGCGCTGGATGTCGCGGATCTGCTCGCGCAGGTTTTTGCGGATGCGCGCGTCCAGCGCGGACAGGGGCTCGTCCAGCAGCAAGAGACGCGGCTCCACCACCAGCGCCCGGGCCAGGGCCACGCGTTGGCGCTGGCCGCCGGACAACTGGTGCGGGAAGTGTTTCTCGCGGCCGTTCAGCTCCACCAGGGCGATCACTTCCCCGACCTTGCGGCGGATTTCGTCGCCACCGCGCTTCTGCATTTTCAGGCCGAAGGCGATATTGTCGGCCACGTTCATGTTCGGGAACAGCGCGTAGCTCTGGAACACCATGCCGATGCCGCGTTTTTGCGGCGACTGGTGGGTGATGTCGTCGCCGGCCAGGCGGATGGCGCCGCCGCTGGGCGTTTCGAAGCCGGCGATCATGCGCAGCACGGTGGTCTTGCCGCAGCCGGACGGGCCGAGGAAGGTGACGAACTCGCCAGCCTCCACCTGCATATTGAAATCATGGACCACGGCCTGCTGGCCGAAGCGCTTGTTCAGATGGTCGAGTTGCAGAAATGCCATGTTGAATTCCGTTTCAATGTTCGTCGGCGCCGAAGGCGGCGCGGTTGCGGCTGACTACTTGCATCAGCCCCATCGCGGCCCAGGTGACCAGGAAGGCGATGACGGCGAGCGCGGCCGGCTCATAGGCGCGGTTGGCGCCGATCAGCTGCAAATAAGGTCCGAAGGCCGGGCGGGCCAGCAGGCTGGCCAGCGTGAACTCGCCGATGACGATGGCGAAGGTCAGGAAGGCGCCGGACAGGATGGCGGTTTTCAGATTCGGGAAGATCACCAGGCGCAGGATGTCGAACCAGCCGCTGCCCAGGCTTTGCGCCGCCTCGGTCAGCGAGCGCACGTCTATCGCCGACAGGCCGGTGTCCACCGAGCGGTACAGATAGGGCAGGGCCAGCGTCACGTAGCCGAACACCAGCAGCAGATCCGTGCCGCGCTCGCTGCCGGTGAAGGGCAGCCAGCCCGCGCTGCCGTACAGGCGCAGGTAGCCGAATACCAGCACGATGGCCGGGATCACCAGCGGCAGCAGGGTGATGAACTCGATCAGCGGACGCAGCCTGGGCAGCTTCAGCTGCACCCAGAAGGCGGTGGGGACGACCAGCACGATGCCGACGGCGATGGTCAGCAGCGCCAGCAGCGCGGAGTAGCCGAAGCTCGCCTGGAAGCCGGGGTCGGACAGCACCACCCTGTAGGCCTCGAGGCTGTAGCCTTCGCGCTTCATTTTCAGGCTGAACTCGAAGGTGGCGATCAGCGGCAGCAGGAAGTAGCCGCTGCCCAGCAGGATGGCGAGCCAGGCGCCCAGGCGCGATGTGGCTTTGGTTTTCATGCGGCCTCCTGGTGGCTGCGCTTGCGCAGCCAGATATAACCGGCGTTGGCGCTGCCGGTGATCAGCACCATGCCCAGCGCCAGCGCGTAGCCCAGGTTCTGGTCATGCAGCACGTCGCCGTGGATTTGCGCGTACAACAGGATGGTCACGATATTGAGCGAGCTGCCGGTCAGCGCGTAAGCGGTGGCCACGGCGCCGAAGGCGTTGGCGAACAGCAAGAGAGCCGCGCCGGCCAGGCTGGGCCACAATACCGGCAGCGCGATGTGGCGCCAGTAGGCGAAGCCGGAGCCGCCCAGGCTCTCGCAGGCTTCGCGCCATTCGTCCTTCAGGCCTTCCACGGCCGGTGCGATGATCAGCACCATCAATGGAATCTGGAAGTACAGATAGGTCAGGGTCAGGCCGGCGAAGCTGAGGATGGAAAAGCCGCCGGCGTACAGGTCGACATCCAGATACTTGCGCAGCAGCATGGTCACCAGGCCCATGCGGCCGAGCGTGGCCAGGAAGGCGAAGGCCAGCGGAATGCCGGCGAAGTTGGACGCGACGCCGGAGAAGGTGGTCAGGGTCGGCCGTATCCAGGCCGGCAAGCCGCCGCGGATGGCCGCCAGCGCCAGCAGCAGGCCCAGCGCGGTGCCCAGCGCGGCGGAGGCGGCGCTGATCTGCAGGCTGACCTTGTAGGCGCTGAGGATATTGTCGTCGAACAGGCGGATGATATTGGCCAGCGTGAAATGGCCTTGCGCGTCCTGGAAGGCCCCGGCCATCAGAAAGGCGGTAGGCAGGATCAGGAACAGTAGCGCGAACAGCAGGAAGGGCGCGACGCCCACCCATGACAGCAGCGAGGCGCGGGCGGCGCTTGGGGGGCTGGCTGTGCGGGAAGAGGGCGTCGGCATGGATTCTGAGGATGCGGACATCGGTATTTCTCTAGGTGAACGGGCCGCCAGCGGCGGCCCGGAGATGAGGCTAGGCGCAGTGTGTTACTTCACATTGCTGCCGACCACGCTGTCCCACTGCTTGGTGATGCCGGCCTTGTAGCTTTCCTGTTGCTCAATGCTCGGAAATACCGCCTTCTTGTAGGCGGCGGCATCCGGCAGCTTGTTCAGCAGCTCGGCCGGAATCTTCTTCTTGGTGGTCAGGTCATTGAAGCGGATCGGGTGGCAGTAGCCCTTCAGCCAGGCCACCTGGCCTTCGTCGGAGAACAGGTATTCCATCCACAGCTTGGCGGCGTTCGGGTGCGGCGCGTAGGCGCTGATGGCCTGGGCGTAGACGCCGGCCACCACGCCGGACTTCGGCACGATCACGTCGACCTTGGGGTTGCCCTTCAGGGTGTCGCGGTCGGCCAGCGCGTTGTAGTCCCAGCGCACAATGATGGGGGTGGTGCCTTGGGCCAGCGAGGCGGCCTTGCCGATCACCGGCACGAAGTTGCCGTTCTTGTTCAGTTGCGAGAAGAATTTCAGGCCGGCGTCGGCGGCCTTGCCCACATCGCCCTTGGCGTGGGACAGGCCGGCGGCGAATACGCCCTGGATGGCCTGGTTGGCGGCGCGCGGGTCGCCGGCCAGGGCCACCGCGTTCTTGTATTCCGGCTTCAAGAGGTCGGACCAGTCGGCCGGCGCCTTGCTGATCAGGTCGCGGTTGACCTGGAAGGTCAGCACGCCGTAGTAGTCGCCGTACCAGTAGCCGTCCTTGTCCTTGACGTTGTCGGGAATGCTTTTCCAGGCGGACACCTTGTACGGCTGCAGCAGGCCCTGGGCCTTGGCTTGCGGGCCGAAGGACAGGCCGACGTCGATCACGTCCGGCGCCTGCGGCCCCTTGTTGTTCTTGTTGGCCTTGATGGCTTCCAGCTCGTCGGCGGAGCCGGCGTCCGGGTTCAGCTCGTTCACCTTGATGCCGTACTTGGCCTTGAAGCCGGCGATCACGTTGCCGTAGCCGCACCAGTCATGCGGCAGGGCGATGGTGTTCAGTTCGCCTTCTTTCTTGGCGGCTTGGATCAGCGCGTCCAGATTGGCGGCGAAAGCGGCGTTGGCGATCAGTCCCAAGGCGCCGGCGACGGCGATGCATCCCAATTTTTGCTTCATCATTGCTCCCCATTTCGGCCTGTGGCCTATTGATTGAAAAACTGATGCGATGGTATGAGGGATTGATGACAAAACAACGTCATTAATATGACAAGACGGTTTCATTGGCGGATGCGGCTAGGGCGTCCAAAAAAAAAGCCGCCAGCCCGTGGGGCTTGGCGGCAATGAGAGGAACTCGGTTGGCTCAGGCGTGCAGCGCGAAATCCAGCGCCTTTTCAGTGCGGTTGGAGAAGCGGCTGGCCAGGAAGGGGGTGACGTCCAGCGGCAGCGGCTCGCCGCGCACCAGGCCGTTCAGCATCACGCCGGTGATGGCCGAGGTGAGGATGCCGGTGCGGAAATGGCCGCAAGCGTTCAGGTAGCCTTCTATGCCGTCCTCCGGCCCCAGTATCGGCAGTTCGTCCGGCGTGCCGGGACGCAGGCCGGCCCAGCAACGCTTGATGTTGATGTTGGCCAGCTCCGGCAGGCAGCGCACCGCGCCCTGCACCAAGCCATTGATTTCCGGATAGGTGATGGTGGTGTCGTAGCCCTTGTCCTCGGTGGTGCTGCCGATCAGGATTTCGCCGTTGTCCTTCTGCGCGATGTAGCAGTCGCTGGTGGTGATGCAGCCGCGCAAGAGCTTGGGCATTTTCTCCGATAGCACGATCTGCCCCTTGACCGGCTTGACCGGGATGGTGCGGTCGGTGGCCCAGCGGCACAGTTCGGCCGCCCAGGAGCCGCCGGCGTTGATCAGCGTATGGCAGGAGAAATCGCCGGCCTCGGCGGTGCGCACGCCGGTGACGCGGCTGCCCTGGCGGGTGACGCCGGTGACGTTGACGTTGAAGAATACGTCCACTCCGTTCTGCCGCGCCGCCTCGGTGTAGGCGTCGGTCAGGCGGAAGGGGCTGACCTGGTGGTCGCACAGGAATTCCAGCGCGCCCTGAGCCTCGCTGCTGACGAAGGGTTCGCTCTCGCGCAGCTGCGCGCGGTCCTGCCAGCGCACTTGGCTGGACAGATGGGGGATCTGCGCGGCGATGTGCTCGGCGTACAGCTGGTCTTCCTCGTCGTAAATGATGTACTTGAGTCCGGTTTCCTCGAACTTGAAATCCATGCCGTGGTTTTCCATCAGCTCCTGGTGCAGCGTCGGGTACAAGGCGTTGGAGGCCAGCGCGAAATCGAAGAAGCACTGCGGCAGGATGTGCGGCGTGCTGGCGTCCACCGCGACGGCGGCGCCGGCGGCTTCGCGCTTGCGCTTGGCCGAGGTCATGCGGAAGAAGATCACGCCGCAGCCCAGGCCCACCGATTCGCCTATCGCCCACAGGCCGCCGGCCGACGCCCGAGACGCGTTGCCGGGGCGCTTGCTGTCTATCAGCGCGATCTTCAGATCGCGGCGCTTGGACAACTGGTAGGCGCAGGAGGCGCCGATCACGCCGCCGCCGGCGATCACGATGTCGTATTGCTTGCTCATGTCAAATCTCTTCTTCAGTCTGTTGGGCGTCGATGGCGGAGAAGGCCGAGAACGGCAGCGGGTCCAGCGGGAAACGCGGGCGTATCCAGCCCACGTCGCGCTTGCCGGTATGCTCGCGCAGGCGGTCGCTGCAATAGCCGACGCACATCTTGCCCTGGCAGTCGCCCATGCTGACGCGGGTGCGCATTTTCAGGCTGATCAGGTCGTTGACGCCCTGTTCCAGCGCGGTGTCGATGTCCTGGCGCGTGGCGTGCTCGCAGCGGCAGATCACGGTGTCGCGCGCCGGCAGCGCCAGTTGGCCGCGGCCGCGGCGGGTGAAACTGTCGATGCCCTTGCGGAAGCGCAGGATGGAGGCCAACTCGTCCAGCAGGCGCTGGCGCTGGCTCAAGGCTTGCCGTTCGTCCAGCTTGCCCAGTTGCAGCAGCATGGACAGCGCGGCGATGCGGCCGCTGATCATTGCCGCTTCCCCGCCGCGCAGGCCGCCGATGTCGCCGGCCAAGTGGATGTTGTCGCGGCTGCTGCGCTGCCAGTCGTCGCTGGCCGGCTTCAGGAAGCCGTCGTCGGCGTAATGGTGCTCCAGGCCCATCTGTTGGGTCAGCTGGGTGCGGGGGATGAAGCCGTAGCCGACGGCCAGCGTCTGCGCCGGGAAGCGGCGGGTCCGCGTCAGGTCGGCGTTCCAGTCGGCGTCGTAAGGCGCCACGGTCACCTCGCTCAATTCCGCCTCGCCGTGCGCCTCGACCACGCCCCAGCCGTAGTGCAAGGGAATGCCGTGGCGCTTCAGGTAGGCGACCATGCTCAGGCCATCCAGGAACAGCTGCGGCTGGTTGAGCAGGGCGATGGCCTCCTTGGCCAGACGGCCGAAAGCGCTGGCCTCGTAGACGCCCGCCACCTCGGCGCCGGCGCGGTGCAGCTGGCAAGCGACCAGCGGCAACAGCGGCCCGGTTCCCACCAGCACGGTGCGGCCCAGCGGCTTGACCACGCCGCTCTTGATCTGCAGTTGCAGGCCGCCCAGCATGATCACGCCTGGCGTGGTCCAGCCCGGAAAGGGCACGCTGCGCTCATGGCAGCCGGCCGCCAGCAACAGCTGGGAGTAGGGGATGGGCGCGACCTGGTCATCCTGCGACAGCGCGAACAACTCGTTGTCGCTGCCTCCTACGATGCGAGTGTTCAGACGGATGTCGACGCGGGCGCGGTGCTGCTCGAATTCGCGATGCAGCGCCTGCATATTGTCGCGGTAGCGTTCGCCCAGGTAGTCGAGCACCACGCCTTCGCGCAGCGGACCGCGGTATACCACGCCGCCGACGCGGGAGGCTTCGTCCAGCAGCACGCATTCCACGCCGTGGCGGGCGAGCTCCATGGCGGCCGACATGCCGGCTGGGCCGCCGCCTACGATCACGGGCTTGGCGTTCATCGCAGGCCCTCCGAGTCGATGCGGTTGCTGGCGGTTTCCACCTTCATGCCGGGGCGGACCACGGTCTGGCAGGCGCGGCGTTTGTGGCGGCCGTCTATCTTGACCAGGCAGCAGTGGCATACGCCCATGCCGCAATAGGAGCCGGCGACCTGCTTGCTGTCATTGCGGCTCACCTGGCGCAGGCCGACGGCGCTGAGCACGCTGAGCACGGTTTCGCCGCTGGCGGCGGCAACCGGTTGGTCGTTGATGTGTATGGTCAGGGTCGGCCCCTGCAATGTCTGGATGTCGTGACTGCGATGTAAGGACATGGTGCACCTTGCTTGTTTTGACTGACGGGCAGTTTTTTTGCAGCGAAGCCGGAGCCCTGCCTTGGCTCTGGATCGCGATCGCGGCGTGGATTTTTCACGGAACGATCATTTACTTTTCAAAACAAAATGCAAATTGGCATGCCATTTGCAAATAAAGTTCGTTTTAGCATTATGAAACTTCCATTTGTTTAACTCATGTCAATTTTCGAATCTAAACTCTATAAAAATGACAAACAGCGAATCTGTCTGTTACTTTTTTGCCGACTGTATACATCCAGAATCAGCGCGCTTCATTCCCCTCCCCTCATGGATTTCTTTTCGGTCGGCATCGCCGCGCAAAATCGCCGTTTCTGTGACAGGCATTCGTTACCAGCGCTTGCCCAACTGGAGTCGGCGCGGGAAGAGGAGGACAAGCGGCAATCGGATTTGGAGGGAGCCTGATCGCAGAGGAGCGACGGCTGCGCCGTTTTGGCCTGGATATCAAGGAGATGAATGGTGAAAAGCGGAGATTGCCGGTGTCGTCCGGTTGACGCCGCGGCTGGCGGCGGGCGGGTCGCTTCCGCCAAGAGGCTGCTGCTGAGCGAGGCCCGGCAGGATGCCGTCCGCCGCGAGGGCGGTCCACCTGTGTTCGCTGCAGAGCGACATCGTCCTGCACATCGATGAGGCGCGGCGGTGTCAGACGTCTTGCGCGGACCCCGCCTGCCCCGCCGGCGTGTGACGCCGGATGAGGCTTGCGCTACCATCGTTCGCAGACCAAGTGCGATGGAGTATGCAATGAGCCGAATCCTGGTGCTCTACACCGGTGGTACCATAGGCATGGACCACACCCCCGAAGGCCTGGCTCCCGTGCCGGGCCTGCTGCCGCGCCTGCTGCAGCGTTTCGCCCGCCCGGGCCTAGAGTTCGACATCGTCGAATTCGAACAACTGATCGACTCTTCCGCGCTGACGCCGCGTCAGTGGAACCAGATCCTGGACGCGCTGGTTTCCCGCTATCAAGACTACGACGGTTTCGTCGTCATCCACGGCACCGACACCATGGCCTACACCGCCGGCGTGCTGGCGTTCGCGCTGCGCGGACTGGCCAAGCCGGTGGTGCTGACCGGCGCCCAGCTGCCGCTGGTGCATCCGCGCTCCGACGGCTGGAGCAATCTGGCCGACGCGCTGGAGGCGGCCTGCCAGCCCGACCTCAATGAAGTGGCCGTCGCTTTCGACCGCCTGCTGCTGCGCGGCAGCCGCGCCCGTAAGATGGACGTCGAACGCTTCGCCGGCTTCAACAGCCCCAACGCCGAGCCGCTGGCCGAGTTCGCCATCCACGCGCATTGGCGCAAGGAGCGCTGGCTGCAGCCGGACGGCGAGTGGCGGCCGTTGCGGATAAGCGAGGACCTGAAGCTGGCGGCCTTGATGTTGACGCCGGGCCACGGCAGCGCGCTGGCGGGGCAGATCTTGCGCGACGGCGGCTTGGATGGCGCCATTCTGCTCGCCTA
Source organism: Chromobacterium phragmitis (assembly GCF_003325475.1). Lineage (NCBI taxonomy): Bacteria > Pseudomonadati > Pseudomonadota > Betaproteobacteria > Neisseriales > Chromobacteriaceae > Chromobacterium > Chromobacterium phragmitis. The sequence goes on from NZ_CP029495.1 coordinate 3,314,820, forward strand.
CGGCAGCGGCAACGCGCCGGCCGATCCCGCTCTGCTGCAGGGCATTGCCGCGATGGCGGCGCGGGGCGCGCCGGTGCTGACGTTGACCCAGGCGCCCAGCGGCGCGGTGGAGGTGGGCGCGTACGCCGCCAGCCAGCCGCTGGCCCGCGCCGGCGCGCTGCCGGGCGCGGACCTGACGCCTGAGGCGGCGCTGGCCAAGCTGCAGGCGCTGCTGTCGGCAGGCATGTCCGGCGATGAGCTGCGCAAGCAGCTGGTTCTGCCGCTGAGAGGCGAAATGACTGTGTGAGTTTCGCTTGCCGGAATCAGAGGGGGCTGCCTAAAAAACGGGCGGCCTTTTTTCATGCTTGCCGCTCAATGACTTGCATGGCTTGTCCACAACGCTTCCACACGGCTTTGCACCGCGGATGTGGGAAAATGCCGATTCCGACGGTGGATGGCTGCGGGGCGTGGATGGATGGTTTTTGCTTAAAAAATAGTCAGCGATGGGGCTGTCTTGGAAAATCAGCCACTTGCGGCGTTTGTCCACATCTCGCGCACAGCTTTGTATACCGAGGCGGGGGATGGCTGGCGCGCGTGGCGGCGCGAAATCGCCTAAAAAACAGGCGGCGTCGATTTTTCCTTTTCGTACAGGAGTTTGGCGGCGCTATCCACAGTCGCCCCACATGACTCTGCACCGACAGTGGGGAAAAAATGCGTGGATGCTTAAAAAATGGTCAGCTTCGCTAAAGGCTTGGCCATTCAAGGCGTTGGGCGCGTTGTCCACAGCCGGCTCACAGGGCTGTCCCCGGCAGGTGTTGGCAAGCGTCGCGGCGAAGCGCTCAGGTCGGGAAACGGCCGCCTAGCGCCAGGTGCAGCGCGACCCGATTATCCAGCCTCTGGCCGCGCAGGCGCAGCAAGCCGGCTTGCGCGGCGGCGAGATTCAACTCTTGCTGCAGCAATTGGTATTGGCTGATTTTGCCTATCCGTTTTTGTCGGCGGGCGTGGGCGACCGATCGCGCCAGCGCGTCGGTTTGCGTTTGCAGCGCCTGCTGTCGCAGGCGCAGCAGCCGCTCTCCGGCCAGCCCGTTCTCCACCTCGGTCAGCGCGTTCAGCGCGGCGCGGTTGTAAGCCGCCACCGTTTCGCGTTGCCTGGCGTCCTGGGCTTCCACCTGCGCCTGCAATTGACCGCCGGTGAAAATGGGGGCCAGCAGCTGGCCGGTGGCCGCCCATGCCGGATTGTCTATCCCGGACTTGAGCAGGACGGCGGTGTCGGCAAGGTAGGCGACGCCGCCGCTCAGCTTGAGAGATGGCAAGCGAGCTCGCTTGGCGGCCTCCGCGCCGTAGAAGGCGGCTTCGAAGCGTTGCCGCGCGGCGCGCAGGTCAGGGCGGCGGCTCAGCAGCTCCGAGGGGATGCCGGCCGGCAGCGTGTCGGACAGCGAAGGCCATCCCGCCGCGGCCAGCTGAGCCGCGGGGTAGCGCCCCAATAGCGCCTCCAACGCCCGCCGCGCTTGTTGCTGCGCCTGTTGGCCGGCTTGCAGCTGCTGGCGTTGCGCCTCCACGGCGGCTTGCTGCAGGGCGACGTCCTGATCGGTGTCCCGTCCCACGCTGCGGGCGTGTTCGACCAGGGTCAGCTGTTGCTGCGACAGGCTCAGCATGCGTTGCGATATTTCCACTTGCCTCGCGCTTTCCCCCAGAGCGATCCAGCCGCGGACCACGCCGGCGGCGATGGACTCCCTGGCGTAGGCCAGGTCGAGCGCCGATGCCTGCCAGCGGGCGCCGGCGGCGCTTCTCTCCGCGGCCAGGCGGCCCCATAGATCGATCTCCCAGGCCGCGACCAGGCCCGCGCCGGATGTGCCCATGCTGGAAGTGGGCAGGGTGGAGGTGCCGGCCTGGCCGCCGATGGCGACCGTGGGCAGCATGGCGCCGCCGGCGGCCTTCAGCGCGGCTTGCGCCTGCTCCATCCTGGCGGCGGACTGGCGCAGGTCGGCGTTGTAGCGCAGGGCCTCTGCTATCAGGGACCGCAGTTCGCCATCGATGGGAAAGCCAAGCAGGTCGGCGTCGAACTGGCCGGCGGCCTGGCCGGCGCGCCAGCTGTCCGGCAGCTGCGCGTTTTCCAATGCCAGCGCCCGGGTGTCCGGCGGCGGCACCGCGCAACCGATCAGCCACAGGCTGGCGGCCAGGGGCGGCAGGAGGCGCGCTTTGCTCATCGGCGTTCCCATCAGTGCAGCTTCAGCACAAGGTAGTTGAGCAGCGATTGGGCGCGGATCATCACCATGCGCAGCAGGTGCAGCGGCGCCAGCTTGTCGGTGTAGACGGCGCCGCCGCCGCGCGCGCCCATCGGGATGAAGATGGGGCCGCCGCCGTCTTGCCGCATCGGCAGCAGCCTGACGGCGTATTTCTGCGCCAGCGGCGGCGGGGCCATTTCAGGCGGCGCGTTCGGAACTTGGCCCGACTGCAGCAGCTGGCCCTGGCCATTGGCCCAGACGATGGACTCCACTTTGGCGTAGACTAATTTGCCGGGCAGCGTTTTGAACGCGATCTCGGCCTTGTCGCCGGGCTGCACGTAGCGCAGCTCGTTCTGATCGAAGAAGGCCAGGATGCGCTGCTCCTGCTCGACAAAGCTCAGGGCGGGGCGGAACGGCATGGAAACCAGGTAATTTCCCGGGCGCACCGCGACATTGACGGCGTAGCCGTCGGACGGCGCGAGGATGATGGTGGAGTCCAGGTCGTATTGCGCGGCGTCAAGCTGGGCTTTGATCTGGGCCACGCTGGCCAGGTCCGGGCCGACCTTGGCCTCCAGCCGGATTTGCGCTTTGGCCTGGCTGCTTTGCGCGGTGGCGAGCGAGGATTCGGCCTTCTTCACCTCGGCGCGGAAGTTTTCGACGTCGTACTGGTTGCCGGCCCCGGTCCTGGCCAGCGCCTGGGCCTCGCTCAGGCGCTTCTTCATCAGGTCCAGCTGCGCCTGCGCGGCGATGGCGCCGCTCTTGGCGCTGTCCAGATCCTGCCACAGCGTTTTGGCGGAGGCGGTGGCGTCAGCCAGCTTGGCTTTCAGCTCCCTGACCCGCAAGCGGTAGGGCGTGTCGTCGATTTCTAGCAGCACCTCGCCCTTCTTGACCGGGGCGTTGCCTTCCACCGCTACCCGGGTGACCGTGCCGGAGACGCGCGGCACGATTTCCGACACGTAGTTGATGGCGCGCACGTCGTTGGAGGAGGGGGTCACCACATTGATGGTGAAAATGATGCTGGCGGCCAGCGCCAGCGCGCCGGTGGCGGCGCCGACCTGGGTTTGGATGTTCCAAGGCAGCCACTTGAGCTTGATGAAAATCAGCCAGACCAGGAAGGCGTAGCCGCCGAGGATGATTTCAAGCATGGTCCTGCTCCCGGTCCCCGGCGGGCGCGGCGCTGGCGGCCTGTTTGGAGGCGATCAGCGCGCGCTTCTGCGACAGGCCGGCCAGCTTTTCCTTCAGCAGCATGATCTCGTCGTCGACGATGGCGAGATCCAGCGGCGTGTCCGCATGCCCGCCATCCGGCTTGAGAAAGAAGTCGTCATGTTTGTCGGTGCCGTAGGCGGCTTTGTAGGATGTGGGCTTGGTGAAGGCCCACAGCCAGGCAAGCGGCCACAGCAGGCCGCCGAAAGCCAGCGACAGCAGGCACAGCACCTGGATGGCGCGTTTCTGCGGATGGTGGTGCTTTTCCGCGAAGACTTCGGGCAAGACGTGCACTTTCCAGAACAGGTAGATGGCGGCCGCCGGCACCAGCAGCACGACGACCCACACCATCACGTCGGCGACTTTTTCCTCCATGCCGGCGGGCATGGCCAAGGCCGGTTGGGACAGCAGCGCGCCGCAGCAGGCGGCGAGCATGGCGGATGTGGGGCCAAGGACTCGCATGGGAGCCTCCCTTGCCAGGGCGCGTAGAAATGGCGCGCCGTGATTTTCATGGGTGTTATGGTCAAATCATAGATTGTTTGCATTCTCCGGCAACTTCCAGACGGCTTGGGCGGCGAAATCGTTGAAAATCAGGGAAGGCGCGGCCTGGCGGGGGTATAATGGCGGGCTTGTTCCGAGGATCGACAATGACGCAGCAGCAAGCCGGCCGGCCGATCCGGGTGGCGATAGTGGGGCCGGAATCCAGCGGCAAGAGCACGCTGGCGCGCGAGTGGGCCAGCCGCTTGCGCGGCCAGGGGCGCGCGGCGGTTTGGGTGGAGGAGTATTCTCGAGCCTATTACGCCGGCCGCGACTATGTTTCCACCATGGGCGACATCGAAGCCATCGCCGCCGGCCAGTTGCGGGCGGAGGCGCTCGCGGCGGAGGGCGGCGCCGGGATATTGCTGTGCGACACCACGGTGCTGACCTGCAAGATCTGGGCCGAGGTGGCGCATGGCGGCGCCTCGGCAACGCTGCAGGCGCTGTACCGGCCGCATGATTACGCGTTGACGGTGTTGGCGTGCCCGGACATCCCGTGGGAGCCGGACCCGCTGCGCAGCCATCCCACGCAGCGAGACTGGCTGCTGGAACTCAATCGGCGAGAGCTTGAGCGGCAGGGGATCGCGGCGCTGGAGGTGTCCGGCGCGCGCGAGGCGCGGCTGGCGCGGGCGATGGCGGCCCTGTCGCCGCTGCTGGCTGATTAAAAAATAATCAGCTCTGGAATGGCGTGGAGAAACAGCGGCTTGCCGCGCTTGTCCACAGCGCTTCCACAATATTGTACGCGACGGGGGTGGATAGTCCGACGCGGCTGCCTAAAAAACAGGCGGCAGGAAAAAACCGATACCGATTAATGGCTTGGCGGCCTTGTCCACAGTCCGCTCACAAGCCTGTCCAGAACGAGTGTGCAAAACATGAAGGAAACTTACCAACTCTCCGGCGAGTACATCGCGCTGTGCGACCTGCTCAAGGCTTGCAACGTCTGCCACTCCGGCGGCGCGGCCAAGCATTTCATCGCCGAGGGCAATGTGTCGGTGGACGGCCAGGTGGAGCTGCGCAAGACCTGCAAGATCCGCGCCGGCCAGCAGGTCAGCGGCGACGGCTTTTCGATCGCGGTCGAGGCGGCCTGACATGGAAAAACCCGCCGACGGCATGCCGGAGCCGCCGTTCGAGGTGGACGACGGCATGTGCTGCGGCAGCGGCTGCGAGCCGTGCATCCTGGACATCCACCAGCAGGAGCTGCGCGCCTACCGCGCGCGGCTGGCCGACTGGCAGGCGCGCCGGGCGCAGCGGCTGGCCGCGGGAGGCGACAATGGCTGACATCGATCTGCATTTTCATTCCCGCACCTCGGACGGCGCGCTGACGCCGACCGAGGTGATAGACCGCGCCGCCGCGCGCGCGCCCTCGCTGCTGGCGCTGACCGACCACGACTGCACCGCCGGCTTGGCGGAAGCGGCGGAGGCGGCTTCGCGCCACGGCATTCCCTTCCTCAACGGCGTGGAAGTGTCGGTAAGCTGGGGGCGCCATACCGTGCATATCGTCGGCCTGGGCATCGACCCGGCGGAGCCGGCGCTGGCCGCCGGATTGCGTTCGATACGCGACGGCCGGCTGGAGCGGGCGAGGCAAATGGGCGACTCGCTGGCCGCGGCCGGCATCGCCGGCTGCTTCGAAGGCGCGCTGCGCTGGTGCGACAATCCGGAAATGATCAGCCGCACCCATTTCGCCCGCCATCTGGTTGACAGCGGCGCGGTCAAGGATGTGCGCACCGTGTTCCGCAAGTTTCTGACGCCGGGCAAGCCGGGCTATGTCGCGCACGAGTGGGCCAGCCTGGCGGACGCGGTAGGCTGGATCGTCGGCGCCGGCGGCATGGCGGCGATCGCCCACCCCGGCCGCTACGACATGGGACGGACGCTGATCGAGCGGCTGATCCTGGATTTCAAGGAGGCCGGCGGGCAGGGCATCGAGGTGGCCAGCGGCAGCCACAGCCTGGACGACATGCACAAATTCGCGCTGCATGCCGACCGGCACGGACTGTACGCCAGCAGCGGCAGCGACTTCCACGCGCCGGGCGAGGGCGGCCGCGACGTCGGCCACACCGAGGACTTGCCGCCCATCTGCAAGCCGATCTGGCGCGAATTGGAAGCGCGCATCCTGCGGCCGGCAGGCTGACATAACAAGGACAATAACATGGCGCAATTCTTCATGATCCATCCCGACAATCCCCAGGCCAGGCTGATCCGCGAGGCGGTGAAGATCCTGCGCGAGGGCGGGGTGGTCGCTTATCCCACCGATTCCTGTTACGCGCTGGGCTGCATGCTGGGCGACAAGGACGCGATGGAGCGGATATTGGAGATCCGAGGGGTGGACCTGAAGCAGCGGCTGATGACGCTGGTGTGCCATGACCTGTCCGAGCTGGCCAACTACGCCAAGGTGGACAACAGCCAGTACCGGCTGCTGAAGAGCACTACCCCCGGCAGCTATACCTTCATCCTGCAGGCGACGCGCGAAGTGCCGCGCCGCACGCTGCATCCCAAACGCGCCACCATCGGCCTGCGGGTGCCGGACCACAAAGTGACGCTGGCCTTGTTGGAAGAGCTGGGCGAACCCATATTGTCCTGTACCCTGATGCTGCCCGGCGACGAGGAGCCCTTGTCCGATCCCTATGAGATCCGCGAGCGGCTGGAGCATCAGGTGGATGCCGTCATCGACGGCGGCTGGTGCGGCACCGAGCCGACCACCGTGGTGGACATGACCGACGGCGTGAATCTGGTGCGGGAAGGCAAGGGCGCGCTGGCTCCGTTCGGTTTTTGATTGATATTTTGTCTGTTAGGAAATCATGCAGGAACTCTCTTTGATCCAGACGCTGGCAGTATCGATACTGCCGGTGCTGTTCGCCATCACCATGCCCGCCGGCGCCCAGGCCTACATGGCCGACCGCTTGGGCGACCGCACCGCCTACATGACCGGGCGGCGCACCTTCAGCCCCTTCGCCCACATCGATCCCATCGGCTCCATCGTGCTGCCGATGATAGGCGTCGCGATGGGCGGCTTCATCATCGGCTGGCCCAAATCGCTGCAGCTGAATCCTGACGCGATGCGCAAGCCGCGCACCGCGCTGGCCAAGGTGGCGCTGGTCACCCCGCTGGCCAATCTGGCCATGGCGCTGCTTTGGGCCGGCGCGATCGCCGCCTCCGGCTACGCGCCGGACTATTTCCGCGAGCCGATGCAGTGGATGGGGCTGATCGGCATCAAGGTCAACGTGGCGCTGATGATCTTCACGCTGATTCCGCTGCCGCCGCTGCCGGGCGGCGTCATCCTGCAGTCGCTGCTGCCGTCGCGTGCGGCCTGGCAGTTTTCCAAGGTGGAGCCCTACAGTTTCTGGATTCTGCTGCTGTTGATGTTCAGCGGCGTGCTGGGCGGCTTGTTGATGCCGTTGCTCAAGCTGCTCAATATGTTGATCCTGAGCCTGGCGCTGTAGGATTTGCCAAAACCGCGCCGGGCTGTCATGTTCTAAACATGACGGCGAGCGGAGCGCGGAGATGTTCGATCTCGATCAGCTGGTGCGGCAGGCGACGATTTTCGCGTTGCCGGTGTTGTTGGCCATTACCTTGCACGAAGCGGCGCATGCCTACGCGGCGCGACGTTTCGGCGACGACACCGCCTTTCTGCAGGGACGGATGACGCTGAATCCTCTCAAGCACATCGACCCGATAGGCACGGTGCTGCTGCCCTTGCTCACCATCTGGCTGGGCAGCTTCGTGTTCGGCTGGGCCAAGCCGGTGCCGGTGAACTTCAACGCGCTGCGCAAGCCGCGCCAGCACATGCGCTGGGTGGCGGCCGCCGGGCCGCTGGCCAATCTGGCGATGATGGCGGGCTGGGCTGTCCTGCTGAAGCTGGGCTTGGGCATGGATGGCGCCTACCGCGATCCCTTGTTGCTGATGAGCCGGGCCGGCATCAGCATCAACATCTCGCTGATGCTGCTCAACCTGTTGCCGATACTGCCGCTGGACGGCGGCCGCATCCTCTATAGTCTGCTGCCGCCGGGCCTGGCCTGGCGCTACGCGCAGACCGAAAGCTGGGGCATGTGGCTGCTGCTCATCCTGGTGGCCAGCGGCTTGCTGGGCGTCATTCTGCAGCCCTTGTACGTCTTGATGTATCATCTGCTGGAATTGTTTTTCTAGAACCCTGAGCGGGTCTGGCCGCCGGATGGTGCCGGCGGCTTTTTATTTCCCGCGCAATCGTGAGCATAACAATATGTCCGCCAACCGCATTCTTTCCGGCATGCGCCCCACCGGCAGCCTGCATCTGGGCCATTACCACGGCGTGATCCGAAACTGGGTGGAGTTGCAACACAGTCATGAATGCTTCTTCATGGTGGCCGACTGGCACGCGCTGACCACCAATTTCGACGATGTGTCCATCATCGGCAAGTCCATCAACGAGATGGTGATCGACTGGCTGGCTTCCGGCGTCGATCCGGAAAAATCCACCGTTTTCGTCCAGTCCAAGGTGCCGCAGCATGCCGAATTGCACCTGGCGCTGTCGATGGTGACGCCGTTGGGCTGGCTGGAGCGGGTGCCGACCTACAAGGACCAGATGGAGAAGCTGAGCCACAAGGACCTGGCCACCTACGGCTTTCTCGGCTACCCGCTGCTGCAGGCTGCCGACATTCTGGTGTACAAGGCCGGGCTGGTGCCGGTGGGCGAGGACCAGGTGCCGCACATCGAGCTGACCCGCGAAGTAGCGCGCCGCTTCAACCACATGTTCGGCCGCGAGCCCAATTTCGAAGAATTGGCCCGCGCCGCGGTCAAGAAGATAGGCAAGGCCGGCAAGGATTTCGATCGCTTGCGCACCGCCTATCTGCAAAACGGCGACGGCGAAGCGCTGGCGAAGGCGCGCGACATCCTGGCCGCCAGCCAGAATCTGGGCGCGGCCGACCGCGAGCGGCTGCACGGCTGGCTGGAGAACAAGGGCAAGACCATCCTGCCCGAGTGCGAGGCCAAGCTGACCGCCGCCTCCAAGATGCCCGGCCTGGACGGCCAGAAGATGTCCAAGTCCTACGGCAACACCATCACCATGCGCGAAGCGCCGGAGACGGTGAGCAAGAAGATCCGCGGCATGCCGACCGATCCGGCCCGCGTGCGCCGCACCGATCCGGGCACGCCGTCCAAGTGCCCGGTGTGGCAGCTGCACGAGGTGTACAGCGACGGCGAGACCAAGGAGTGGGTGAAGGCGGGCTGTACCACCGCCGGCATCGGCTGTCTTGACTGCAAGCAGCCGGTGATCGACGCCGTGGTGCGCGAGCAGCAGCCGATGTTCGAGCGCGCGGAGAAATACCTGAGCAATCCGAAGCTGGTGTCCGAAATCCTCGCCGACGGCAATGCCCGCGCCGAGAAAGTGGCGCGCGAGACGATGGGCGACGTGCGCGCGGCGCTGGGTTTGGGCTACTGACAGTAGGCTGTCCAAGAGAGAAGGCCGGCCGCTGTTTCCAGCGCCCGGCCTTTTTTGCTTCTTGCTTGGGGCTCAGCTTTGTTGCAGCAGCTCCGACACTTCTTTCACCACCAGCACCACGTCGCGGGCGCCGCTGCGGATTTCCTGGATCGCGTCGCGGGCCTGGTCGGCCAGCTGCAAGCTGTTGCTGGCCAGCGTTTGCATCTGCTGCATCGCCTCGATCGCCGATATCGAATCGTCCTGTATGCTCTTGACGATGCCGGAAATCTCGCCGGTGGACTGGCTGGTGCGTTCGGCCAGTTTGCGCACCTCGTCGGCCACCACGGCGAAGCCCCGGCCCATCTCGCCGGCGCGCGCCGCTTCGATGGCGGCGTTCAGCGCCAGCAGATTGGTCTGGTCGGCGATGTCGCTGATGGTGCTGACGATGCTGCCAATTTGCTTGGAACTGTCGCCCAGCTTGGACAGAATGGAGGATGAGGTTTCCACGCTGCCGGCGACGCGATTGATCTCGGTGGTGGCCTGCTCCAGCACCGAGCTGCCCTGTATCGACAGCTGCTCGGTGTTTTCCGAGGCGTGCACCGCCGATTGCGCGTTTTCCGCCTGCTGGCGCAGGCGGCTCATCTGGTCGCTGATGTCGCTGGCGAACTTCACCACCCGCACGGGCTTGCCGTTGGGGTCCAGCACCGGGTTGTAGGTGGCTTGCAGCCAGACGGCCTCGCCGTTCTTGCGCATCCGCCGGAATTGGCCTTCCAGAAAGCGGCCTTGCCGCAGCTGCTGCCACAGCTGGCCGTATTCCGGACTTTGCGCGTAGCTGTCTTCGCACAGCATGCGGTGATGCCGTCCGGCGATCTCGCCCGGCAGATATCCGAAGACTTTCAGGAAGTTTTCGTTGGCGTCCAGGATGTTGCCGTCCAGATCGAATTCGATGCGCGCCATCGAGTGGTCTATCGCCTGGCGCAGCGCTCGGCTGTCTTCTTCGTCGCGGACTTGCTGGGTGATGTCGCTGGCGATCTTGACCACGCCGGTCACGCGGCCCTGTTCGTCGAGGATCGGAGAGTAACTGGCTTCCAGCCAGATGTCGGAGCCATCCTTGCGCAGCCGCAGAAAGCGGCCGGACTGGAACTCTCCCCGGCCCAGCTTCTGCCAGAAGTCGCGGTACGCGGGGCTGTTCGCATGGCTTTCCGGGCAGAACATCTGATGGTGTTTGCCCTGGATTTCTTCAGCCCGGTAGCCCATCGCGCGCAGGAAATTGTCGTTGGCGTGCAGGATGTCGCCGCTGGGGGAGAACTCGATCACCGCCATCGAGCGTTCGATGGCTTCCAGCTGGCTGCGGGCCTGGCGCAGCTGCCGCTTGGCTTGTTCCAGTTCGTCGGCGAGTTTGCGGTTGAAAAAGACCATGATGCATCTCCGGCGCTATCGGGTTGGGTGCGGGCTGTCTGTTTTGGGGCGGATTCTATTATGAAAACCTTACGTTGAAGGTTAATACATCGCAGGTATTTCTACGTAGTATTTTGTCGCGAACAGCAGCGCGGCCTTGCCGGGAGGCATCACTCCAGCGGGGTGACTTCGCCCTCGGCGCTGACGCGGGCGCGGAGGATCTTGCCGCTGGCAGGGCTGCGGACGCGTATGGTCTCTCCTTCGCGGCCGTTGGCCAGCGCCTCTCCGGCGTTGCTGACCTCGATGCCGTTCTGACGGATCGTGATATTGACGATGTCGCCGCGCTTCACCCATTGAGGCGGCTGCAGTTGCCGGCGCCGCAGCGCTTGATCTTGGCGAATCGCGCCTCGCGGTGCCAGGCCGATCGGCGGCGCGGAAGAGCCGAACAGGTCGGCGGAGTCGGTTACCGGGCGCCGGGCCCAGCTTATATCCTCGGCGGACAGCGCGGCGCCGGAGGGCAGGTCGCGCGCGGCCACCGCCACCCGGGCGCTGACGGCGGCGCGGACGATGAAGACGCCGCGCCAGCCGCTGGCCGGGCAGGCGATGTCGAAACGCATGCGGCTGAAGGCTCGGCTGTCGCTGGCCTCGGCCAGCCAGGGGGCGGCGCAGGCGGAGGGCAGGTCGCGAGGCGGCAGCGACTGCAGTTTGATGTCTGGCTGCTCGAGGCCGGCGTCGGCCAGTCGCTGGCGGATCAGTTTGTCGGCTTGCGCTTCCACCGCCTGCGGGGCGGAGGGGGCGGCGTGGGCGGCGGTCGAGGAGAGGCTGGCCAGCAGCCAAGCTGCGGCCGCATAACGGTTTTTGCTGAACATTGCCATTAGAAAGTGTTTGGTAATTGTTGCGTATACGGTGGCCAGTGCGCTTATTAGTATCGCTTTCCAATTGAATAGCTATTCCTAGCAAATAGCTTGAACATGGTAGTGAACTGATAGGGTCAAGGCAATGGGCATGCATCTGGACAAGGCCCTGAGCATCCATCCCGAGGCCTTGCGGCTGCGGGCGGATCGGACCCGGGTGCTGGCGTCGAACATCGCCAATGAGAACACCCCGGGTTATCAGGCGCGTGACATCGATTTCAAGGCGGCGCTGGCTTCGGCGGCCGCCGATTCGCCGTTGGCATTCGACGATGGCGGCGGCGACCTGCTTTACCGTCTTCCCAATCATCCTTCGCGGGACGGCAATACCGTCGAGCTCAGCGTCGAGCAGGCCGAGTTCTCCCAGAACGTTTCCGAATTCCAGACCAGCCTCACCTTCATCAACATGAAGCTGCATGGGCTGGCCAAAGTGATAGCGGGGCAATAAACCATGTCATTCCGCGACATCTCGCGCATCGCCGGTTCCGCCATGACTGCGCAGACGGTGCGACTCAATACCGTGGCCAGCAATATCGCCAACGCCGACACCTCGGCCGGCACCGAGCAGGCCGCCTACCGCGGCCGCAAGCCGGTGTTCAGCAGCCAGATGCAGGGCGAGGGCATGGGCGTGCAGGTGCTGGACGTGGTGCAGAACCAGGAGCCGGTGCGCAAGGCGCACGAGCCGGGCAATCCGCTGGCCGACGCCGATGGCAACGTTTTCTACAGCAATGTCAACGCGGTGGAAGAGATGACCGACATGCTGTCCGCGACCCGCGCCTTCCAAACCAATGTCGAGGTGCTGGCCAAAGTGAAAACCATGCAGCAAGACCTGCTGAAACTGGGAGATACCGCATGAGCGTGGAGCAATCGCAGGCGCGGCAGTTCAGCGCCGGCAATCAACAGGGCGGCGCGCAGAACGTGGCGAAGAACGGCGCCCAGCCAACCAACGACATGTTCATGACCTTGCTGCTGGCGCAAATCCGCAACCAGAGTCCGCTGGATCCGGCCGACCCCTCGCAGTTCGTCAGCCAGCTGGCGCAGATGAGCCAGATGCAGAGCACGCAGGAGATGCTCAAGCAATTCCAGAGCCAGGGCGCGATGATGCGCGAGCTGCAGGGCGTGGCGCTGGGCGCGCAGGTGGGCAAGCCGGTGCTGGTGCAGACCGACCGCATCCGCAGCGATGGCCAGGGCGAGTTGAACGGCCGCGTGACGCTGGCCGGCGAGGAGGGCAGCGTCGCGCTGACCCTGATCGACGACGCCGGCAAGCGCACCCGCATCGAGCTGGGCAAGCGCGCGGCGGGCGGCTCCGACTTCAAGATCAAGCTTGCCGACCATGGCCTGGCCGCCGGCAATTACCAGCTGGAACTGTCCACCGCGTCCGGCGATAAAGGCCTGTTCGAATTGAAGGCCGATGTCAGCGGCGTGCGCCTGCCGGTCAACGGCGGCGAGCCGGTGTTGAGTCTGGCCGGTCTCGGCGACTTCCCCGCCTCTTCCATATCCGCCCTGCTTTCCGCTTAAGACACCCCGGAGATAACCATGAGCTTCGAGATCGCCCTTTCCGGCATCAACGCCGTCAACAACCAGCTGGGCAGCGTCAGCGACAACATCGCCAACTCCGGCACCTACGGCTTCAAGTCCGGCCGGGTGACTTTCGCTTCTGCCTATGCGGGCAGCCAGGCGATGGGCGTCAACGCCAACCCCAACAGCCAGAACATCGGACGCAACGGCGGCCTGGTCAACACCGGCCGCGCGCTGGACGCCGCCATCGACGGCCGCGGCTTCTACGTGTCGCGCAGCCCCGCCGGCGCAGTGAGCTACAGCCGGGTGGGCATTTTCGATACCGACAAGGATGGTTATCTGATCGACGTCAACAAGGGGCGGGTGCAGGGCTATGCCCAATCCGAGGACGGGGCGCTGGGCGGCCTGGGCGACATCCAGATCCCGACCGGCAACATCCCGGCCAAACCCAGCGACCAGCTGAAGTACGCCGGCAACATGTCGGCAGGCTGGGCGGTGCAGACGGTGGCGTTCGACAAGGGCGTGTCGAAAAGCTTCAACCATTCCACGGTGTCCACCGTGTACGACTCCCTGGGCAACAAGCACAACCTGACCCAGTACTTCTGCAAGAGCGCCGACAGCACCATCACCGTCCACTACCAGCTGGACGACAAGATGCTGGCCGCCACCACCGATCTCAAGTTCGACACCGCCGGCAAGATGACGCAGCCCTCGGGTGCGGTGAGCCTGGACCTGGGCGCGCCGGCCGGCGCCGACGCGCTGAAAGTGTCGCTGGACTACAGCGGCACCACCCAGTTCGCCGGCGAGCCCAGCACCGTCCGCAACGCGGCCAACGGCTATCCGCCGGGCGCGCGCACCGGCGTCAGCCTGGGCGAGAACGGCGAAGTCATCGTCAGCTACAGCAACGATCAAAAGCAGGTGGTGGCGCGGCTGGCCATCGCCAACTTCGCCAATCAGGGCGCGCTGACCGCCACGTCGCAGACCAGCTGGCAGGAGTCTTCGGAGTCCGGTCCGGCGCTGTTGTCGCCGGCGGGCAGCAATATGGCCGGCAAGCTGGTTTCCAGCTCGCTGGAACAGTCAAACGTCGACGTCACCTCGGAGCTGGTGACCCTGATGACCGCGCAGCGCAACTACCAGGCCAACACCAAGGTGATCTCCACCGAGAATCAGGTGATGCAGGCGCTGATGCAGGCGGTGTAAGGCGATGGACAAGCTGATCTACACCGCGATGAGCGGAGCGGGGCGGATGCTGCGCGCGCAGCAGATCCACGCCAATAACCTGGCCAACGCCGAAACCGGGGGCTTTCGCGCCGATGTCGACACCGCCGTCAGCCAGGAAGTGCCCGGCTACGGCTACGACGCCCGCTTGCTGAGCCTGAACGCGGCCACCGCCTTGTCCGACCGTAACGGCGTGGTGGTGGAAACCGGCCGCGATCTGGACATCGCGTTGCAGGGCGATGGCTTCATCGCCGTGGCCGCGCCGGATGGCGGAGAGGCCTACACCCGCGCCGGCAACATGGTGGTGGGCGCCGACGGCGCGCTGAGCGTCAACGGCCACCCGGTGCTGGGCGACGGCGGCGCCATCCGTCTGCCCGAGGGTTTTCTCAAGGCGAGCGTGGCGCCGGATGGCACCCTTTCCGTGCTGAATCCGGATGACGCCGAGATGCAACCGGTGGACAAGCTGAAGCTGGTGAAGGCAGACGCGCGCGAAGTGGGCAAGCGGCCGGACGGCTTGATCGCCTCGCGCCAGGGCGGCCCGCTTCCCGCGGACGACAGCGTTCGCGTGCAGAGCGGCCATCTGGAGCGCAGCAATGTATCCGCGGTGGAGGAAATGGTGGCAACCATGACGCTCAACCGCAATTTCGAAATGCAGATGAAACTGTTCAACGCCGCCAGCGACATGAACGAGGCGGGCAACCGCCTGGTGCGCGGCTGATAGGGGAGCTCGATGAATCCGGCACTGTGGATCAGCAAAACCGGCATCCAGGCGCAGGACGCGCGCCTGACCGCCATCGCCAACAATCTGGCCAACGTCAACACCACCGGCTTCAAGCGCGACCGGATGATGTTCGAAGACCTGTTCTACCAGGTGGAAAAGCAACCTGGCAGCAAGGTGGACGACAACAACGCCTCGCCGTCCGGTGTGCAGATGGGCAACGGCACCCGCTTGGTGGGCAGCCAGAAGGTGTTCACCGAGGGCAACATCACCACCACCAATCAAAGCCTGGATCTGGCCATCATCGGCCAGGGCTTTTTCCAGGTGAAGATGGGCAACGGAGAAACCGGCTACACTCGCGCCGGCCAACTGAGCCTGAACAAGGATGGCGTGTTGGTGACCGCTCAGGGGCTGCCGCTGGAGCCGGAGATCCGCATTCCGGCGGAGGCTTCCAAGATAGCGATCAGCGAAACCGGCGAAGTGGCGGTGACGCGCGGCGACGGCGCCTCGCCGGAAACGGTGGACCGCATCCAGCTGGCCAACTTCATCAATCCGGCCGGTCTGCTGGCGCTGGGCGACAACCTGTTCCAGAAGACCGACGCCAGCGGCGAGGCCAGCGCCAACGCGCCCGGCAGCGGCGCATTGGGCAAGCTGAAGCAGGGCAGCCTGGAGGGCTCCAATGTGCAGGTGGTGGAAGAAATGGTGGATATGATCGCCGCGCAGCGCACTTACGAGATGAACACCAAGGTGCTGTCCGCCGCCGACAACATGCTGCAGCAACTGGGCCAGTCGGTGCGATGAGGAGAGTTCTTCCGCTCGCGCTCTGCGCGTTGTCTCTGGCCGGCTGCGCGCAGTTCCAGCCGCCGCCGGTCGAGCCGGACCCATTGCCGGACCTGGTGTGGCAGCAGAACGCGCAGCCGCAGGGTGGGGGCGTGTTCACGCCCGGCGGCGCGCTGTCGCTGACCTCGGACAACCGCGCTTACCGTCCGGGGGACATCCTGACCGTGGTGCTGGAGGAAACCACCCAGGCCAGCAAGCAGGCAGGCACCAGTTTCGGCAAGAAGTCGGGCGCCAAGGTGGCGCCGTCGCTGATCGGCAACACCACTTTCAACGCGCAGCTGGGCATCGACGCCAATCGCGACTTCAACGGTTCGTCCAGCTCCACTCAGCAGAACGCGCTGTCCGGCGCGCTGACCGTAGTGGTGCACAAGGTGCTGCCCAACGGCATGCTGCAGGTCAAGGGCGAGAAGCGGCTGACGCTGAACCAGGGCGAGGAGATGGTCCGCCTGGCCGGCTATGTGCGGGTGGAGGACATCGACACCGACAACCGCGTGTCCTCGCTGCGCATCGCCAACGCCCGCATCGGCTATTCCGGCAGCGGCGCGCTGGCCGACGCCAACAGCCCGGGCTGGCTGATGCGCTTCTTCACCAGTCCGCTGATGCCTTTCTAAGGTTTTTCATGAGATTCCAATCAATACGAAGCCTGATCGCCGCCGCCGCCCTGGCGGCGTCGTCGCTGCCGGCGCTGGCGCAGCCGCTGCGCCAGCTGGTCAATGTGGAAGGCATACGCGACAACCAGCTGATAGGCTACGGCATCGTGGTGGGCCTGGACGGCACCGGCGACAATTCCCAGGTGAAGTTCTCCGGCCAGTCCGTGGCCAACATGCTCAAGCAATTCGGCCTGAAGATGCCGGAAAAGACCGACACCCGGGTCAAGAACGTGGCCGCGGTGATGGTCAGCGCCAGCCTGCCGCCGGGTTACAGCCGGGGCCAGACCATAGACGTGACGGTGTCGTCGCTGGGCGACGCCAAGAGTCTGCGCGGCGGCACGCTGCTGCTGACCCAGCTGAAGGCGGCCAACGGCGAGATTTACGCGCTGGCGCAAGGCAGCGTGGTGATCGGCGGCCTGTCCGCCCAGGGCAAGAGCGGCTCCAGCGTCACCGTCAATACGCCGACGGCGGGCCGCATTCCCAACGGCGCGTCGATCGAGCGCGAGATTCCCAGTGATTTCGAGCAGGGCGACACCATCCGCCTGAGCCTGCGCCGTCCCAGCTTCGAGACCGCCACCAATGTGGTGCGCGCCATCAACCGCAGCTACGGCAAGATCGCCGGCACCCGCAACGCCACCACCATCGAGGTGAGGGCGCCGAATGATCCCACCGAACGCGTCGCCTTCGTCGCCCGGCTGGAAAAGCTGAACGTGGACGTGGGGGCGGAAATCCCGCGCGTGGTGTTCAATTCGCGCACCGGCACGGTGGTGATCAGCGAAGGCGTCACCGTGCGCCCGGCGGCGGTATCGCACGGCAGTCTGCGGGTGGTGATCTCGGAATCGTCCCAGGTCAGCCAGCCCGGCCCGTTCAGCAACGGCACCACCAAGGTGGTGCCCGATTCCCGGGTGCAGGTGGAGCAGGGCCAGGGCCGGATGTTCAAGTGGCCGGCCGGCGCCAGCCTGCGCGCCATCATCGATACGGTCAACCGCACCGGCGCCACGCCGGACGACGTGATGGCGATATTGCAGGCGCTGGACCAGGCCGGCGCGATAGACGGCGAATTGGTGGTGATTTAAGGAGGCGGCATGCTGAACAACGATTTGCAGAACTCGTCAGCCGGAGCGGGCGGCGACGCTCCGGTGGCGGCGGCCAGTCCGGAGTACCGCAAGAAGGCGGAAAAGGCGGCGGAAATGTTCGAAGCCCAGTTCGTGCGCGAGATGTTCAAGCAAATGCGCAAGACCACCCGGGAGGTGGCGGGCGAGGACAGCATTTTCGCCAACTCTGTGAACGCCGACATGCTGGATATCGCCGACGGCGCGCTGGCCGACCAGTTGGCCAGCCAGCGCACCTTCGGCATCGCCAAGGTCATTTTGGCGCAGCTGCTGCCGGGAAATGGGAATATTCCCGTTAAGGATGCGGACGCCGCCGTCGCCAGTCTGAAGCAGGGCCGGGATGCCGGCCAGGGCCTGGCGGCCTTCGCCCCGGCCATGTTTCCCCTCACCAAGTGATGACAGCCAATCATGCGCATGATCAATAACGCGCTGTCCGGCGCCCAGGCGGCGCAGGTCGCGCTGAATACCGCCAGCCAGAACATCGCCAATCTGCAGACGCCCGGCTATTCCCGCCAAGGCGTGGTGCTGGCCACCCAGGCGCCGGGCGCCGGCGATCCCACCAGCGCCGGCTATGGCGTCAACGTCAGCGCGGTGCGCCGCTTCAGCGACGATTACAAGAACTTGCTGCAATGGCAGGCCGGTTCCAATGTCGGGGCGATGTCGGCCTCGCGGCCGTATTTCAGCCAGCTGGAGCAGGTGATGGGCAGCAAGGGCAGCAGCCTGTCCGAGGGCTTCGACCAATTCTTCGCCGCGCTCAACGCCGCCAGCCTGGACTCCAACACCATGCGCGACCAGGTGATTCGTTCGGCGGGCGCGCTGGCGCAGCGCTTCAACAACCTGGACGGCGTGCTGAGCTCGCAGCTGGCCGCCATTTCCGAGCAGCGCAACGCCACGCTGACGCAAATCAACAGCGCTACGGCCAATCTGGCGACGCTGAATGAGAAGCTGATGTCGGCCAAGGCGCAGGGCATCAATACCTCCGGGCTGGAGGACGAGCGCGACCGCCAGATCGACGCGCTGTCCTCGCTGATCGAGGTGAGGGTGGTGGCGCAGCCGGACGGCAGCAAATCCGTATCCTTGAAGAACGGCCTGCCGCTGGTGGCCGGCGACAGCGCCGCCACCTTGAGCAGCGAGGCCCAGCCTGATGGCAGCCAGCAACTGAAGCTCGTTTTCGGCACCGAGAAATACGCGATGCCGGGCGGCGATCTTGGCGGCCAGCTGGGCGGCCTCAACCAGTTCGAGACCGAGAACCTGCGGCCAGTCCAGGCTCAGGTCCGCACCTTGGCCGGCGAACTGGCCACCCGGATCAACGACCAGTTGGCCAAGGGCTACGACATGAATGGCCAGCCGGGCAAGCCGCTGTTCGTCTACGACGCCGGCGCGGCGCACGGCTTGCTGCAAAGCACGGGCATCCTCTCCGCCGAGCTGGGTTTCTCCAGCGATCCGGCCAAGCCCGGCAACAACGACAACCTGCGCGAAGTGCTGAAGGTCAAGCAGCAAGCCTTCCCGCTGGCCGGCGTAGGCAATGTGACGCTGGGCGACGCCTACTCGCAGATGATCGGCCACCTCGCCATCTCCAGCCAGCAGAACAAGGCAGGCCTCGATACCGCCAATGTGATCCGCGCCGAGGCGGAAAAGAGCTGGCAGAGCACCTCGGGCGTGCAGCGCGACGAGGAGGCGGTCAATCTGATCGAATTCCAGAAGATGTACCAGGCCAACATGAAGGTGATCTCGGTGGCCAACCAGCTATTCGAAAGCACCCTGGCCATCCTGTAAGGACTAGCATGCGTATCTCCAGCAACCAGTATCAATCCGTCGTGCTGCTGGCCATGCAGAACAGCAGTTCCGGCATGTCCGAGCTTTTGCAGAAGATGTCCAGCAACCAGAGCATGTTGGCGGCCTCGGACAACCCCATCGCCAGCGTGCGCCTGCTGCGCCTGCAG
This sequence comes from Chromobacterium phragmitis, assembly GCF_003325475.1. Classification (NCBI taxonomy): domain Bacteria; kingdom Pseudomonadati; phylum Pseudomonadota; class Betaproteobacteria; order Neisseriales; family Chromobacteriaceae; genus Chromobacterium; species Chromobacterium phragmitis. The sequence goes on from NZ_CP029495.1 coordinate 3,334,461, forward strand.
CGCGAGGAGGCGTCTCTGGCGCAGTTCAAGGACAATATCGGCGCCCTCAAGTCGCAGCTGACCAAGAACGAAACGTTGCTGAGCGGCATCAGCGCCAATATGCGCGACGCGCGCGACATCCTGGTGGCGGCCGCCAACCAGCCGCCGAGCGACGATCTGAAAGCGATGGCTTCGCCGTTGGCCAGCCTGCGCGACAGCATCCTGTACGCGGCCAACACCAAGGACAGCGAAGGCCGCTACATGTTTTCCGGCAGCGCCGTCAATAGCGCCGCCATCGCCTATGACGCGAGCAAGCCGGCCGGCAGCCGCTACAGCTACAACGGCAACGGCGACCGCCAGCTGGTGACGGTGGGCGAGGGCGTGACCCAGGCGTCCAATGTCACGCTGGAGTCGATGGCGCCGCTGTTGAACCACCTGGACAAGGCGATAGAGACGCTGCAAAGCCCGACGCTGGACAGCAAGGACCCGGCGGTGGGCGCCGCCATCCGCGAGGTGATGAATGGCGTGGACACGGCCCTGGATCGCGTCGGCGGCACCATTTCCGAACTGGGCGGCGCCCAGAACGTGCTGAAGACGCTGGACGGCAACCACGAAAGCCTGAGCCTGGCCAACCAGCAGAGCATCATGGAGCTGGGCGATCTGGACTACGGCTCGGCCTTCATCAGCCTGAACAATTTCTCCATGGCGCTGCAGGCCAGCCAGAAAGCCTATGGCAAGGTAAGCCAGCTGACCTTGTTCGATGTGATTTAAGCCATGTCCACCACTTTCAGCGGCATCAATCAGACTAGCGGCGACAAGCGCTGGAGCAAGGACGGCGCGGCTGTCGCGCCTGCCAGCGCGCGCGCGTCGTCGCCGGCAAGCCGTCCCGCGCCGGAGAGCCCTAGGCCATCTGCCGGCGCCGCCAGCGGCTGGCGTTACAGCACGCAGCTCAACGAGCAACTGAGCGCCGCGCAATGCGCGCTGGGCTATGTCGACGATATGCTGCGGCAATTGGAAAGTTTCAAAAGCAGCCTCAGCCAGCAATTGGCCCAGCGCCGGCTGGACAGCGCGGACCTCAAGCAGCAGCAAGGAGAGCTGGCGCGGAGCTGGCAGCGTCGGCAAGCGGACAGCGCGGGCAGCCTGGACAGCCAGCTGCGTTTGTCGCTGGGGGCTCCCGCCAGGCAGAATTTCACCGCGCAGGGTCTGGATCTGGACAGCCTGACCGGCGGCCAGCCTGAGACTCTGGTGTTCGCCCTGGATGGCCAGGCCGCGCCCGCATCGGTGCGGGTCGGGGACGGCATCAGCCGCGAAGCGGCGCTGCGCAGGCTGAATCAGGCGCTGGGTCCGCTGGGCGTGCGCTGCGAACTGGACGACCGAGGCCGGCTGGGTTTCAGCTGCGGCGAGCAGCAATGGGACAAGCTGCGGAGCAGCCTGACCGTGCGCGGCGGCGGCGTGCGGTTTCCCGGCGGCATGCCCCAGCCTTTGCCGGTTCAGGCGGAGCCGCCGGCATTGGACGTTAGCCGGTGGCAACTGGACGATCACGCCCAGGTGCGGCAGGCGCTGCAAGGGGCGGTGCGTTCCATCGCCCAGCTGCAGCAAACCCGGGCGGCGATCGGCAACGCGATCGCCGAGGCTCGGCAATCCATCAGCCAACTGACCCGTACCGACGAGCAGAGCTGGGCTGACGGTTTCGTCAGCGATTTCAACGCCCGCCTCAATCAAACCGCCGACTTCAACCATCTGCAGCAACTGGTGCCGGCTGTGCTGGGCATCAGCCGCTACCGGGTGATCTCGCTGCTTTCGCTTCGTTGACGGAGAGGCGCTCGCATTGAAAAAGGCTGCCGAAAGGCAGCCTTTTTCACGCCGACGCATCGTTATAGGTCAGTATTCCATACTTATTGCCAGTTTCTGGTTTGCGCTGCCTCCCGCTTGAATGTCGATGCATTTTGCATGATTCGAGCCGGGTTTTCCGGCCGTCAACGAGAGGAGTGCCAAGCCATGTGCGGAATTGCAGGATGGGTGAGTTTCGAGCGCGATCTGCGGGAACAGCGCGCGATCGCGGAGGCGATGACGGAAACCATGGCCTTGCGCGGGCCGGACGCCGGGGGGCTTTGGCTGGACCAGCATGTCGCGCTGGGGCACAGGCGCTTGTCCATCATCGACCTGGAGGGCGGCAGCCAGCCCATGGCCGCCGAGCGCGACGGGCGGAGCGTAGCCTGCCTGGTCTACACCGGCGAGGTGTACAACTTTCGCGAGCTGCGGGCAGAGCTGCAGGGCCTGGGCCATGCCTTCCGCACCCGCAGCGACACCGAGGTGGTGCTGCATGCCTATCTGCAGTGGGGAGAGGCCATGGTGGACAGGCTGAACGGCATGTATGCGTTCGCCATCTGGGACACGCGAGAGGAACGGCTGCTGCTGGTGCGCGACCGCATGGGCGTGAAGCCGCTGTATTACTACCCGCTGCCGGATGGCGCGCTGTTCGGCTCCGAGCCCAAAGCCATCCTGGCGCATCCGCAAGCCAAGCGCCGCGTGACGGCAGACGGCCTGCGCGAAATGCTGGACCTGGTGAAGACGCCGGAAGCGGCCGTGTTCGCCGGCATGCATGAGGTGCGGCCGGGCCAGGCGGTGAGCGTGGACCGCCGAGGTCTGCGCAAACGCCGTTACTGGCAACTGGAGGCGCGCGAGCACGCGGACGATTTGCCCGCCACCATACGCAGGGTGCGCGAACTGCTGGACGACATCGTCGAACGCCAGATCGTCGCCGACGTGCCGCTGTGCTCGCTGTTGTCCGGGGGCCTGGATTCATCCGCCATCACCGCGCTGGCCGCGATCAGCATGCGGCGGCAGGGCAAGGGCGCGGTGCGTTCGTTCTCGGTGGACTTCGTCAAGCATGGAACGGATTTCGAGGCGGATTTCCTGCGCGGCTCGCCGGACGCGCCCTTCGTGCGCGACCTGGCGGCGCACGCCGGCACCGAGCATCGCGAGATCCTGCTGCAAAGCCGCGAGCTGGCCGATCCGGCGCTGCGCGCGGCAGTGCTGGGCGCGCAGGATCTGCCGCCGGCCTATTGGGGCGACATGCTGCCCTCGCTGTACAAGCTGTTCGAGGCGATCCGCGCCCAGTCCACCGTGGCCTTGTCCGGGGAGTCGGCGGACGAGCTGTTCGGCGGCTATCGCTGGTTCCACGACGACTCCGCCATCGCGGCCGACACCTTCCCCTGGCTGGCCGGGACCTCTGGATCGTTTTTCGACGGCCGGTCCCTGCTGGCGCCGGAGCTGCTGAACCGGCTGGACATGGCCGGCTTCCGTCGGGATAGCTACGCCCAGGCCTTGGCCGAGACGCCCAGGCTGGCTTCGGACACGCCCAAGGAAAGGCGCATGCGCGAGATCAGCCACATGCACCTGACGCGCTTGGTGCAGGCCTTGCTGGACCGCAAGGACAGGATGAGCATGGCGGTGGGGCTGGAGGTGCGGGTGCCGTTCTGCGACCACCGGCTGGTGGAGTACGTGTTCAACGCGCCGTGGAGCATGAAGCACTTCGACGGCCGCGAAAAGAGCCTGCTGCGCGCGGCCTGCCGCGACGCGCTGCCGGAGTCCATCCTTCAGCGCGTCAAGAGCCCGTATCCGGCGACGCAGGACCCTGCGTATGAAAAGGCCCTGCGCGAAGGGCTGATCCGGGTGCTGGACGATGCGCGTTCGCCGGCCTTGCCGCTGCTGGACAAGACGGCGGCGTGGAAGCTGTTGGATCGGCCCTTCGGCAAGACCAGCGCGCCTCCCGAGCGAGCCGGCCTGGAAATGGCGCTGGGCCTGGACGAGTGGCTGCGCCATCACCAGGCGGCGCTGGACTTGTAAGCGGGCTCAGCGGGGCGGCCGCACCGGTCGCCCTTGTATCGGGGTGGACAGGATGATGGCGGTTCGCGTTTCGCCAAGATCGTTCAACTGCGCCACCAGCATTTCCAAATGAGACACGTCGCGCGCCAGCAGCCGGAATACGTAGGAATCGACGCCGGTCACGTGATGGCACTCCATCACTTCCGGCATCGCCTCCAGCCTCGCGAGCAGAGTCTTCTTGTCCGGTTGCGGCACGGTGATGCCCACCAGGGCCGACAGCGCGTAGCCGGCGCGCAACGGCGCCACCCGCGCATGGTAGCCCTGGATCACGCCGGCCTCCTCCAGCCGCTTCACCCGCTCCGACGTCGCCGGCACCGACAGGCCCACGGTCTGAGCCAACTCGGTCAGCGACTGCCGGGCATTGGCCTGCAAGGCGGTCAAGATCGCCCAGGACTTGGCGTCAACTTCCATTCATAAGCTCTTTTCTCGATTTGCTCGTTTTTCTGAAGGTTAGCATGGCTGCCAGCCGAAAAAACGGCATGTCCCTGGCCGCGCGAGGCAGGCAGACTGTGATCATGGAAATCAGAGGGGGCAATCATGTTCTGGCAAGCGATGGGAATCGGTCTGGCGATAGCGGCGCCGGTGGGGCCGATAGGTTTGCTGTGCATCAGCCGGACTTTGCGCGGCGGGCCGCGGCTGGGTCTGGCCACGGGCTTGGGCGCGGCCAGCGCCGACGGTTTGTACGCGCTGGCAGGCGTGTGCGGCGGCAGCGCGCTATTGGCCTTCGCCGGCGTTTTGGCCAAGCCGCTGGCCTGGGCGGGCTGTTTGCTGCTGGCCTGGCTGGGGTGGAGCGCGCTGCGGGGCGCCGCCGCCGGCGATGTCCCGGCGGATGGGGAAGACCGCCTGGGCCGGGCGTATCTCGGCACGCTGGCGCTGACGCTGAGCAACCCGATGACCATCGCCTCCTTCGCCGCCGTGGCGGCGGGGTTGTCCGGCGGCGCGCCGCTCGCCGCGGCGGGGCAGGCTCAGGTGGTGCTGGGCGTGTTCTGCGGTTCCGCACTGTGGTGGCTGCTGCTGGCCTATGGCGGAGGCGCGCTGCTGTCGCGTCTCGGGGCGGGAGGCCGGAGAGGCGTCAATGCCGCTTGCGGCGCGCTGTTGCTGGCGCTGGCGGCGGCGCTGGCATGGAAGGCGGCTGTCGGCTGAGCAAACGCGGCCGGCCGCGGAGGCGCGGCCGGCGATCCGTTTACAGCTTGAAGTGGCCGACCAACTGCTCCAGGCCATTGGCCAGTTCGCGCAGCTGGCTCACCGCGGCGCTGACTTCCCGCACCACGACATTATTGCTTTGGGCCATGCTGCTGATGCGCTCCACGTTCTGCGCGATCTCCAGGCTGGCGCTGGACTGCTCGCGGGTGGCGTCGGCGATGTCGACGATGCTGGTCACCAGCTGTCCGTTGTAGTCCTGGACTTCGCGCATCGCCTGATTGGCTTCCGCCGCGATGCCGACGCTGACATCCACCTGCTGGCTGCTGTGGCGCACGTCGCTGACCGCTTGCCTGGTTTCGCTGTCTATCGCCTCCACGATGCGGGTGATCTGCACCGTGGCTTCCGCGGTGCGTCCGGCCAGATTGCGCACTTCATCGGCCACCACGGCGAAGCCGCGTCCCAGTTCGCCGGCGCGCGCAGCCTCGATGGCGGCGTTCAACGCCAGCAGGTTGGTCTGGTCGGCGATATCCTTGATCACGCCGACGATGGTGGTCACCTCGCTGGAGCGCTCGCCCAGCCCATTCATCCTCTCTGCCAGCGCGTGCATGCTGTCGGTCATGCGCTGAATCTCGCCGGTTACGCGGTTGACCTTGGCCACGCTCTGTTCGGTCAGCGTTCCGGTCTGGCGGGCGATGTCGCCGGCTTGCTGGGCGGTGCCGGCGATATGCTGCGCTCCGACTGTCACTTGCTCCACGCTGGCTGCGCTGGCGGTGGCGGCGTCCGACTGCTGCGCCGACGCGTCATGCACCTGGCCGGCGGAGTGGCTGAGCTGGACGGCGGCGGCGGATACCTGGCGGCTTTGGTCGCGCACGCGGACGAACATGTCGCGCAGGCTGTCCAGCAGACGGTTGAAAGCGTCGGCGGTGCGGCCTATCTCGTCGCGGTTGGCGATGTTTATCCGCACGGTCAGGTCGCCTCCGCCGCTGGCGAGCTGTTCCATGGTGTCGGCCAGCCGGTTCAGCGGGCGGGTCTGGCTGCGTATCGCCGCGGCGAGCAACAGCAGGATCAGCGCCAGCGCCACCAGGCCGATGGCGATGGCGCTGAGCATGGCCTTGCGCGCGTCCGCCGTGAGCGCGGTGGTGGGAATGCTGATGCCCAGCGACCAGAATTGCCCGGTTTCGCCTATCCGGATCGGATGGAAAAAGTGGGTGAAGCCGCCGCTCTCGTAGACGAAGTCCTCGCCCTTCTTGACATCGGCGAGGTGGGGGAACAGCGGGTCCTCCTTGGGCACGGGCTTGCCCAATTGCTCGGCTTGCGGGCTGACGACATAGAGTCCGCCTTCGGAGACGATGCGGATGAAGCCGGTTTCGTCAGGATGAATCTGGCCGAAGCGTTTTTGCAACTGGTCCAGCGCCACGTCGGTGGCGGATACGCCCAGCATTTTGCCGGCGGCGTCCTTGATCACGACGGCCAGCGAGCTTTCCAGCACCATTTTGCCTTGCACTTCATAGGGGAAGGGCTCGGTGATGGTGTCGCGGCCGCGCTGCTTGGGCACGTAGTAGAAATCGCCCCAGCCCGGCTTTTCGTAATCGGGCTGATAGGTCTCCGGATGCTCTTTGAACTTGGGGAAGTCCTTGATGCGGTCGGCCGACATCATGACATCCATCTGCGCCTTGCCCTGTGCGTTGCGGGTGATGTAGGGCTGGTAGCGGCCTGTGGGGTCGTGGCGCGGCCAGTCGAAGCGGAAGGCGTTATCGTCGCCATCTAATGCGTTGGGCTCCCATAGCATCCACAAGCCAATCGATTGCGGCGCATGGTCCAGCATTTCCAGGATGATGTTGTCGGTCTGCTTGCGGTCCGGCTTGCCGACGCGCTTGACGCCCATCACCGAGTCGGCGAGATGGCGCGGCAGCAGGAAACCCTGCGACAGCAGGTTTTCGGCATCCTTGGCATAGCTGACCGCCTGCTCGGAGGACAGTTGATAGCCGGTATCCAGCGCTGAAGTGTAATTGAGGCGGGCGATCAGCGCGATCATCGCCGCGAAAGCCAGGGAGATGGCGGCGGCGGCCACCAGCGTGATGCGGGTACTCAGGCGTCCCCATTTCGCGTGCGCTTGACTCATGACGGTTTCCTGCGTGGGTAGCGGGTATGGCTCAGGCAGACTAAGTAAAATTTCTTAGTTGAATTGAATATAACGGGTAGAGATCGATACAGGCAATGCGATTGTGCGTATGTCGATACGCAGGAATGGAGGCAATGCCGGGACCGGCGGAAAGCTTGAGCAGGGTAGCCGGGTCACAGATAAGGCCGCAACCGGGCCAAATCCTGGAGCAGGACGGGAGCGTTACCCCGGATGGTGTTCCATATCATGCGCTGGTCAAGCTGGCGATAATCGTGGACCAACTTGCACCTGAGCTTGTTGGCATGGCTGAACTGTCGAACAAGGCCGGGAGCATGCCGCGAAATCTGCGGGGTGGCCAAGCGCGCCAAGTCCTTGGCCGCCTCTCCCAGGATCACGAATGGGTAGCAGCAACTATCCCGCAGCATCCCATTCGCCAGATACGAGGCGAGGTTGGCGCCCTGGGTATATTGAAGGACGCGTCTGCAACGCATCCAGCATGTGCTGGCATCGTTCGGCCGGCGTGGGCATGCGGCTAGATTTCCTGGGCGATTTCCAGCAGTTGCCGGCGTTCCTGTCCGCTGAGTCCGTTCTCGCTGATCAGCTGCACGCTGACGCCCAGCTGCTGCGCCAGCCGCTCCTCCATCTCGAACATGTCGAAGTACGACGTGTCCGGCGCGGGGGAGATCAGCAACACCACTTCCGCGTCGCCGGCGCACACTTCCGGCACGTAGCGCAGATGATGCGGATGAAAGGGCTTGAGCGCGTGATTGATCAGGCTCTTGTGTTCGCGGATGAATTGAAGGTCATGCATGCGTTTCTCCCCGGATGAACGGGCGGATCCCGAATATCTGCATTAGGGGAATGCGGCTCGACTCAGTATGTGCCGCTTGAACGGGGTGAGCAAGATGTGATTGAAAATCAATGGTTTCAGGCGAGGTTTGCCGCAGCATCTTGTGGCCGTTCAGGCGGCGGAGAGGCAGGTCGTGTGTGGGGTTGCGGCAACAATGCCGGCCTCCTGGCTTCAGGCTGGCGCGCCGGCATCGCTGCGCGGCAGATGCATTTGCAAAAGTTGTTCCAGCTGGGAAAAGCTGAACGGCTTTTCCAGCTTGCCGGCGAGAAGCTCGCCGCGCGTGTCGCTGAATTCCTGGCGGAACGCGGTCATGCCGATGATGGGCGTACTCCGGTTAGGGCCGAAGCGACGCGCAGCCTCCGCCACTTCATAGCCGCTGGCCGAGCCGACCTGCAGGTCCAGCAGCAAGATGTCGAAGCGATGGCGAACCACTTGGGCGGCGGCCTCGTCGACAGTGGAGAAGCTGGCCACGCTGTAGCCGTTTTCCTGCAGCAGAGCGCTGTAGGACTCGCGTATCGGCTCATCGTCGTCCAGCAGCATGATGCGCCGCTGGCCGCTGCAGGCTGCTTCGAGGTCTTCCGGCAGCGTCGCTTCCTGAACCGGCAATCGGAGCGTGAAAACACTGCCTTGGCCTTCAAGGCTGTCCACCTCGATTTGCCCGCCGAACAGGGTGACCAGCTCGTGGACGATGGCAAGGCCCAGCCCGCTGCTTCCTGGACGACGGGTTTTGCCGCGGGTAAAGGGGCGGAATAGCTGAACCCGGATGTCTTCGGCTATGCCTACGCCGGTATCCGCCACCCGCATGAGCAGGCTGCGGGGCTCGTATTCCACTTCCAGACGAATCTGCCCATGATCGGTGTAGCGAATGGCATTGGACAGGAGATTCCAGACGATCTGGCGCAGGCGGTTGCCGTCCAGCCACAACAGCGGCATCGGCGAGACCGACACCTTGAGTCCCAGCCCCTTGGCTTCGGCGTTGCCGCGATGCACCGAGACCACGCAAGCGATCAGTTCCGCGATGTCGGTTGTCGAGGCCTCCAGCGCCAATTGGTGGTTTTTCAGCGCCGATATGTCCATGATGTCCCGTACTTGAGCGAGCAGGTAGGCGTTGCTCTGTTTGAGTCGGACCAGGTAGCCGTAGCCGGGGTTGTCCGGCGGAATGCTGTATTCCAGCAGCTCGGTGCAGGTTTGTATGCTTTGCAGCGGCGAACGGATCTCGTGGCTGATGGTGGCGAGGAAGGTATCGCGAGCCAGCTCGGTTTGCACCAGTGCGGCTCTGGCGGCTTGCTCTCGCTCCAGAATCTGTTGCTGTTGCTGCGAATGGCGGCGGATTTCCGCCAGGCGATGCAGCACGAACCAGAAGATGCCCAAGAATACCAGCCAGCTCATCAGGCCCAGCAGATACATGGTCTGGTGTCTTTCCACCATCCGCAGTTGCTGCACCACCATGCTGTTCTCCTCGTAGCGGGCCTGCACGCCGTAATCGGCCAGCAGAGGGCGCAGCATTTCCATTTCGCGCGACAGTTCCAGCGCGTCCTGCTGCGACCACTGGCGCGGCGGATGCTCGAAGATCCGGAGCAGTTGGGCTTTGACTTCGGGAAAGTCCTCGATCCGCTCCAGTTCGGCATTGGCTGCGGACGGCGCGATGAACAGCTGATATTTGCTGTAGGCGATGGCGTAGCTTCTGTCGGTTTCCTCGCGCGGGATCTGCCCGGCCCGATAACGCCAAGCATCCATTTCCAGGCGGTTGAACGACAGCTGCATCTGGGCCACCATCCAGTACAGGTCCGACGCCTTATTGGTGATGGGGCGTTTGATCACTGCGCCGTACAGCGTGCAGGAGATGATCACGGTCGCGGCCAGGGCCAAGGCCAGAAAAGCGCGCTCCAGGCCGCCCACGCTGCTGAATACCTGGCGGAGGTAGCGAGTCATTTGACCTCGATGCGGGTGACTTGCCAGGCAAGCTTGGCGATGAAGATGCCGCTGGTCTCCGAGGTGGACATGGATGGCAGAGGGTACATCACCCAGAACGGGCCGAAGGAGTTGAGTTGCAGCGGCTTGTTGTTCCAGGTGCGCGCCAGAATGGCGTCGTACTTGCTGAAGTCGCTGGCGGGAATGGTGACGTTGTAATTGTCCTCGCCGAGGAACTTGATCCTTGTGCCGCGCGCGCCCACCTTGGCCAGCAAGTCTCGCAACAGGGGGCCGCGGAACGTGCCCTTGGGCGTCCAGTCCGTCGCGGTGGTGATCTCACGCATCGGCAGCTTATCGAGCTCCGCCTCGCTGAAGACGTAGCTGCGTTTGGCGGGGTCGTTGAATCGGTCTATGTTGCCGCTGATGGTCAGCGTGGCGCCTGCGGCCTGGGCCGCTCCTGTCAGCGACAAACCGCCTGCCAGCAGCAGGACGGCTGCGCGGGCGCGTAGAGAGGGGCGAGCGGTTGGATTCATTTCTGCCTGCTGTTTATTGCCTGACTGGGGGCCGAGAAGGAGGCGATGCCGAAATTGGCCGCCAATTATGTATTTGATCTAGTTTGCCGCAAGGACCGCACGCCTGCCTTAGTTCGAAAGGACAGGTGTGGATAGTTTGCGGCCGCCCAATCGACGCATCCCGCGAGCGAGTTCAGAACTTGAGCGCGTTCTGTTCCTCGCCGGCGAGGAGGGAGGAGGGGTCGCCGACGATAAGCGGGTCCGGCGCGTGGGCGACCCGCAAATCCTTCCCCGGATAGTCAAGATGAGACAGGAAATGGCGGATGCAGTTGAGGCGCGCCCGTTTCTTGTCGTCGGATTTCACGACTGTCCATGGCGCGTCGCCGGTATGGGTGTGGAAGAACATCGCCTGTTTGGCCGAAGTGTAGCCATCCCATTTGTCCAGCGACTGTATGTCTATCGGCGACAGCTTCCAGTGCTTGAGCGGATCGTCGCGGCGCGAGATGAAGCGCCGCAGCTGCTCTTCCCGGCTGACGGAGAACCAGAACTTGAACAGGCGGATGCCGCTGTTGACCAGCATGCGCTCCAGTTGCGGCGTCTGGCGCATGAACTCCAGATATTCGTGCGGCGAGCAGAAGCCCATCACTCGTTCCACGCCGGCCCGGTTGTACCAGGAGCGGTCGAAGAACACGATCTCGCCGGCGCTGGGCAGGTGGGCGATGTAGCGCTGGAAATACCATTGGCCGCGCTCCAGGTCGGACGGCTTTTCCAGCGCCACCACGCGCGCGCCGCGCGGGTTCAGGTGTTCCATGTAGCGCTTGATGGTGCCGCCCTTGCCGGCGGCGTCGCGCCCTTCGAACAGGATGACGATTTTCTGCCCGGTTTCCTTGACCCAGTTCTGCACTTTCAATAGCTCGATCTGCAGCTCTTGCTTCAGCCGCTCGTACTCGGCTCGGCGCATCCGGGCGCGGTAGGGATAGTCGGTGGGGAGCTCCGCGCTGGCGCTGTCCTCGTCGCTGCCGTGCGGAGCCAGCGCCACCTGCAGCGCCATCGGCTGCTGGCTGGTCTGCTCGATGACCAGCACCGATTCGTCATGCGCGCGTTGGACATTGCGCTGGCGCGCGGACTGGCGGCGGGGTTTGGCCGGCGCCGCCGGGGCATCGATTTCCGCGGGCGCGGCGGGGAGGTCTTTATCTTGCGTCATGGCGACACGCTTCCATGATTATGACGTGGTTTTATCCTACGCCGACTGGGCTGGCGTGTCGATAGCGTGAGCCGGCGCCAGCATGCCGCCGGTTTGCGGCGGGTGTCGCCGCGGCGGCGAATCGCCATCGGGGCCGGCTTGTTCCTATGATTAGACAAATCGCATGTTTCGCGTTTCGGCCCGCCTGGCCGCACCCTGTCAATGAAAGCGCCACATGTCCGCGATTGTGTTTCGTCCCCGCCTGCTAGACACCTTGCGCGGCTACAACCGCGCCCTGCTGCGCGCCGACCTGATGGCCGGCGTCACCGTCGGCATTGTCGCCTTGCCGCTGGCCATGGCTTTCGCCATCGCCAGCGGCGTGCCGCCGCAGGCAGGCATTTTCACCTCAGTCATCGCCGGCGCGCTGGCGGCCATGCTGGGCGGCACCCGGTTGTGCGTCACCGGCCCCACTGGCGCCTTCATCGTCATCCTGTACGGCATTGTCAGCAAGTACGGCGTGGCCAATCTGCTGATCTGCACCTTCATGGCAGGGGCGATGCTGGTCCTGATGGGCGTGTTCCGGCTGGGACAGGTGATACGCTTCTTTCCGATGCCGCTGATCACCGGCTTCACCAACGGCATCGCGGTGCTGATTTTCCTCACTCAGCTCAAGGATTTTTTCGGTCTGCCCATCGTCAAGATGCCGTCCGGCTTCTTCGCGGTGATGGCGGCTTTGCGCGAGCACTTCGCCGGCCTGCACTGGCCCACCGCGCTCCTGTCGTCGGCGCTGCTGCTGCTGATTCTGCTGTGGCCCAAGCGGCTCAACCGCATCGTGCCGTCGCCGTTCGCGGCGCTGGTGCTGGCGACGCTGGCTGTCGTCCTGTTCGACCTGCCGGTGGCGACGCTGGGCAGCCGCTTCGGCGGCATCCCCCAAGGCCTGCCGTCGCCTTCGGGGCTGGACCTGAGTCCTGCCCACCTGTCCGACCTGCTGGCGCCGGCCTTTACCATCGCCTTGCTGGGAGCGGTGGAGTCCTTGCTGTGCGCGGTGGTGGTGGACAGCCTCACCGCCGACCGCCACGACGCCAACCAGGAGTTGATAGGCCAGGGCATCGCCAATATGGTGGTGCCGTTTTTCGGCGGGATTCCCGCCACCGGCGCGGTGGTGCGCTCGGTCACCAATATCGGCAACGGCGCGCGTACGCCGCTGGCGGCGATTTTCCACGCTGCGTTGCTGCTGCTGGTGCTGCTGCTGGCCGCGCCGCTGGCGTCCCATGTGCCGCTGGCTGCGCTGGCGGCCATCCTGGTGGCGGTGGCGCTGAAAATGGGCGATTGGGACATCCGCAAGGCGCGGCAGTTTCCGCCGCACGATACCTTGATTCTGGCCGTGACCTTCGCGCTGACGGTGATGTTCGACCTGACCGTGGCGGTGGAGATCGGGCTGTTGCTGGCGGCGGTGTTCTTCATTCGCAGCATGGCCAGCCATACTGGCATCCATAAGTTGTCGCCGGAGCATGCCCAGTTGTTCGAGCGCCACAGCATCGCCGGCAAGAGCGTGCCGGACGGCTGCGCCGCGTTTCGCGTCGAGGGCGCGCTGTTTTTCGGTGCGGCGGACAGCGTGGATGTCATCCAGAAGGAAGCGCCGCGCGCGCGCGCGGTGATTCTGCAGCTGCACCGGCTGGTGTTGCTCGATACCACCGGCCTGTTGGCGCTTGAGGCCTTGCGCTCGCGGCTGGCCGAACAGGGCAAGACGTTGATCCTGTGCGGCGCGGCTGACGAAGTGATGGACATGCTGGAGGGCTCGCGGCTGATGGCCAGACTGGGCGAGGATAATTTGCAGCCGGACTTGGTCAGCGCGCTGCGGCGCGCGGAGCGGGTGCTGACCGAGGGCGTGGTGTGGGCTTGAGCGCCCGCCGGAAGGCGGGCGCAGGCGGCTCAGCGCGCGCGCTTTTGCTTGCGCATTTTCAGCCAGCGCACCAGCGCGTGGCCGACGGCCAGCGGCGACAGCGGCACCAGGGCCAATAAGCCGTCTCCCTGGCGATAGCCGGGATTGACGCTGAGGAAGAAGCGGTCGGACGGCTTGGTGGAGTTTTGCCAGAACTGCTGATCGTCTTTGTTCTCGCGGGTGAGGATGCCCAGGTTGGCGATGAATGGCCGGTCCGGCGACACCGGGGTGATATTGAAGCTGGCGAACAGCTCGTAAGCTTTGGCCGCCAGAGGATGGCGCTCGTCCTGGCCGGGGGCGGGCCAGAAGTGGTGGGAGAAACGATGCAGCACCGCATAGCTGGACGGATGCAGCATCAAGCCGAAGAAATACAAGGGCCGCAGCGGATGCTGCAGCCAATGGAACATCACCTGGCGCATCAGGAAGGTGATGTTGCTGTTCTTGCCGCGGAACGCCTTGTACAGGCCGGACTGGGCGCGCAGCACGCTGCAAGTGCGGCCGCCGATCTGCCGGCGGAAGCGGTGCATGGTGCAATAGCCGACCAGGCGGCCATTTTCGTCCCGATGCAGCAGCAGGCTGCTGCGTTCTGCGGGCGGAGCCATGACCAGATTGGTGAAAGTGGCGAGATCCGTGCCGGCGAAGATGGCGTCGTGAACTTGAAACAGTTCCTCGGCCAACTGCGCCTTGGCTGAAGCGGACATCCTGGCGGGGTCCAGTTGAATCGATTGAGCGATGCGTGCCATTTTGCGCCTCTTTGTGCATTGCAGCAGAGAAATGGCGGCATCTTAGAAATTGGGTCGAATAGTCGCTACTGTACTTTATCACTATGCAATTGACATTTTATTTTAATCAATAAAATGCTTTTTTTATTCAACCCTTTACAAGACGAGAGATTGGCTCGCGAAAAGATCAACTGTTCTGTTCGGACAGGTAGCGGGCGGAGCTGAAGGGCAACCGCCGCCGTCAATAGCCTTGCGCGCGCTCCACCCGGCCTTCCGCTTGCAGGCCGGCGGCCAGCTTGCGCAGGTTGCCGACGATCTGCTCCACCGCCTGCTGCCGCAAGGTGATCGCGGCGACATGCGGGGTGATGGTGACGGAGGGATGGTGCCAAAGCGGGTGGCCATGCGGCAGCGGCTCTTCCGCGAACACGTCCAGCTGCGCGCAGCGGATATGGCCGTTGTTGAGCAGGGCCAGCAGGGCGTCCTGGTCCAGCAGGTCGCCGCGTCCGGCATTGATCAGCATGGAGCCGGGCTGCATCAGCGATAGCCTCGCGCCGTTCAGCAAGCCCTGGGTTTGCGGCGTGGAAGGCAGCACGCTGGCGATCACGTCGCTGGTCTCGAGCAGCTTTTCCAGGCCGGCTTCGCCATGCAGGCTGTGCACGTGGTGGATGTGCTTGGGACCGCGGCTCCAGCCGCTGACCGGGTAGCCGTCCCGCGCTAGCGCCTTGGCCACCGCCGAGCCGATCTCTCCCAGCCCCAGTATGCCGACGCGGACGTCTTCCGGCAGCCGGGGAGCCAGCATCCGCCACTGTCCCGTCGCCTGTTGCCGCCGATAGACGTCCATATTGCGCTGGTAGCCCAGCACGCCGTAGCGGATGTACTCGGTCATCTGGTTGGCCATGCCGCTGTCCAGCAGCCGATAGAGCGGCAGGTTCACCGGCAAATCCTGTCTCGACAGCAGCTTGTCCACGCCGGCACCCAGCGCGAACATCGCTTGGAGCCGCGGCAGGCGGGCGATGATGCCGTCGGGGAGTCCCCAGGCGATCAGATAACGCACTTCGTCGGGGGTGGCTTGCTCCAGGCTGACGAAGGCCTGCTCAGGCATGGCGGCCTGAAACAATTCTAGGTAGGCGGAAACTTCCTTGGGGCTGGGCGTGTGTACGAGGATCATGGCGGGACAGTTCGTTGGGTTTATGCCTTCAGTATACATCGGTGTCCGGTTGATAAAGCCTTGCGATATGCCTGAGTGCGAAGGCGGAGGAGCCCAGTTACCGTTGTAAGGGTAAACCGCAGACTATTGCGAGACGAATTTCATCTCCCTATACCGACGGCAGAATAGTGGATGGCGGAGGGCGGCATGGAACGTTTCGGAGTGGGCTGCGGCTTGATGGGGAGGCGCGTGGAGGCGGAATGCCGCAAAGGCGGCTGGCTGTTGGCCAGCGACGTGGAAGGGCCGCTGTTTCTGGGCGATTTCATCGCCGAGGCGCTGTCGTCGGCCTTGAAGCCAGAGGACGGAGGGACGGACGCCTTGCCGTCTTACGGCCAGATACTGTACGGAGAGGGCTATGCCGCGTTCAGCGCGGATACGACGCCGTTGCGCAGGCCGGAGGGGGGGCGCGGCCCACCGCCCGCCGGCGGCTACACGCTGGCGCAGGAGGGCACCGACACCATATTCGCGCTGCCGCTATTGCTGGCCGCCGGCGTCGATTACGGCCGGCTGGAAACGTTGGCGTTGAATTCGAGCGCCACGCCGGGCGCGCCGGCGATGGCCGAATCCTTGAGGGAAATGGATTGGCAGCTGGCCGGCATCACTACGGCGCCCGAGCGGCCGTACCGGACGCTGGCGGAACGCCAGGGCTGGTTGGAGAGCGGCTGGGTGCTGGGCTCGCCCTTTCCGCTGGACGACGCTGAAGCCTGCCTGCGCCGGATGGGATGTTGGGAAAGAGAGATGGCTCTGGTTCAGGCTTATCTGCGCGACGCTTACGCGCTGGTGGACGGTCATTCGGAAGTCTGGATGGATGGCGCGACGCGGCGGCGGCATGTTTCCGACGCCGGCCGAAGGGGGCTGCGAGCCCGCTTCCGGCGCTTTTATCGGGAAGAGCTGGGCATTTCCTATTCTCTGGGAGAGAGGCGGGCGCGGAGGCCGGCCACGATGCTGGGACGCATCGTGGAGGATTGCGCGATGGTCGGCGATCGCGCCAAGGCGGCATTGGCGCTGAGCCTGGCGCGGCGGACGGGTGGCCTGGAGCGGTTGGTGGCCATGGGCGACGGCGCCAACGACGCGGCCATGTTGCGCCGCGCGCGCTGGTCGATAGGCGTGAACGGGCCCGACGCGGCGCGCGCCGCCGTCATCGGCCTGGTCACCGACGACATGTGCTGCTTGCCGGTGTTGTTGCGGCTGATCGAGCGGAGCGGGGATGATGTCGATGCGGTGATTGGCCGGGCGCAGGCGGAGTTGCGCGGCGCGGCGCTGGTGCACCGCGGCGGAGCGGGATTGTCGGCGGAGTGGGCGGACAGGCATAGGATGATGAAGAGGAAGCTGCGTGGCGAGTTCGTCACCTATTGACTCCGCGGGCCCCCGCCGGGGCGGGTTAGCGCGCGGCCGCGCCTGGTCGGGCGCAGCGTTGGCTTTGGCATCGATGTGCTGCGCGCAGTTCGGCGCGGCCTTGTCTCTGCCAGCGGCCCAAGAGGTGGGGAGTTTGCGCGCCACCTCGCTCCGGCTGGTGTTCGCGGCTGCGCTTTTATTGGCGTGGCGGCGTCCGCCCCTGCTGCGCGCGCTGCGCGGCGAGCCATGGCTGGCGTGGCTGGGGCTGGCGATGGCCGGCATGTCGCTCGGCTTTTTCGCCGCGTTGCGGACATTGCCGCAAGGATTGGCGGTGGCGGTCACGCTGCTGGGTCCATTGGGGCTGGCCTGGAGGGACGATCGGAGCCGCTGGCCATGCCCGCTGATGGCTTTGGCCGGCATCCTGCTGCTAGCCAGGGGGGAGGGACGCTGGCTGATCGATGCGGCGGGGCTGGCCTGGGCGGTCTTGTCCGCCGCGTGTTGGGCCGTCTACATTGTTTTGCTGAGACGAGCGGGCAAGATTTGTCTGGGCGGAGACGCCGTCGCGCTGGCTTTGCCGGTGGCAGCGCTGGCGGCCATGCCCTGGATCTGGCTGGAGGGCGGCCCCAGGGCCGAAGCCGCCATGCTGGCGCAGCTGGCGGGCTTGTCGTTGTTGACGCCGATTCTGCCTTACCTGCTTGAACTGGAGGCCTTGCGCCGCATGCCGGCCGCTCCGTTCGGCGTGCTGATGAGCCTGGAGCCCGCGCTCGCGGTGTTGGCGGGCGCCTTGCTGTTGGGACAAACGGCGACGGCGGCGCAGCTGACCGGCGTGGCGCTGGTGGTGGCTGCCAGCTTGGGCGCGCTATCCCGCCCCGCTTGAGCGGCGCTGACGAAAACGGACCCTGCCTTGGCCTCCCTCCGGTGCGACGAGCGCCGCGCGGCGTCAGTTACGCTAGGCCGGCCGCCTTGCGTTCAATCAATGTCCAAGGCCGGCGTATTGCTCGCCTAGGCGGAGGATGGCCGAGATCAGCTCCCGCTCCACATGTTGGTCGCGGGCGATGCTCTCCTTGGCGTGGGGCCGCAGTTGAGGGTGGTCGCCCACCCGCACCGCATGTCTGGCGACGGCGAACATAGACAGGTCGTTGCTGTCGTTGCCGAAGCACACCATCTCGTCGGCGGCGATGCCGTGGCGGGCCAGCGCGCCCGCCTTGTCCACGCCGCCTGCGGTGATGTCCACGATCTGCTGGTCCGAGTGGTGATGGATGCGGATATCTTCCCGTCGTTCCAGCGCCCGCTTGAGCCCTTCGGGGTCTTCGCACTCGGTGACCAGAAGCTTGACTGCCCGGCTGATTTCGCCGCGCGCCACCGGGCGCGCCAGCCTGCCCGGGTCCACCATGCTCATGAAGGGATGGGCCGGGTCACCGTGGTAGTGGTAATGCCATTCCAGGTCGACCAGGCAGGAGGCGGCGTGGCGCTCTGCCAGCTCGAACAGCTGCGTCAGCGCTTCTTCGTCCAGCGGCGTCAAAGCGGTCAACTGGCGGCGGTGCCAGGTCACAGCGCCGTTGGCGCCGACGAACAGGCCGTCGTGGAAGCGTTCGTCCAATAGCGGCAGGATGTCGCGATACGGTCGGGCGGAGGCGAAACCGATGCGGTGCCCGCGCCGCTCCAGTCCGCAAAGCGCGTCCTGAATGGCGGGGCTGACGCTGCGGCCGTCGAAGCAGATGGTGCCGTCTATGTCGAAGATGAAGTGCATGATTTATTTTGGATTGTGCTGTTTTTTGGAAAAAGAAGGAATGGAGTTGCGATTTTTATTTTAATTTTAACTAAATATTGCACCGTTGCGGCCGATATGAAAAAGGGATGTCATTTGAGGGGAAAGGTCGTGAATGTGAATATCGGGCACGCCATCGCTTTTCGTCCGCAGCTTGGCGCCGCATCCGGCGCGGCGCGGGTGGCGGGGGCTGCGCCGGAGGATGGCGGCAAGGCGGAGCCGCTGCGCGATGTCAATGGCCGCATGGTGGGGACGCCGGAATCGCGCTATGGGATGAGCATGCGGACGCTGCAGCTGCTGAAGCAGTACGACGTGCGCAATATGTCCGGCAAGGACTTGGACGCGTTGGCCGAGGTGCTGGCCGAGAACGGCGAGATGGATGGCGATGTGGCCATGTCGATACGCGGTGATATCGAAGGCAACAGCTGGAAAGGCTCCGACGAGCGCAACGCGCTGGAGATCTTCGCCAAGCGCCGCGACGACACCATAGCCAGCGTCAAGGCGGGAGAAGCGTCGTTACGATTCGCCAACTATTCCATCAAGGGTTACGAGCGGACGCAGCAAGCGTTGGAGAAGCTGGCCGCCATCCATGACGCGCTGCAGAGCGAGGACGATGTCCGCGCCGCCGCCAACGGGAGCGCGGCGCAGGCCCGGGACCTGATGCATCTAGAGCGCTGGATGCGCTCCGCGGAACAGGCCGACGCCAAGGGCGAGCCGCTGGCTGTGGGCAAGGAGACCGCGGAGGCCATCAGCCGGACGATGCTGAGAGCCGGGGTGGAGCTGCCGCCGGCCGACGATCTTCAACATGGCGACTGGGCGCGCCAGGCGCTGCAAGCGTACCGAGGCTGGACGGCGCGTCATCCGAACGACAAGCTGGATATCGATCTGAAACCAGCCGAGGAAGAGGACAAGAAGGTTTTCAAAGAGAAGCCGCCCGCTCCGGCTGGCAAGGCCCAGGGCACGCAACTGTCGCTGCAGCCGCCGTCCAGCGCGGCCAAGCTGGCCAGGGAGATGCAGGACAAGCTGCAAACCGAAGCGCGATACGGCATTGGGATGCCGATGCTGCAGCTGATCAAGAGCACCGACATCAGCGGTTTGTCCATAGACCAGCTCAAGCAGTACAGCCAACTGCTGCGAGACAACGGCGTGCTCTCCCTGGACGATGTCGAGTCCCTGCTGCCCTTGACTCAGCGAGCGATGGCGGACCCGATGAACTACTACAAGCGGGACCTGAACTGGCTGACCAGCATGCAGCAGCAGGGGCGGACGCCTCAGTACTCGACGCCTGGCGGCATGGCGGACTTGTCCGATGTGGCGGGCAGGATGCGGAATGACCAGCAAGGGCAAGCGGTGCTGGAAAGGCTGCAGAACCTGCACCAGACATTGCAGGGCGACGACAAGGAGCAGACCGCGGCTGCGAACGGTTTGCAGCAGAGCGGGGACCTGGCGGCCTTTGATAACTGGGCGAGGGTGGAGAGCAAGGGCGCGCGCAACGCCGATAGCGCGGAGTTGGAGTTTCGCGGCAAGCAAGATGTGGAGGGCATTTTCCGGGTGCTGCAGCGGCTGGGCGTGGAGCTGACGCCGTTGGAGGGAGACAGCAGCCCCAGCCAGCGGCTGGAGCAGGCATGGAAGGATTATCAGCGTTGGCGCGACAGTCATCCGGGAGAGCGTCCAAGCATCGCGCTGCCGCCCAAGCGCGGCGTGGACGTATACGCCTGACCCACCCGCCGGGCCAAGAGTGGCTAACGAAAATCCTGATGCTGCGTTGCGCCGACTTGGCGTACGCCTTGTACTGTCTGCGTCGGCGCGCCTTGCCTCGGACGTAAAACTGAATTCTGTTAGCCGCTTTAAGCTTGCGACGTGGCCAGAAGCAGTTGCGGCCTGACGCGCTCCGGCTGGCCTTCTATTGGCGCGGAAACGACGCTTTGTCGCCGCGCGCCGAAGGATTGGTAAAAGCCCAACGCGTTGGGATCGGCGTCTATCGCGATATCCGTCTGCCCGGCGGCGCGGGCGATGTCCAGCGCCCGTCCCAGCAGCGCCTTGCCCAAGCCGCGGCCCATGCATTCCGGCAGCACCCACAGCGACGCCAGGCTCCAGGGCGAGGCGCAGGGGTCCAGCTGGACAAAGCCCACGACTCTGCCGCCGACTTCCGCGACGAAGGTGGGATGGCTGGCCAGCGTGTGCGACGGGGTCATCAAGTCATCGCGCCAGGCTTCCAGCTGGCGAATGGTATAAGCCCAGTGCGCCTTGGATTCGAACGCTACTCGGTTCATCTGCGTCAGATCGGCGAGGGTGGCTCTGCGTATCAGGTGTGGATGCATGTTGCTGCGTTCTGGCGGCGAAGGATCATAAGGCCATATTGTTAGCCGATTTTCATCGCCTCCGCCAGTTCGGCCAGGCAGGCGGCCTGCCATTCGAATTCCGGGGCAAAGGCTTCCCGCTCCATCGCCGCGCCGTAGCCGCCCTCTCCATACACCGCGGCATAGGCCGCGTATTCCGCCGCCTGCAGCGCTTGGCCGGCCAGCGCCTTGGCTGCCGCGTAGCTGGCCGAAACCGCGGCGTGGCCGCAGCCGTCCAGCGAATGGGAGCCGGGGTGCGAGTTGGCCAGCCGGGCGGCGGTTTCCGCCGCTTGCTGCAGCGCCGCGCGGTCTATTCCGCCGGCCAGATAGCGCTCCAGCGCGTCCAGGCCATGCCGCGCCTGCTCGTCTTCTAGCAAGCGCTCCACACGCCGGGCGCAGGCCAGGCCGAAATGAAGCCGTAGCGTTTCCCGCTCCGGCGAATCCAGATTGAGCGCGGCGGCGAGGCGCTCCAACGTGTCGTTCATGGGCTCAAGTCAGGCAGATGACGTCGCTTTCCAGCGCGTCTTCTTCGCGCAGCACCGCCTCCAGCGCGGCGAAGCAGGCGGGGTCCAGCGCGCTGCCCAGGCTGCGCCGCATGATGTCCAGCGTTTCCGGCACCGGGTTTTCCGGGTGATAGGGGCGGGCGGCGTGAATGGCATCGAAGATGTCGGCGGTGGTGATGACGCGGGTTTCCAGCGCGATCTCGCTGGCCGCGAGGCCGCGCGGATAGCCTTTGCCGTCCAGCCGCTCGTGGTGGGCGCCCGCCACCTTGGCCAGCTCGGCGAAGGACTCGATGCGGCCGAGTATGGTTTCGGTATGGACAGGATGGCGGCGTATCGCCGCCCATTCCGCGTCATCCAGCGGGCCGGGCTTGTCCAGTATGGTGTTGCTGACGCCCAGCTTGCCCACGTCGTGCAGCAGCGCGCCGCGCTTCAGCCAGCGCCTGCGTTGCGGATTCAGGCCCAGCTCTTCGCCGATGCGGTCGGCGTAGTGGCCGACCCGATGGCTGTGGCCGGCGGTGAACGGGCTCTTGGAGTCCACCACCTGGCCGAAGCCCTCGGCGATCTCGTCCATATAGTCCTCGTCCAGCGGCACCGCGCACTGGGCTGGCTCCAGCTCCAGCACCGCGCGCTCGATGTCGTCGGACTCCAGCCGCTGCCAGAACGCCGTGTCGCGGCCGGCGTCGCGGAAGGCGGCCACCAACTCCGGGTCGAACCAGCCGCCGCCGCGCTTCACCGCCTCGTCCAGCGCCGCGTGGCGGCCATGGGTGACGTGGAACACGTCTATCACCTGGGCCAGCAGCGCGATGCGCGCGTTCAGCGGGATGGCGTCGCGCTGCAGGCCCAGCGGGCGGCCGGAGCCGTCCCAGTGCTCGTCCAGGTACTGGATGCCGTTGGCCACGTTTTCGTTGAAGCGCAGCTGGCGGGCGATGTCCGCGCCGCGGTGGCAGCGGGTGTTGATCAGCTCGTCCGCCATTTCCTTGCCGCGGCGCAGCACGTTGACGATGGAGGCGGCGCGCTCGCGCCAGCCGGCGGCGTGGGTGCCGGTGTTGCTGAACACGAAGCCCAGCATCTGCGGCAGGCTGACGCCCACCTGCTTGAAGTCCTGCTTGAAGCTGCGGTCGTCGGTCAGGTAGAGCTCGCAGATGCGGGCGGCGTTGCTGCTGCAGCCCAGGTCTTTCAGCAGGATGGCGTAGTAGAGGTCCCACAGCTCCTGCGGCGCCAGGCCCAGCGCGCGGCCGATATGCATGCCTATCCAGCAGCTGCGGACGCAATGGCCTTCGGGCTGGCCTTCGGTGATGTCCAGCGCGTAGCTGAGTGCGCTGATCAGTTGCGACAGTTTCAGGGTGGCGGCCATGGGCGCTCCTTGCCGGAGGGCAGGTTGGCGATGTTTTGTTTATGCGCGGCGAAAGAAGTTTTCGCAATGACAGTTGGCGGCGCCAAGGGGGCGCTGGACAGGGCGGGAAGATTTGCGTGATCATGCTTTTGTCATTCATTGGCGGGCGTTGTTCACCCACGCTTCAGGAGCGCGCATGTCGGCAACTATCACTCTGGATTTTCTCGCGGAAGAAGATTTCTCCATCATCGCTGCATTGGGCGCCGAAATCTGGCGCAAGCACTTCATCGGCATGATCAGCCGAGAGCAGATCGACTACATGGTGTCCGGCCGCTACACGCCGGAAAAGCTCAGCCGCTATCTGGACGCGCCGGACCGCTGGTTTCGCCTGCTGCGGGCGGAGGGCCGGCCGGTAGGCTATTGCAGCTACGCGCTGGCCGAGCCTCCCGGCGAGATGAAACTGGAGCAGCTGTATCTATTGGAAGAACTGCGCGGCCAGGGCCTGGGCGGCCGGATGATGGACGAAGTGGAGGCCGCGGCCCGCGCGATGGACTGCGCCACGCTGATGTTGACCGTCAACCGCCACAACGCCGAGGCCATCGCTGTATACGAAAAACGCGGCTTCCGCGTGCGAGGGGAGGTGGCGGCCGATATCGGCAATGGATTTGTGATGGATGATTATGTGATGGCGAAAAAAATGATTGAATAATATTAGATATTTTCTTTTTGTATCATTTGGATGAGTTCAGTTTCATCGGATGGAGGTGAGAATTCCCATGTTATTTGTTTGGCTAGACCATCAAGGCCTGGAAAGATTGAGGCGGAATTTATTCCGCAGCGATTAATGTCTTCTCTAAGTACGCAGAATGCTTTTCCAGGGATAACTAGCTTGATGAGTCTTTCTTTATAGGCCTTATTCTTCTCTAGTGGAGTAAATTGATCTGATTTCCCAATTCGTTTGTGAATGGTGAACCAGCCAGATTGTGCAATGATACGTGTGGATGCATGTCTGGGGCGATAAATTAGTGTTTTATTGATTGAGAATGGGTTTGGTAGTGATTGGCTATCTGCATAGTCATTAGGTTCGTTGAAGAAAATCCAAATTGAACCATCCTGTCCGGATTTGGGTGGGTTTTCGATGGTAAACCAGAAGGCAACTAGTGCGTTGGTTGTCCAGTCTAGTAACCTAGTTGGTAGGCCATGGTGTTGTGCTAGTGCCAGCCAGTCCCAATCGCTGGTTACATCTCTTGGGGCGAGAGAAGATGCGCGGCGTTTAAACTCGGATAATATCTCGATCTCTGCTTGTGTCGATCTTAATGCGGGTCTGAGTGGAATGCGTGCTAATTTTGGTTCAAGTCTCCATGAGGAGTCAGCATGGCCACGAAATAAGACGTTTCGATGGCCTGTGCAATTTTCTTCAATAAATTGAAGGTAGTCTGGCAGGGAGTGGATCTTTTTTGTTCTGATATATTTCATTTCTTATAGTGAAATAGTTTATTTGTAGTTATGGGCTATGGCTCAGAGTTGATGTGGGTTTGAATTAATTTTTACGTCCCGCAAAACGTCCTGTACCCCTCGGCCAGTTCCGGCTCCGCCGGCAGCGCGTAGCGTTCCAGGCCCTCGCGCTCGGTGAACGGCTGGCGCAGCACTTCCAATAGCTTCAGCGCCGGCTTCATGTCGCCGCGTTCGCTGGCGGCGTCCAATGCTTCTTCCACCAGATGGTTGCGCGGGATGTAGAGCGGGCTTTCGCGGCGCATCGCGGCGGCGATGTCGGGCGGGCGGCGGGTGCGCGGCACGTGGCGGGCATGCCATTGCTTGAGCCATGGTGCCAGCGTGTCCGGCGATGGGAACAGGGACGTCAGCCGTTCGGGCTTGCCTTCCGCTTCGTCGGCCAGATAGCGCCAGGCCAGGGTGTGGTCGACGCCGTGGGCGGCCAGCAGCACCAGCCAGTCGTCGGCCAGCGCCTGATCGCCGTCGCGCTCGCCCTCCAGGCCCAGCTTGCGGCGCGCCTGCTCCAGCCAGCGGCGCTGATATTGTTCCTCGAAGCCTTCGACGATTTCGGTGGCGGCCGGCACGGCGGCGGCCGGATCTGCCGGGGAGATCAACGGCAGCAGGGTTTCGGCGAAGCGGGCCAGGTTCCATTGGGCGATGGCGGGCTGGTTGCCGTAAGAATAGCGGCCCTGATGGTCTATCGAGCTGAACACGGTGCCGGGGTAGTGGGCGTCCATGAAGGCGCAGGGGCCGTAGTCTATGGTTTCGCCGGACAGCGCCATGTTGTCGGTGTTCATCACGCCGTGGATGAAGCCGGCGTGCATCCAGCGGGCGATCAGCGCCGCCTGGCGCTCCGCCACGGCGGCCAGCAGCGCCAGGTGGCGGCCGTCCTGGCCGGCCAGCTCCGGATAGTGGCGGGCGATGGTGTAGTCGGCCAGCTTTTCCAGCATGCCGGTTTCGCCGCGGATGGCGAAGTACTGGAAGGTGCCGACGCGCAGATGGCTGGCCGCGACGCGGGCCAGCACCGCGCCGGGAAGGGGGCGCTCGCGATGAACGGACTCACCGGTGGCCGTCACCGCCAGCGCGCGGGTGGTGGGGATGCCCAGCGCCTGCATCGCCTCGCCGACGATCAACTCCCTCAGCATCGGACCGACGGCGGCCTTGCCGTCGCCGCGGCGCGAGAACGGCGTCTGGCCGCTGCCCTTGAGGGCGATGTCGCGCCGCTGGCCGTTGTTGTCCATGATTTCGCCCAAGAGCAGCGCGCGCCCGTCGCCCAGCGACGGCGACAGGCCGCCGAACTGGTGGCCGGCATAGGCCTGGGCGATCGGTTGCGCGCCTTCGGGGATGTCCGCGCCGGAGAACAGCCGCGCCAGTTCGTTCTCGTCGGCCTGGCTCGCGTCCAGTCCCAGTTCGTCGGCCAGCTCGGCGTTCCAATACAGCAGCTCCGGCGCCGGCGGCGTGTCCGGCCGCACCGGCGCCCAGGCGTCGGGCAGGTCGCGGGCGTAGCTGTGGTCGAAGGCGATGCGGATCATGGCGGTCTCGTGAGCGGAGGGGTGGAGTGAGGTTTGTCTGCCCCGTTCCCCAACCGCGCGCCCGGAGGCGAGCGGTTTGGCGATGGGGAGGGGGCGCCATTGCTGCGGCATTCAGTTTCGCGGCGGAGTGTTACCGTTTATGGCATGCCGTCGGCGATATTGTGCGCTTAGTCCGGATGGGATGCCAGCGCATTGTCATGAACGGAGGGCCGGAGCGAAAAACGCCGCGGTTTCGCGGCGTTTTCTGGCGGGGCGGCGTCAGCGGCTGCGGCCGGTCTTGCCGCCGGGTTTGGCCGGCGAGCGGCCTGCCTGGGGTTTGCCGGATGCCGGCCGGCCGCCCTGGCCGCGCGAGCCGACGGCTGCGGCCGGCTTGGCGCGCTGCCCCTGTTGCGGCTGGCGGGCGCCGGCGGGCTTGCCGCGGCTCATCGGCGCGCCCATCTTGTGGCGCACCGCGGCGGCCTTGTCGCCGGGCGGCGTCGGCGGGATCAGGCAGTGCTTGCTGTGGCCGATCAGGTCGCTGCGGCCCATCTGGATCAGCGCGTCGTGGAGGATCTGCCAGTTGTCCGGATGGTGGTAGCGCAGGAAAGCCTTGTGCAGCTTGCGGCGATAGCCGTCGCGCACCACGTCCACCTTTTCCGAGCTGCGCGACAGGCGCTTCAGCGGATTGCGGCGGGTGTGCCACATGGTGGTGGCCATCGCCATCGGCGTCGGCGTGAAGGTCTGCACCTGGTCCAGGCGGAAGTTGTTCTTCTTCAGCCACAGCGCCAGATTCATCATGTCCTCATCGCTGGTGCCTGGGTGGGCGGCGATGAAGTAGGGGATCAGGTACTGTTCCTTGCCGGCCTGGCGGCTGAAGCGCTCGAACAGCTCCTTGAACTTGTCGTAGGCGCCCATGCCCGGCTTCATCATCTTGGACAGCGGGCCGTCCTCGGTGTGCTCCGGGGCGATCTTCAGATAGCCGCCGACGTGGTGCTGCACCAGTTCCTTGATGTATTCGGGCGAGCGCACGGCCAGGTCGTAGCGCAGGCCGGACTGGATGTTGATCTTCTTCACGCCCGGCAGCGCGCGCGCCTTGCGGTACAGCTGGATCAGGTGGCTGTGGTCGGTGTTGAGGTTTTCGCAGATGTCCGGAAACACGCAGGACAGCTTTCTACAGGACGACTCGATCTTCGGGTCCTTGCAGCTCAAGCGGTACATGTTCGCGGTCGGGCCGCCCAGGTCGGAGATGTGGCCGGTGAAGCCCGGGGTTTTGTCGCGGATTTCCTCGATCTCGTGCAGGATGGATTCTTCCGAGCGGCTCTGGATGATGCGGCCTTCGTGCTCGGTGATCGAGCAGAAGGTGCAGCCGCCGAAACAGCCGCGCATGATGTTGACCGAGTACTTGATCATCTCCCAGGCCGGGATATGCGCGTCGCCGTAGGCCGGGTGCGGATTACGGGCGTAGGGCAGGCCGTAGACGAAGTCCATTTCCTCGGTGACCAGCGGAATCGGCGGCGGCGTCAGCCACACGTCGCGCTCGCCGTGCATCTGCACCAGCGCGCGGGCGTTGCCGGGATTGGATTCCAGGTGCAGCGTGCGGCTGGCGTGGGCGTACAGCACCGGGTCGTGGGCCACGGCTTCGTAGGCCGGGATGCGGATCACGGTCTTGGCGCGCTCGGCGCGGCGCTTGGCCAGGCGTTCCTCGCGCGATTCGATGCGTATCACCTGCGGCTTGGACGGATCGATGCCCTTGGTGGCTTCGGCCGCCTGCTCCGGGATTTCCTGATACGGGTTCAGGTGCGGGTCGACGCGGCCCGGCGTGTCCACCACGCTGGAGTCCATCTCCTGCCATTCGTCGTCCGGACGCCAGCCGTGCGGCACGATGAAGGCGGTGCCGCGGATGTCGCGCATCTCGGACAGCTTTTCGCCCTTGGCCGCGCGGTGGGCGATCTCCACCAGCGCGCGCTCGGCGTTGCCGTACAGCAGGATGTCGGCCTTGGAGTTGACCAGCACCGACGGGCGCACCTTGTCGCTCCAGTAGTCGAAGTGGGCGATGCGGCGCAAGCTGGCCTCGATGCTGCCTATCATCACGCCGACGCCGGGGTAGGCCTCGCGGCAGCGCTGGGCGTAGACGGTGACCGCGCGGTCCGGGCGTTTGTTGGGCTCGGCGTTCGGCGTGTAGGCGTCGTCGGAGCGCGCGCGGCGGTCGGCGGTGTAGCGGTTGATCATCGAATCCATATTGCCGGCGGTGACGCCGAAGAACAGGTTCGGCTTGCCCAGTTCGCGGAACGCGTCCGCGCTGTGCCAGTCCGGCTGGGCGATGATGCCGACGCGAAAGCCCTGCGCCTCCAGCAAACGGCCCACCAGCGCCATGCCGAAGCTCGGGTGGTCGATGTAGCAGTCCCCTGTGATCAGGATGATGTCGCAGGAGTCCCAACCCAGCTCGTCCATTTCGGCGCGGGTCATCGGCAGGAACGGGGCGGTGCCGAAACGGCTGGCCCAGTACTTGCGGTAGGAATCGATTGGTTTGGCTTGCGGAGTAGTCATGCGTTCACGTCGAATTCAGGCAGCCGGCCATTATGCCGCATTCTGGCAAAAAAATCAGCATAAACAACTGTTTATTCCCGCGAATCGCCCGGTTGGCGATAGGGGCTTTGCCTGGCGTGTTTTTCCAGCCAAATCAAGATGCTGGCTGGCCTGGCCTTTGGCGGGGCTGCCTCGGCCGGCGCTTTGGGTGTACCCTTGCCGGCCTGCGCGGCGCGGAGTGCGCGGCGGAACGAACATTACCGGGTGGTGGAGAGGGGCGAAATGGAGCGCATTGTCAACGTGGCGCAAGGGGCGAGCGGTTTGGTGGGCAAGCTGGAGGCGGGCTCGGTGCTGCATGTGCCGGACTTCGGGTTTTCGCTCAGCGCCGCGGAGCAGGCTTTGCTCAACCCCGCGATTGCCGATCCCAAGCGCAAGAACATCAGCCTTGAGCCGGGCAACGGCGCGCTGCACGGCGTATTGGGCGGCGACGATGCCCAGCGGGCGGTGCGGGCGCTGATTTCTCGCTATCAGCAGGCGGCGGCCGACCTGCTGGCCCGCGTGCTGCCGGAGTACCAGGGCAAGACTCGCGCCGCGCCCACCAGCCTGCGCCTGGTGCGGGTGGAGGACCGCAAGACATCGTGGCGCAAGGACGACAGCCGGTTGCACGTGGACGCCTTTCCGTCGCGGCCTACCTATGGCGAGCGCATTCTGCGCGTGTTCTGCAACATCAATCCGGCAGGCGAGCCGCGCGTATGGCGCGTCGGCGAGCCGTTCGAGGACATGGCTGAAAAGATGCTGCCGCGCGTGCCGCGGCAATGGCCCGGCTCGGCCGCGCTGCTGGCGGGGCTGAAGATCACCAAGCGCAAGCGCAGCGGCTACGACCACATCATGCTGCACCTGCACGACGCGATGAAGGCGGATCTGGAGTATCAGGAACGCTGTCCGCAGCAGACGGTGCCGTTCGCGCCGGGCGGCGCCTGGATCTGCTTCTCCGACCATGCCTCCCACGCGGTGATGTCCGGCCAGTTCATGCTGGAGCAGACGCTGTGGCTGCCGCTGGAGAGCATGGATGATCCGGCCAAGTCGCCGCTGCGGCAGCTGGAGCGTCTGACTGGAAGAGCGCTGGTGTAAAGCTGTGCCTGACCCAAAGGACTGGTTTCTTGGTTTGTCATTTGCGGCTTCTGTTGCAAAATGACGCCATTCTCGCTGGCTGCGCCTGGTTCGGCCGCCGGCGGGAGTCTCCATTGAAAATCAGACGAAATGGCTGCCCCGCATGAATTCTCCGCAAGTTTCCGCGCATTCCCTTTCCCCCGTCCTGCCGCTCCCGGACTGGCGTTCCGCCGGCAAGCCGCCCGTCGCGGCCATTCAGGGCGAAGTGGCGACGCTGTTGCCGCTGGACGCCCCCCGGCACGGCGCGGCGCTGTTCCGCCTGTTCGCCGGCGACGACGCGCATTGGGAACACCTGCCTTACGGTCCCTTCTCCGATGAGGACGCGTTCATGACCTGGCTGGCGCTGACGGTGGCGCCGGCGGATGTTTCGCTCTACGTCGTCTTCGCCAAGGGCCAGGACCAGCCGCTGGGCTTTCTGGGATTCAGGCAGACGGTGCAGGCGCATGGCGCGGTGGAGATCGGCCACGTCAATTTCTCGGTCGGGCTGAGGCGAACCCGCCTGGCGACCGAGGCGGTGTATCTGCTGTTGCGGACCGCGTTCCAGTTGGGCTATCGCCGTTGCGAGTGGCGCTGCGACTCGCGCAATGCCGCGTCCGAGTCCGCCGCCCGCCGTCTGGGCTTCCGGTTTGAAGGCACGTTGCGCCAGGCGATGGTGGTCAAGCGCCGCAACCGCGACACCCATGTGTTTTCCATGCTGGATAGCGAGTGGCATGTGCTGCGTTCGGCTTACGAAGCCTATCTGGCCGATGGCAATTTCAGCGCCGATGGACGTCAGCTGCGTCCGTTGAGCGATTTTCTGTCCGCCGCCAGTGAAATCGCCTGAGGTCATGCCGGCGGCGGTGGAAGCGCCGCGCGACCCCTGGCTGGAGCGCTGGCTGCCGCTGCTGCGCGAGGCGGGGAGGGCGGGGCCGGTGCTGGAGATAGGCTGCGGCGGCGGCGAGGACACCGAACGGCTGGCTGCGGCCGGCCTGGAGCTGGTGGCTTTTGATGTGTCCGCCGCCGCGGCGGCTATCGCCGCTAGCCGGGCGCCGGCCGCCCGCGTGCTCTGCCGGGACGCGCGCCAGCCGTTTCCGCTGGATGGCCGGCAAGCGGGAGCGGTGGTGGCCAGCCTGTCGCTGCACTACTTCCCCTGGGACGAAACCTTGGACATCGTGTCGCGCATCCGACAGTGCCTGGCGCCCGGCGGCAAGCTACTGTGCAGGCTCAACGCCACTGATGATCACCATTACGGCGCCAGCGGGCACCCCGAGATCGGGCCCGATTATTATCTGGTGGATGGCGCGCCCAAGCGTTTCTTCAACGAGCGAGCGGTGCGGGGCTTGTTCGCCGACGGCTGGCGGATGCTGTCGCTGGAGCATCATGTCACCGGCAAATACGGCCTGCCCAAGGCCTTGTGGGAAGCGGCGCTGGCGCGCGAGGCCTGAGCCCGCGGTTGGGGATTCGACGACACTGTTTCAAGCGGGCGCCAGGAATGCGCGCGCGCTCGAAACGCGCCGCCAAAATCGGTTACAATGGCCGATTCGCTATCCAGACCCACAGCCAGAACATGAGCACGGAAAACAACGCGCCGGTTGTCAACAACTTCATTCGCAGCATCATCGACGAGGATCTGGCCGCAGGCCGCCGCAGCTCGGTGGTGACCCGCTTCCCGCCGGAGCCGAACGGCTTCGCCCACATCGGCCACGCCAAGGCGATTTGCATCAACTTCGGCCTGGCCGAAGACTACAACGGCCAGTGCAATCTGCGCATGGACGATACCAATCCGGAGAAGGAGTCGGACGAGTTCGTCGAGGCGTTCAAGCAGGACATCAGCTGGCTGGGCTTCAAGTGGAATGGCGAGGTGCGCTACGCATCGGACTATTTCGACCGCCTGTACGGCTACGCCGTCGAACTGATCCAGGCCGGCAAGGCCTATGTGGACGACCTGTCCGCCGAGGAAATGCGCCAGTACCGCGGCAATCTGACGGAGCCGGGCAAGAACAGCCCCTACCGCGACCGCAGTCCGGAAGAGAACCTGGACCTGTTCACCCGGATGAAGAACGGCGAGTTCGCCGACGGCAGCAAGACGCTGCGCCTGAAGATCGACATGGCCTCCGGCAACATCAATCTGCGCGATCCGGCCATCTACCGCATCCGCCGCGTGCATCATCACCGCACCGGCGACAAGTGGTGCATCTACCCGATGTACGACTACACCCATTGCATTTCCGACGCCATCGAGGGCATCACCCATTCGCTGTGCTCGCTGGAGTTTGAAGACCACCGCCCGTTGTACGACTGGGTGCTGGACAACATCAGCATCGGCCACCATCCGCAGCAGATCGAGTTCTCGCGGCTGGAGCTGCTGTACGCGCTGACTTCCAAGCGCAAGCTGCAGGCGCTGGTCAACGACGGCTTCGTCACCGGCTGGGACGATCCGCGCATGCCCACCATCGCCGGCATGCGCCGCCGCGGCTACAGCCCGGCCGGCATCAAGCTGTTCGCCCAGCGCATCGGCGTGTCGAAGAGCGAAAACATCATCGACATGGCCATCCTGGAAGGCGCGGTGCGCGAGACGCTGGAAAACGACTCGCCGCGCGTGATGGCCGTGGTCAATCCGCTGAAAGTGACGCTGACCAACTACGATGCCGCCGTCACCGCCAGCCGCAGCGCGCCGTTCCATCCGCACCATCCGGAGTTCGGCGAGCGCGATGTGCCCATCGCCCGCGAAATCTGGATCGAGCGCGACGACTTCGCCGAAACGCCGCCGCCGAAGTGGCAGCGGCTGACCGCCGGCGGCGAAGTGCGGCTGCGCTACTCCTACGTGATCAAGTGCGACGAAGTGGTGAAGGACGCCGATGGCGAAATCGTCGAGCTGAAGTGCTCGATCGACCACGACACGCTGGGCAAGAACCCGGAAGGCCGCAAGGTCAAGGGCGTGATCCACTGGGTGTCGGCCGAGCACGCGATCCAGGCCGACGTGCGCTGGTACGACCGCCTGTTCACTGAGCAGCGTCCGGACGCGGTGCGCGGCGAAGACGGCGAATACGTCGACTTCCGCCAGTTCTTGAGCCAGGAATCGTTGAAGCTGGTGCCGGCCTATGTGGAAGCTTCGGTGTTGCAGGCGGAGCCGGAAACCCGCTTCCAGTTCGAGCGCCTGGGTTACTTCGTCACCGACCGCTACGAACACCGGCAGGGCGACAAGGCCGTGTTCAACCGCACCGTCGGTTTGAAGGACAGCTGGAAATAAGAGTTAGCCGTACCGCCGATGGCGAACCCCAGGGTTCGCCATTTTTGCGTGTGGAGCGGTTCCGCGCGCAAGCCGGCTTGGCAAGCCGGACAATAAGGAGAAAAAATGCACACCAAGCTCACATCCATCGCGCTATCCCTGTTGGCCGCCGGCCTGTTGTCCGCTTGCGCGACGCCGCCGGGCAAAGGTAATTACGATAGCGGCAAGACCTACAAGATCACCATCTTGCACACCAACGACCATCACGGCCGCTTCTGGCCCAATAGCGATGGCGAATACGGCCTCGCCGCCCAGAAAACGGTGGTGGACAAGGTGCGCGCCGAGGTGAAGGCCGAAGGCGGCTACACGCTGCTGCTGTCCGGCGGCGACGTCAACACCGGGGTGCCGGAGTCCGATCTGCAAAACGCCGAGCCGGATTTCCGCGGCATGGACCGCATCGGCTACGACGCGATGGCGGTGGGCAACCACGAGTTTGACAAGCCGGTGCCAGTGCTGATGCAGCAGCGCAAGTGGATCAGCTTCCCGATGCTGTCCGCCAACATCTACCAGGACGGCAAGCGGATGTTCGATCCCTACGCCATGTTCAACCTGGGCGGCGTCAAAGTGGCGGTGATGGGCCTGACCACCGACGACACCGCCAAGATGGTGAATCCGGCGCAGATCAAGGGCATTGAATTCAAGAGCCCGGTCGCCGAGGCCGCCACCCTGGTGCCGGAGCTTCGCCGGAAGGCCGACATCGTCATCGCCGCTACCCACATGGGCCATTACGCGGACGGCAATCACGGCGTCAACGCGCCGGGCGATGTGGAGATGGCGCGCGCGGTGAAGGGCCTGGACCTGATCGTCGGCGGCCATAGCCAGAACCCGGTGTGCATGAAGGCGGAGAACGTTCGCGACGACGCCTACGTGCCGGGCGCGGCTTGCGCGCCGGACCGCCAGAACGGCGCCTGGATCGTGCAGGCGCACGAATGGGGCAAGTATGTCGGCCGCGCCGATTTCGAATTCCGCAACGGCAATCTCAAGCTGGTGAAATACCAGCTGATTCCGGTCAACCTGAAAAAGACGGTGAAAACGGCCGACGGCAAGACCGAGAAAGCGCCGTACGCCGAGCTGATTCCAGAGGACAGCAAGCTGAGAAGCTTCCTCAAGGCTTATCAGGACAGGGGGCAGGCCGAGTTGGGCGTCAAGGTGGGCGAGTTGTCGGCCAAGCTGGAGGGCGACCGCTCCGTGGTGCGCGGCCAGCCCACCAATCTGGGCGTGTTCGTCGGCGAGGCGATGATGGCCAAGACCCAGGCCGATTTCGCGGTGATCAACTCCGGCGGCATCCGCGACTCGCTGCCGGCGGGCGTGGTCAGCTACAAGGATGTGCTCAAGGTGTTCCCCTTCGGCAGCACGCTGGCCTATGTCGACATGAGCGGGGCCGAGGCGCTGGATTACCTGAAGGCCGCGGCGCGGATGACGCCGGGGGCCGGGGCTTACGCCCAGTTCGCCGGCGTGAAGCTGCGCATCGTCGGCGGCGAGCTGCAGCAGGCGCTGGTAGGAGGCAAGCCCGTCGATCCGGCCAGGCGTTACCGCGTGGCGATCAACAGTTTCATGGCTGCGGGCGGCGACGGCTATCCCAAGATGGCTCAACATGCGGGTTACGTGAACACCGGCTTCGTCGACGCCGAGGTGCTGAAAGACTACGTGGCCAAGCATTCCCCGGTTAAGGCGGAGCGTTACGCGCCGGCAGAAGCGGTGCTGCGCCAGTAAGTCCAGGGCGAGGCAAGGAAAGGCCGCGTCGGCAGACGCGGCTTTTTTCATTTCCGAAGCTGGCGGATTATCTGGGGGAGGATGGTTGGCATGTAGTCTGGCAGCTACATTGTTTTGTGTTTGCCGACGGTCAAGGAAGCCCGTTTTGCCAGCCGCGGCCCGCTTGAGGCGGCTGTCGCGGCAATGGTATGGTGGTGGTGTTAGCAGCGTAGGCCAGCTGTCCAGCCCAGGCGCTGCCCAGACAGTCCACACTATCAGGTTGCGATCATGACCAAGCCAAGAGCCGTATATCTGCAATCCGGCGGACCCACCGCCGTTCTGAACGCCTCCGCCCAGGGCGCGATTGAAACCGCGCGCCGCCTGGGGCTTTCCCTTTATGCCGCTTACGATGGGCTGGCCGGCCTGCTCGATGGCCGGCTGTGCGATACCGACGCGGTATCCGATACCGCCATCGCCCAGCTCGCCTTCATGCCCGGCGGCAGCTTCGGCGTCAGCCGCCGCATGATAGGCACTTACGAGGAGGCGCCGGAAGACTGGCTGCGCCTGCGCGACGTGCTGGCCAAGCACGACATCCGCTATCTGCTGATCAACGGCGGCAACGGCTCGCTGGGCTGCGCCGAGCGGCTGGTGGATTTTGAAAAGCACACGGGCTACAAGCTGGGCGTGATCGGCATCCCCAAGACCATAGACAACGACCTGGTGGGTACCGACAACAGCCCCGGCTACGGCTCCTCCGCCAAGTTCCTGGCCAGCGCCATGCGCGAGGTGGGCCTGGACATGACCAGCATGGGCTGGGGCCGCGTCTTCATCATGGAAACCATGGGCCGCCATACCGGCTGGCTGGCCGCCGCCTGCGCCGCCTCCTCACGCAGCCCGCAGGAAGCGCCGCACCTGCTGCTGCTGCCGGAAGTGCCGTTCGATCAGGAACGCTTCCTGGCCGCGCTGGACGGCTGCCTGGCCAAGTACGGCCAGTGCGCGATCGCGGTGGCCGAGGGCATTACCGGCAAGGATGGCCGCTTCGTCGCCGAGGCGAAGAAGTCCGAAACCTACGGCCACGAGCAACTCGGCGGCGCCGGCCACTGGCTGGCCCAACTGATTCTGCGCGAGCGCGGCATCTCCGCCCATGTCGCCCAGGTGGACTATCTGCAGCGCGCCGGCGGCCACCTGGCGTCCGCCACCGATGTGCGCCAAGCCTATGTGATGGGCGAGAAGGCGGTGGAGTGGCTGCTGGCAGGCAAGACAGGCCTGATGGCTGGCATCCGGCGCTTGAACGACCATCCTTACTGTTGGAACGTGGACGAAGTGCCGCTGTCGGCGGTGGGCGACAAGGAAAAATCGCTGCCGCCGGAATTCATCGGCGAGGATGGCTTCAGCGTCACCCAGGCTTTCCTCGATTACGTGAAGCCGTTGATGGAAGGCGAACGCATCCCGCCGTTCAAGGATGGTTTGCCCGACTACCGACCCATCGCCTGGCCGCGCGTCTGATTGTGTTTGGGGAATGGCCGCCGCTTGCCGGCGGTTTTTCTTTGCCCGGCGCTGGTGCGCGCTGTCCGGGGGTGTGTAAAATGCCGGCTTCTCTGTTGGATTGAAAGCGCAACACGGGTTTGCGGCTGGGTCGGGGCGTTTTGCTGTCGCGTGCTTGGAATGGCGTCATGCGGGCGCGGCGGCGACGGGACCCTTCTTGCCGGTGCCTGGATGTCATCTCCATGTCTTTGAATATCACACCCAGTGTCGGCGCGGATAGTTATCGTCCCGACATAGACGGCCTGCGGGCCTTTGCCGTGCTCAGCGTCGTCGCGTTTCACATCGGGTTGCCGGGCTTGCCTGGCGGCTTTATCGGGGTCGACATCTTCTTTGTCATCTCCGGCTACCTGATCAGCGGCCTCCTGAAAAAGGAACTGGTCGAGCGGGGGCGGATAGATTTCAAGGCCTTTTACGCGCGCCGCATCCGGCGGTTGGCGCCGGCCCTGGTGCTGGTGGTGCTGGCCACTTTGCTCGCCGCCTATTTCGTCATGCTGCCAGACGACCAGAACAAGTTGGGCCGGGAGGTGCGCGGCGTCGCGCTGCTGTCGGCCAACCATCACTTTCTGCAGCACGCTTTCGACTACTTTGATTCCGATTCCGATCTGAAGCCGATGCTCCACATCTGGTCTCTGGCGGTGGAGGAGCAGTATTACCTGGTGTGGCCGCTGTTGATGTGGCTGGTGTTCCGCCGCTGGGGCAGCGGAAGCTCTGGCAGGGAGCGCCCGGTGCGCGGGCTGCTATCCCTGGTCTGGCTGCTGTCGTTCGGCCTGTGCCTGTGGCTGTCGCTGCATGACACGCCCAGAGCGTTTTACCTGATGCCGGCTCGCGCCTGGGAGTTTGCTTCCGGCGCGCTGCTGGCGATGGCGCCGCAGCGAGCGATGGGCCGCGGGCGGGCGGCGTCGCTGGCCGGGGCGGGCTTGCTGTTGCTGGCCGGCTCGGTTTTGTTCCTGAACGATAAGATGCTGTTCCCGGGGTGGATCGCCCTGCTGCCGGTGCTGGGTACGGTATTGCTGATCTGGGGCGGAGCGGCGAACCGGGACAATCCGGTCAGCAGGCTGATGTCCTGGCGGCCCTGGGTGGTGGTCGGCATTCTTTCTTACGGTTTTTACCTGTGGCATTGGCCTCTGTTGGTGCTCGGGCGCTATTGGGGATTGGGAGAGCGCGCGCTTGAGCGCGACTTCCTGCTGGGCGGCGTGCTGGCCTTGGGCCTGGCCTGGCTCAGCTATCGCTATGTCGAGCAGCCGTTGCGCCAGCGCCGCCTGCCCTGCCTGGGCGCGGTCAAGCCGACGCTGAAAACCGGCCTGTGGCTGACTCTGTCGATGTGGTTGCTGGGCACGGTGTCCATGTACGCGCCCAAGCATTTTCCGTGGCTGGGGCAGCAGGCCATTCTTCAGGCCAAGCATGACGCGATGTCGTTCAACGACGCGTGCAATATGCCGGGCGACGGCTTGCCGCTCCCGCCTCGAGCGGCCTGCATGATAGGGCAGCCGAATGCGCCTCTGCGCCTGCTGGCCTGGGGGGATTCCCATACCGACCACCTGATGCCGATGTATGAGCAGTTGGCCAAACAGCATGGCGTGTCCATTCTGAGGCGGGTCTACCATGGCTGCCCTCCGCTGCCGGATGTCACGCCGGTGGGCGAGGGCAAGATGCGGACCTGGTGCACCCGCTTCGCGCGCGCAGTGCGCGAGGAGTTGCCGGATTTGAAAGCCAAGGGCGTGACCGGGGTGTTGATGAACGCCCGCTGGATAGGCTACGCCGCGGAGGTGCTGCCTGGCAGGCCAGCGCAGACTGGGGTGGTGGAGGCGGGCCTGCAGGGCGTGCCGAAACTGCCGGGCAATATGATCGCCGGCGTGCCGCCGCTGGATCACGCCAGCTCGATGCGCGTGCTGGAAGCGGCGCTGGGCAGGCAGGCGGCTTATCTGCAATCGCTTGGCTTGAAGCTGGTGTTGGTATCGCCTGAGCCGGAGATGCGCTATTCCCCGGCAGAGTGCGTCGCGCGGAAGGGCGCGCAGGCTTGTAATGTGCCGCGCCAAAACGTGGAGTCGGAGCGCGCCGAAGTGGCGGCCATGCTGGGGCGCCTAACGGCTGCGCATGCGAATGTCCGCCTGTGGGACCCGATAAACCGCTTCTGCGACGCGGACACCTGCTACGCCAGCAAGAACGGCCTGATCCGCTACCAGGACCGCGATCATATCGGCGCCACCATGGCGCGCAGCTTGGGCGCGGATTTCGACGTCGATTTTCGTTGGGCTCTGGCACCGTGACGCGCCGGGCCCCGGTTGCGGTTTTCTGCACAGCCGGGAAGCCCACTCTGATACAATCCGAACTTTTGACTGTCCAACCATAGGTTTCAATCATGCTTAGCCTGTACAACACACTGACCCGCCAGAAGGAAGCGTTCAAACCCATCGAACCCGGCAAAGTGAGCATGTACGTCTGCGGCATGACCGTTTACGACCTCTGTCACATCGGCCACGCGCGCATGCTGGCCGCCTTCGACGTGATCTACCGCTGGCTGAAGACGTCGGGCTACGACGTGACCTATGTCCGCAACATCACCGACATCGAGGACAAGATCATCAAGCGCGCGCTGGAGCGCGGCATCACGCCGGATCAACTGGTGGAGGATACCATCGCCGACATGCGCCAGGACGCCGCCGCGCTGGGCCTGCTGCCGCCGACGCACGAGCCGCGCGCCACCCACCACGTGGGCGGCATGATAGCGCTGATCGAACAGCTGATCGCCAACGGCAAGGCCTATCCGGCCGCCAACGGCGACGTCTACTACGCGGTGCGCGAGTTCGAGGGCTACGGCAAGCTGTCCGGCCGCACGCTGGACAAGCTGCGCGCCGGCGAGCGGGTGGAAGTGGACCCGAACAAGCGCGATCCGCTGGATTTCGTGCTGTGGAAGGCCGCCAAGCCGGGCGAGCCGTCCTGGGACAGCCCGTGGGGCAAGGGCCGTCCGGGCTGGCATATCGAGTGCTCGGTGATGAGCTGCCACCATCTGGGCGAGCATTTCGACATCCACGGCGGCGGCGAGGACCTGCAGTTCCCGCACCATGAGAACGAAATCGCCCAGTCCGAGGGCGCGCACGGCCATCAGTATGTCAATTACTGGCTGCACAACGGCTTCATCAATGTCGACGGCGAGAAAATGTCCAAAAGCCTGGGCAACTTCTTCACCATCCGCGACGTGCTGCAGCACTTCGACGGCGAGGTGATCCGCTTCTTCATCGTGCGCAGCCACTACCGCAGCCCGGTGAACTACACCGACGGCATCCTCAACGACGCCAAGCACGGCCTGACCCGACTGTACACCGCCCTGCGCGGCATCGAGCTGCCGGCGTCCGCGGGCATCGATTGGAACAACGCTTACGCCGCCCGCTTCAAGGCGGCGATGGACGACGACTTCAATTCGTCCGAGGCGGTGGCGGTGCTGTTCGAGCTGGCCGGCGAAGTGAACAAGAGCCGCGACCCGCAGCTGGCCCGCCTGTTGAAGGATCTGGCCGGCGCGCTGGGCCTGCTGGAGCGCGATCCCGAGGCCTTCCTGAAGGGCGGCGCCGGCGAGGGAGAGTTGTCCGCCGAGCAAGTGGAAGGGCTGATCCAGGCGCGCAAGGACGCGCGCGCCGCCAAGAATTGGGCCGAGTCCGACCGCATCCGCGACGAGCTGACCGCCAAAGGCATCGTGCTGGAAGACGGCGCCGGCGGCACCATCTGGCGCCGCGCCTGACGCGGTTTGGCCGCCAGCGCTTGTCAACGGCGGCCAAACGGCGGATAATGCCGTGTTTCGTAAAGCAGTGCAGGCAAAACCCCTGCACCCGATTTGAAAGGTAGAGAGATGAAAACCGATATTCACCCGAACTACAAAGAACTGTCCGTCACCTGCTCCTGCGGTCAACAGTTCGTGACCAAGTCCACCATGTCCAAGGACGCCTTCTCCATCGAAGTGTGCTCCAGCTGCCACCCGTTCTACACCGGCAAGCAAAAGATCGTGGACACCGCCGGCCGCGTGGACAAGTTCAACCAGAAGTTCGGCAGCTTCTTCAAGCGCTAAGCGCTACGCCGGATTCCGGAAGAAAAAAAAGGCAGCTTTATGGCTGCCTTTTTTTGTTCTGCGGCGTAGGAAATTGCAATGCGAGATAAATATGGCCCTGCATATTGTTTACTTGTCACACGGCGGCAAGAAATACCACGATCAAACCCGATTTTCCATTCTGACGCTGCTGCACCTGCTGATCGCCGAGCGCCGAGATGACATCCAAGTCGCGGTTTACACCGACGATCCCGCCAGCGTGCCGCAGCATGAACTGATTAAGATTTTCCCCCTCACCGCGCAGCAGCTGCGCAGTTATCGCGGCCAATTCGACTACGTGCACCGCATCAAGCTGATGGTGATGCAATGGGCGAACGCCGAACTGGGCTCCGCGTTGATGTACGTGGATTGCGATACCCGTTGGTTGTCGCTGCCGCATTCGGTGTTCCAGGCGCTGGAGCAGGGCGGCGTTTGTTGCATGCATGTGAAGGAAGGCAGTTTGGGACCAGGCTTCTTCCCGGAATATCAAGCGGCTGTCCGCAAGCATGAGGCTCCATTGCGAAGTTTGGGTCTGGCTGATGGTTTGGCGCTGGAAATGTGGAATTCCGGCGTGATCGGCACGCCGGCCGGCGCGGATGCGTTCTACGCCAGCGCGTTGGCCATCAACGATTATCTGCTGCCGCGGATGCGCCCGCGGAATTGGACTGAGCAATTCGCGCTGTCACTGGTCGCCTGCAGCCAATACAGGATGCTGGCGCTGGGCGATGCCTTGCACCACTATTGGAATTACAGCTACGAAGCCCCCATTTATCTTCAGGAAGTGTTCTCGGCAATGGATGCCAGCTGGGATGTGGAGCGGCAAGCCCGTTATTGCGCCGAGCTGGAATGGGACGAGGCCAGGTTGAAGGCGATTCAGGCCGCGCCGGAACACAAGCATCGCCGTCGCAGCAATAAGTGGCGCGCGTCCATCGCCAAGCGCAAGATAGACCTGCGGGCTTGGCTGGCCCTGTTGACCGGTGGGCTGAGTCAACCCCCTCATCAAGTCTGATCCGACATGCTGACTTACTCCGCTCAGGCCAACGCATTGGCCAAGCCGACCGAAAAACCCTGGATGCTGTTGCTGCTGTGCTTCATCTGGCTGTGGCCCGGCATTCTGGGGCACGATCCCTGGAAGCCGGACGAGCCTTTCGTGTTGGCTGTCGCGCAGGGCATGCTGGACAGCGGCAACTGGCTGTTGCCCATGCTCAACGGCGCGCCTTATCTCGATAATGCGCCCTTGTATTACTGGTTGGCAGCCGGCTGCATCAAGCTGTTCTCGCCCTGGCTGCTGCCGGCGCATGACGCGGCCAGGCTGGCGACGCCGCTATTGATGTCGCTGTCGCTGTTGCTGGCTGGCATGGCCGGGCGCGACTTGATAGGCCGCCGCCATGGCCGCAGCGTGGTGATGATCCTGATCGGCTGCATCGGCCTGGTGGAGTCCGGGCATCAGCTGACGCCGAATGTCGCCGCCTTCGCCGGCCTGTCCGCCGCGTTCTATGCGCTGGCGCTGGCGCTGCGTTCGCCTGGCCTTGCCGGCGCGGTCCTGGGCGCGGCCAGCGTGGCCACCTTCCTGGGAGGCAGTCTGCTGGACCTGGCCCTGATCTGGCTGGTGGCGCTGATGTTGCCGGCGTTCAGCGGCTGGCGGCGCAAGAATTACGCGATCACCTTGTTGCTGGCCTTGCTGCTGGCGCTGCCAGCCATCTTGGTGTGGCCGATGCTGTTGCATAGGCTGTATCCGGCAGTGTACGCAGAGTGGTGGGGCGGCTATGCACTGGGCCAGACCAGCGGTTTCCATCATGTCCGGCTGTTCCATGATTTCGGCTATTACAGCCTCAACATCCTGTGGTTCGCCTTCCCGGCCTGGCCGCTGGCGCTGTGGACGCTGTATCGGAATCGCCAGCTGCAATCGGCCAGGTTGCAGCTGCCCTTGTTGTTCGGCTTGATGATGGCGGTGCTGCTCACGTTGTCCGACCGAACCAACATCACCGACGCGATGCCGCTGCTGTTGCCGCTGGCGGTGCTGGCCGCGGTGGAGCTGGACAATCTGCGGCGCGGCGCGGCCGCCTTCCTCAACTGGTTCGCGCTGATGACCTTTGGATTGTTCGGCCTGCTGGTATGGCTGGGCTGGGCGGCGATGAACTACGGCTGGCCGGAAGGGCTGGCCGGAAGGGCGCAGTATTTCAGCCCGTTCTACCAGCCGCACGTATCCTGGCCGCAGGCCGCCGGCGGCCTGATCGCCACGCTGGTATGGCTGTGGGCGCTGACCCGGCCCCATCTGCGCGGACGGCAGGCGATCACCAACTGGACGGCTGGGCTGACGTTGCTGTGGGGGCTGGGCATGTCGCTGTGGCTGCCTTGGTTCGATGCGGCGAAGAGCTACCGCCCAGTGGTGGAGAGCATGCTGCGCAAGTTGCCGGCCACCGCCACCTGCATCGCCACCGAAAACCGCAACAGCCTGGCCCAGATCAGTTGGCGCTACTACGCCGGCATCGACTTGCTCTCGTTCCCGGCGGGCGAGGCGCCGCCCTGCGAGTACTGGCTGGTGGTGCGCAACAGCGAGGAGGGCGTGGCAGAACCCGGCTGGCAGGTGTTGTGGACCGGCAACCGGCCGCGCGAGCAGAACATGACTTTCGCGCTGCTGCAGCGGCTGCCGCCGCCCAAAGCCGCCAAGTAGGGACGCTCATGGAAAGGGAGCCGCGCCGGACGCATGCCGGCGCGGCTCTTTTCATGGCGGGGCGGCGAAAGGCTTTCGGGCGGCAGGCTTTCCGGCTAGGCGCGCTCGATGTAGTCCAGCATGCCCGCCACCAGCGCGTCGAACGCCGTCTTGCAGGCGGGACTGTGCCGCAGGTCCTCGTGCATGGTGATCCAGGTGTCCAAACGCAGCGCGTAGCGATCAGGCAGAATGCGCCGCAAGCCATCCCGCCGCGCCAGGGGCAACTGGCAGAAGCCGATGCCGGCGCCGGCGCGCAACAGCGCGAGCTGGGCCAGATCGCTGTCGCTGCGCAAGGCAAAACGCTCGCGGTCCAAGCCGGGCATCCATTTGGCCGCTTCCCGTTGGAAGGCGCTGGGCTGGTCGAAGCCGATCAGGCTGTGTCGGCCCAGATCTTCAACTTCGAAAGGCTCGCCGCGCTCGGCCAAGTAGGCGGGGGCGGCGAACAGGCCGATCTCGATGTCGCCGATGGGGCGGGCGATCAATTGCGACTGTCGCGGACGCGTCATGCGCACAGCGATATCCGCCTCGCGTTGCAATAGGTCTTGCGCGCGGTTGCTTGGAACCAATTCTATCGTGATTCCCGGATGGCTGCGGCGCAGCGCCGCCAGCATGGGTGGCAGCACTTCCGCGCCGACTACTTCGCTGGCTGTGATTCGCACCACGCCGCTTGGATCGTTGCCTTGGCAGGACGCCATCCTCTCCAGCGCCGCCGCGTGGCTGGCCATGGCCTCCGCATGCGGGCGCAGCGTCTGCGCCGCGTTTGTCGGCAGCAGCCCGCCAGGAAAGCGGGTAAACAGAGAAATGCCCAGCGCGGCTTCCAGCGCGTCGATATGCCTGCCTAGCGTCGGCTGGGTCTGGCCCAGCGTCCGCGCCGCGGCGGACAGCGACCCCTCCCGCAGCACGGCGAGAAAGGAACGGTATAGTTGCCAGTCTATCGTGTTGTCCATGCATAAATGTATGGGTGATATGCCATTTTAGTCAATTCCGTATTGATGGACTCCGCCATAGCATGGCTGCACCGATACAAATCAAGGAGCAGAACCATGATCACAAGAGAAACGGCATTGGTGGTGGGCGCGGCAGGCGGCATAGGCGGAGAGGCGGCGCGCCAGTTGCGCGACGCGGGCTGGGAAGTGCGCGGTCTGGCGCGAGGGCTGGAGCAGCCGGTCCAGATTCGCGACGGCATCGTCTGGATACGAGGCGACGCGATGCGGCCGGACGATGTGGCCAAGGCGGCGGAGGG
This sequence comes from Chromobacterium phragmitis, assembly GCF_003325475.1. NCBI lineage: Bacteria > Pseudomonadati > Pseudomonadota > Betaproteobacteria > Neisseriales > Chromobacteriaceae > Chromobacterium > Chromobacterium phragmitis. The sequence goes on from NZ_CP029495.1 coordinate 3,378,432, forward strand.
CTGCGCGGCCATCGTCCATGCGGTGAATCCGCCCGGCTACCGCAACTGGTCGGAACGGGTGCTGCCCATGCTGGACAACACCATCGCCGCGGCGAAGCGCGAGGGCGCCATCGCCGTGCTGCCTGGCACCGTGTACAACTACGGACCGGATGCGTTTCCCCTCATCAGAGAGGAGGCGCCACAGCGCCCGATGACTCGCAAGGGCGCGATACGGGTGGAAATGGAAGCCCGCCTCCGCGCTTATGCGGCCGACGGCGGCAAGGCGCTGATCGTGCGCGCCGGCGACTTCTTCGGCCCCAGAGCGGGCAATAACTGGTTTTCGCAAGGCCTGGTCAAACCCGGCAAGCCGATACGCCGCATCCAGAATCCGGCTGCGCCCGGCGTTGGGCATCAATGGGCTTATCTGCCGGATGTGGCGCGCAACATCGTCGCGTTGCTGGAGCGGCGCGAATCGCTAGAGCCATTCGCCTCTTTCCATTTGGGCGGTCATTGGGATGCGGACGGCGAGCAGATGGCGCAGGCCATCTGTCGCGCATTGCGACGGCACGGGGTGGACGCCAAGGTGAGCGCCTTTCCATGGCGGCTGATCCGGCTGATCTCGCCGTTCAACGCCACGCTGCGGGAAATGATGGAAATGCGCTACCTGTGGCGCCAGCCGGTGCGGATGGATAACGGCAAGCTGCTCGGCGTGCTGGGGCGAGAATGGGTGACGCCGCTGGACGAGGCGGTGGAAGCGACGTTGAAGGGCTTGGGTTGCTTGCCGGAGTGATTTTATTGGGGAGACTGGCGGCATTTCGCACAAAAAGGAATCATGGGAGCGGCGGATAAATGGGAGGCAGGCGTTTACTTCTCACTCAATCCTGCGAGAATATGAGTCTTCTGCTCATCGGAAATCGGCAAGACCGAAATCAGTTTCTCTTTGGCTACGCCCGGAATGTGCTGGGAGATATTGCCGATGTCGGATGGCAGCGCCGGATTGTCCGGGTTTTGCATCAAGTGACGGGCGCAGTCTATGGCGATCTGCGCGATATGGGTGCGGGGCCGATCTACGCCGCGGATCAACTGGCTGATCATTTGTGGCAATTGCCAGACATCGGCCAAGACCAGCGTCAATTGCCGGAAGGTGAATCCGGCGGAATTCAATTGGGCGAGGCCGGTTCGATTGGCTCGCCCGGATTCGAATTCCGCGATGGCTCCGGTCGGCAATTCCGGCGCGAAATGCCACAGCAGCAATTCGCCGGTTTCGGAAAGCAGGGTGGCCAGCGAGATTTCCTCCGGCGAGGCGTCGGAACGGAAATTGGACCAGGCGCGGGCGATGCTGGAGGCCAAGACCGCGGTGGAAACGGCGGCTTGCCAGCCCGGGTGGTCGACATGGACAACCGGGCTTCCCGCTATCAGCGAATACAATTCATCGCTGCCCAGCTGGAGTATGGTGGCGAGTTGGGTGGTGGTTTCCTTGCCCAGGCGCCGGGAGCGGTGCCTTTCGGCCTCTATCAGCAGCTTGACGGCCAGATAAGGGTCGTCATGCACGAATTCGGCTAGTTCTCTCGGCGAAAACTCCGGGGCGTCCTTGCCTTGCGACTTCAGCGACTGGAACATGTCCCGGGTCGCCAACAGAACAGGTATTTCCTTGTCTTTCAGGTAAGCCGCCCACTGTTCAACACCCCAGCTTTGCTGGTGCCGACTCAACATACTTGCTCCGCTCAGAAAACGCCGCTTGCCGTCTTTGCGAAGACGCTCAAACGATATTCGCGCGCGGTCCGCGGCGTGGAAGACCTTTGCCTCTTCGCTTAATAATAAGCCAGTTTTCCGTACTCGGCGATTAAAAACGGATGGCGGCCTCAATGGATATCCGATGCCAGGCCCAGGCTGGGGATGGGCGTCTGAATCCTCGCGGTATGGGAATGGCCAAGCGAGTCGCCTAAACGGATGCCGGGCGGCGTTTGCCCGCATGGTTTTCGGCAACGTGATTCTTTCCGCTATGGCCGGCTGGCGATTTCGGCGCGCGCCAATGAAAAACGAGGACGGCGGCCCTCGTTTTTCATGGATGGATTCATTCGCCCAATTCGCTCAGGTTCTCAAAAAGTTTCAGCGCTTCCGGATTGGCCAGCGCGCTGACATTGTTGACCGGGCGGCCGTGGATCACGTTTTTCACCGCCAGCTCCACGATCTTGCCGCTGACCGTGCGCGGGATGTCGGCCACCGCGATGATGCGCGCCGGCACGTGGCGGGGGCTGGCGCCGCTCTTGATCTGCGCCTTGATCCGATTGACCAGCTCTTCGTCCAGCGCCGCGTCCTCGCGCAGCTTGACGAACAGCACCACGCGCTCGTCGTCCTGCCAGGTCTGGCCGACGGCCAGGCTTTCCAGGATTTCCGGGAACGCTTCCACCTGGCGGTAGATCTCGGCGGTGCCGATGCGCACGCCGCCGGGGTTGAGCACCGCGTCGGAACGGCCGTAGATGATTACGCCGTCGTGCTCGGTGACTTCGGCGTAGTCGCCGTGGCACCAGATGTTGGGGAAGCGGCCGAAGTAGGCCTGGCGGTATTTCTCGCCGTCCGGATCGTTCCAGAAGCCTATCGGCATCGATGGGAACGGCTTCTTGCAGATCAACTCGCCTTTTTCGCGATACAGCGGGCGGCCCATCTCGTCGTAGATGTCCACCGCCATCCCAAGGCCGCGGCATTGCAGTTCGCCGCGGTACACCGGCAGCGTGGGCGCGCCCAGCGCGAAGCAGGACACGATGTCGGTGCCGCCGGAGATGGAGGCCAGGTTGAGGTCGGCCTTGATGTTCTCGTATACCCAGTCGTAGCTTTCCGCCACCAGAGGGGAACCCGTGGAGAACAGGCTGCGAAGCTTGGCCAGCTGCCAGTCGCGGGCGGGGACGATGGGGGTCTTTCTCAGGCTGTCGATGTATTTGGCCGAGGTGCCGAAGTGGGTGAAGCCGTGCTCGGCGGCGTAATCCCACAGCACGCGGCCTTCATCGGCGAACGGCGAGCCGTCGTACAGCATCAGCGCCGCGCCGGAGGCGAGGCCGCTTACCAGCCAGTTCCACATCATCCAGCCGCAGGTGGTGAAGTAGAACAGGTGGTCGCCGGCGTGGACGTCGGCGTGAAGCTGGTGTTCTTTCAGGTGCTGCAGCAGTGTGCCGCCGGCGCCGTGGACGATGCACTTGGGCTTGCCGGTGGTGCCGCTGGAGTACAGGATGTACAGCGGGTGGTTGAACGGCAGGCGGAGGTATTCCACCGGGCGCGCGTCGAAGCCGGCCAGGAACGCGTCCAGCGTCTGCGCGCGCGGCACGGCGGCGGCGAAGTCGGCGCCGTCGCCCAGATAGGGAACCACCACGAAGCGCTCCACGCTGGGGAGTTTTTCCGCCAGGTGGATCATCTTGGCGCGGATGTCCACCGCTTTGCCGTTGTACCAGTAGCCGTCGGGGCAGAACAGAATCCTGGGCTCGGTCTGGCCGAAACGGTCCAGCGCGCCATCGGTGCCGAAGTCGGGCGAGCCGCTGGTCCATACCGCGCCCAGGCTGCTGGCGGCCAGCATCGCCGCCAGCGCGGCCGGCATATTGGGCATGAAGCCGGCCACGCGATCGCCCGGCTGGATGCCGGCGGCGCGCATCGCCTGCTGCAGGCGGGAAACCAGCTGGTTCAACTCATGCCAGCTCAGCTTCTGCTCGATCTTGTCTTCGCCGCGGAACACCACGGCCAGGCTGTCGTCGTCCCGGCGCAGCAGGTTTTCCGCGAAATTGAGCCGCGCTTCGGGGAAGAAGCGGGCGGCCAGCATGTCGTCGCCGTTCTCCAACGCCACGCCGCCCTTGTCGCCGATCACGCCGCAATAGTCCCAGACCAGCGACCAGAAGCGGCCCGGGTCTTCCACGCTGGCGCGCCACAGGCGGTGGTAGTCGGGCAACTCCTTGCCGCAAACGGTTTCGGCCAGGCGGGCGAAGGCGGTGAGATGGCAGCCGGCCAGCCGCTCGGCGGACGGGCTCCAGATCGGGGTATTGCGTGCTTGCATGGTTTCTCCTGTGCGCGGCCCGCGGTATGGCTTTGGCTTGACGGGGCGGGCCGGCTGGTATGGTTTTCAGCTCTGGCGGCCGAGCGCGTGCGCCAGCTTGGAGGCGGGGGGCTTGCCCAGCGCGTCGGCGATGAACCAGGCGACGTCCACCAGTTTAGTGAGATCTATGCCGCTGTGGTAGCCCTCGCCGGCCAGCAGGTAGGCCACGTCTTCGGTGGCGACGTTGCCGGACGCGCCGCGCGCGTACGGGCAGCCGCCCAATCCGGCGACCGATGCATCGAACACGCGCAGCCCCGCATCAAGCGCCGCGCGGATGTTGGCGACGGCCATGCCGTAGGTGTCGTGGAAGTGTCCCGCCAGTTGCTTGGCCGGCAGCGCGTCCAGCACCGCGTCCAGCATTTCCCGCACCGACGCCGGCGTGCCCACGCCTATGGTGTCGCCCAGCGAGATTTCATAGCAGCCCATGTCGGCCAGCGCCCTGGCCACTTCGGCCACTTTGCCGGGCGCGATCTTGCCTTCGTAGGGGCAGCCGGCCACGCAGGACACATAGCCGCGCACCTTGACGCCGGCGTCCCGCGCGCGGCGGGCCACGCTCTCGAAGCGGCGCAGGCTTTCTGCGATGCTGGCGTTGATGTTTTTCTGGCTGAAGCTCTCGCTGGCCGCGCCGAACACGGCGATCTCGCGCGCGCCGGCCGCCAGCGCCGCGTCCAGCCCCCGGTCGTTGGGCACCAGCACCGGATAGGCGATGGGGCCGGAGGCGTCCAGCGCGGCCAGCACCTCGGCGCTGCCGGCCATTTGCGGCACCCACTTGGGCGAGACGAAGGCGCCGGCCTCGATAGCGGACAGGCCGGTTTCGGACAACCTGCGGATCAGCTCCAGCTTGATTTCCGCGCTCAGCGGCAGTTTCTCGTTTTGCAGCCCGTCGCGCGGACCGACTTCCACAATCTTGACGCTTTGCATGGCTTGGCTTTCAACGCTTGGGCTGAACGGGGATGTAAATGTCCATTTGCAGGCTGGGCTGGCCAGGGGCGCAGCGGCCGTCGTAGCGCTCGAAGGAGGCGCCGATGGCGTGCTCCCATTTGGCGGACGCGGGCAGCCACTGCCCGTAGATGTGCTGCCAGGTTGCGACGATGGCTTCGCCGAACCGGGCCGGATCGGCCGCCGGCGGCGTGGTGAACACCGCGTATTTGGCCGGCGGCAGGGCGCGGCGCTCGCTGTCGGCGGGCGGCTCGCCATCGGCCGGGCATTCCATGGCGATCAGGTAGCGGAAACTGCCGTCCGCCGGGTTGAAGTCGCAGGTGACGCCGTATTCCGGAGCGTGCGGCCTGCCCAGCGACTCCAGCAGCGGTTGTCGCAGCCGCTGGGCGTAATCGTTCCAGAAGGCCGGAATCTGGCGCAGGTTGTCGCCGTTTTCCAGCCGGGTATCGATGCCGTAGCCGGCCAGGGCCAGGCCGGGGTGATTGATGATGACGGGGTCCATGGCGGGTCTCGTTACCAGGTTCGGTCAAGGTCTTCCGCGTAAAAGCGGATGGCGCGGCGGTAGGCTCGGATGCCGTGATCGGCGCTGCCGTCCGCCAACAGGGTGAGCAAGCTTTGCGTGGCTTCCTTGTGCTGGCCGCGGTTGTACAGCGCCATCGCCAGAAAGGCGCGCAGCGCGTGGTGTTGCGGAAACAGCCCGCTTCCTTCGCGCAGCGCGGCTTCAGCCGCGTCGAAGCGGCCCAGCGCGCGGTGGCTGCTGCCCAGGCCCAGCCAGGCCTCGGCCGCCGCGTCGCCGCTCAGGCCCAACTCCAGCGCCTGCTGGTAGTGGGGGATGGCTTCGGCTTCCAGGCCCAGGCTGTCGTGGATGCAAGCGCAGAGATAATGCAGCTCGGCATGCTGCGGCTGTTGCCGCAGCAGTTCCAGCGTCTGCCGGCGCGCGGCTTCATGCTCGCCGCGCTGGCGCAGCTGTTGGATGGCTTCCAGGGCGATATGCATATCCTTGTCTTTGCTTGTTATTGAAATGACTTCGTCATTCTGCGGCAAAGTCTACCAGTTCGTCACCATCATTGACCTGCTCGCCGGCGGAGAAGTAGAAATCCTGCACCACGCCGTCGCCCGGCGCGGTGATGGTGTGCTCCATCTTCATCGCCTCCAGAATCAACAACGGCGAGCCTTTGGCCACCCATTTGCCTATCTTGGCCAAGAGCGCCACCACGCGGCCCGGCATCGGCGCCTTGAGGTGGGTTTCGCCGTGAACGCCCAGCTCGGTGTAGGCGTAGGGGTCCACCCATTCCACAGCCAGGCGTTCGCCGTTTTCGAACAGCACGCGCTGCGCGCCGTGGCGCGCCACCGCGGCCTTGATGGCCGCGCCATCCAGCACGGCATGCAGCTGGCAACCATTCAACTGCGCGCTGGCGGAGAACGATTGTCCCTCCACGGAAATGGCGAAGCCGTTGGTTTGGTGGCGCAGCGCCGCGCGGTATTCTTCCTCATCCTGGCGGAAGGCGAAGTGGCGCGTCTGCTCGCCGTTCAAGCGCCAGCCGGCGGCCGCCGGGTAGGGCGCTTGCTGCGCCAGCGCCTCGGCCAGCGCCAGCAGGGCCAGTTGTCGGGCCGTCGGCGCGGCCGGCGGCGGCAACAGTTCGTCGTGGTGGCGGGCGATCAGCCCGGTATCGACGTAGCCGCCGGCAAAGCTGTGATGGTTCACGATGCGGCGCAGGAATGACACATTACTGGACAGGCCGACGATCTGGTATTGCGCCAGCGCGGCGTCCATCTGCCTGAGCGCCGCTTCGCGGGTTTCGCCCCACACGATGAGCTTGGCGATCATCGGGTCGTAGAACGGCGAGATGGCGTCGCCTTGCTCCACCCCGGTGTCGATGCGCACATGGGCGGACTCTACAGGCGTCGCCAAGTGGAGCAAGGCGCCGGTGGAGGGCAGAAAGCCCTTGTCTGGATCTTCGGCGTAGATGCGGGCCTCGATGGCGTGGCCGCGAATGGCCAGTTGGTCTTGCTTCATCGGCAGCGCGCCGCCGGCGGCGACGGCCAGTTGCCAGGCCACCAGGTCCTGGCCGGTGATCATCTCGGTTACCGGGTGCTCCACCTGCAGCCGGGTGTTCATCTCCATGAAGTAGAACTTGCCCGTGTCCACGTCCATGATGAACTCGACCGTGCCGGCGCCGACATAGCCGACGGCGCGCGCGGCGGCGACGGCGGCTTCGCCCATCGCTTCGCGGGTGGCCTGCGGCAAGTGCGGGGCCGGCGCTTCTTCCAGCACTTTTTGATGGCGGCGCTGCACCGAGCAGTCGCGCTCGAACAGGTAGACGCAGCCGCCCAGTTTGTCGGCGAACACCTGAATCTCCACGTGGCGCGGGCGGGTCAGGTATTTCTCCACCAGCACCTTGTCGTCGCCGAAGCTGGCGCGGGCTTCACGCTGGCAGGAGGCGAGGGCGGCGGCGAAGTCGTCACTCTTTTCCACGATGCGCATGCCCTTGCCGCCGCCGCCGGCGCTGGCCTTGATCAATACCGGATAGCCGATGGCGTCGGCCTGGCTTTGCAGCAACGCCGGATTTTGATCATCGCCGTGGTAGCCGGGCACCAGCGGCACGCCGGCTTTTTCCATCAGCGCCTTGGCGGCGGATTTGCTGCCCATCGCGGCGATGGCGGAGGCCGGCGGGCCGATGAAGGCGATGCCGGCGGCCTCGCAGGCGGCGGCGAAGTCTTCATTCTCGGACAGGAAGCCGTAGCCGGGATGCACCGCCTGCGCGCCGCATTGTTGGGCGATGGCCAGGATCCGGTCGGCGCGCAGATAGGATTCGGCGGCCGGGGCCGGGCCGAGACGGTAGGCCTCGTCGGCCAGCTTGACGAAGCGGGCGTTCGCGTCGGCGTCGGAATAGACGGCGACGGTGGCGATGCCCAGGGCCTTGGCGGTTTGGATGACGCGGCAGGCGATTTCGCCGCGGTTGGCGATCAGGATCTTATTGAACATGGCGGTCTCCCGCGGCGAAACCGCCCCGGCGCTTGCGCGCCGGCAGGCGATTTTGCTGCGCAGCTGCGCAGCCCTGCGGCTGCTGGTCACCGCGGTTGGCGATCAGGATTTTATTGAACATGGCTTTGTCCGGGTTATTCCTGCCATTTCGGCGCGCGTTTTTCGAAGAATGAAGCCAGGCCTTCGCGCGCTTCGTCGCCGGCGCGGATGGACGCGATGCGCATGGCGGTGCGTTCGAGCAATTGGTCGTCCCAGGGCGAGCCTTCGCGCAGCTCCGCCAACAGCAGCTTGGCCTCGCGCAGCGCGCCGGGCGCGCCCTTGGCCAGCTCCTCGGCGACCTCGGCCACCCGCTCGTCCAGCAGCGCCTCGCTGACCAGTTCGTGTATCAGGCCCAGCTTCAGCGCGGTGCCGGCGGTGATGCGCTCGGCGGACAGGAAATAACGCCTGGCCTGGCGCCAGCCTATCGCGTCGGCGACATAGGGGCCGATGGTGGCCGGGATCAGGCCCAGCCGCACTTCGGTCAACGCGAACTTGGCGGCGTCGGTGGCGATGGCTACATCGCAGGCGGCCGCCAATCCGGTGCCGCCGGCCATGGCCGCGCCGTGGATGCGGGCGATCACCGGCTTGGCGCTGCGGTAGACGCTTTTCAGCATGGCGGCCAGCTTTTGCGCGTCGGCCAGGTTTTCCTCTTCCGTGTAGCCGGCGGCTCGGCGCATCCAGTCCAGGTCCGCGCCGGCGCAGAAGCTCTTGCCGCGGCCTGCCAGCACGATGACGCGGATGGATTCGTCACGGTTCAGTTGCCGCATCGCCTCGCTCAGTTCGGCGATCAACACTTCGTTCAACGCGTTGTGCAGCTCCGGCCGGTTCAGCCAGACGGTGGCGATCTTGCCGCTGTGTTCGATTTGCAGCGTGGTGTAGCTCATCATCCGCTCCTTACATCCGGAACACGCCGAAGCGGGTCTGTTCAATCGGCGCAGACAGCGCGGCCTCAATCGCCAGCGCCAGCACGTCGCGGGTCTGGGCCGGGTCGATCACGCCGTCGTCCCACAGCCGCGCGCTGGCGTAGTAGGGGTGGCCCTGTTCCTCGTACTGCTGGCGTACCGGCGCTTTCAGCGCTTCTTCCTGTTCCGGGGTGAAGGCGTCGCCCAGCTGTTCTTTTTTCACCTGGGCCAGCACGCCGGCGGCCTGCTCGCCGCCCATCACCGAGATGCGGCTGTTCGGCCACATCCACAGGAAGCGCGGCGAGTAGGCGCGGCCGCACATGCCGTAGTTGCCCGCGCCGAAGCTGCCGCCTATCAGCACGGTGAACTTGGGCACCTTGGCGCAGGCCACCGCCGTCACCAGTTTGGCGCCGTCCTTGGCGATGCCGCCGTTTTCGTATTTCTTGCCCACCATGAAGCCAGTGATGTTCTGCAGGAAGATCAGCGGAATGCCGCGTTGGCAGCACAGCTCGACGAAGTGCGCGCCTTTCAGCGCGGATTCGGAGAACAGGATGCCGTTGTTGGCCAGGATGCCGACGCGGTAGCCGTTGAGGCGGGCGAAGCCCGTGACTAAAGTCGTCCCGTAGTTTTGCTTGAATTCGTCGAAGTCGGAATCGTCCACCAGGCGGGCGATGATCTCGCGCACGTCGAACGGCTTTTTCGGATCGGCCGGGATCACGCCATAGATTTCCTCCGCGGCGTAGCGCGGCGGCTTGGGCTCGGCGCGGTCCAGCTCGCCCTGCTTTTTCCAGTTCAGGTCGGACACGATGCGGCGGGCGATGGACAGCGCGTGGGCATCGTTCTGGGCCAAGTGGTCGGCCACGCCGGAGATTTTGGCGTGCACGTCGCCGCCGCCCAGCTCCTCGGCGCTGACCACTTCGCCGGTGGCCGCGCGCACCAAGGGCGGGCCGCCCAGGAAGATGGTGCCCTGTTCCTTGACGATGACGGTTTCGTCGCTCATCGCCGGCACGTAGGCGCCGCCGGCGGTGCAGCTGCCCATCACCACGGCGATCTGCGGAATGCCCATGGCCGACAGATTGGCCTGGTTGTAGAAGATGCGGCCGAAGTGTTCCTTGTCCGGAAACACCTCGTCCTGCAGCGGCAGGAAGGCACCGCCGGAATCCACCAGGTAGACGCAGGGCAGGCGGTTGTCGCGGGCGATCTCCTGCGCGCGAAGATGCTTCTTCACCGTCATCGGGTAATAGGTGCCGCCCTTGACAGTGGCGTCGTTGGCGATGATCAGGCAGTCGATGCCGGAAACGCGGCCGATGCCGGCGATCATGCCCGCGCCGGGCGCGTCGCCGCCATACATGCCGTAGGCGGCCAGCTGGGACAGCTCCAGAAACGGCGCGCCGGGGTCCAGCAACAGGTCGATGCGCTCGCGCGGCAGCAGCTTGCCGCGCGCGGTGTGTTTGGCGCGGGCTTTCTCGCCGCCGCCCAGCGCCGCTTGGGCGACTTTCTGTTTCAGATCGTCCACCAGCGCGCGCATCTTGTCGGCGTTGGCGACGAAGTCCGCGGCGCGCGGCGACAGCTTGGATTCAAGAATAGGCATATGGTTTACCTTGTCATTCGGCGTCGACGAACCACACCGCGGCGATCAATCCATCGGCGTTGACGTCGTAGATGGCGACGGCGCGAAAGCGGTTTTCGCCGTCCAGCGTCACGTCTTCATGGTCGATGACGCGGCTGCCCTGCACGATGCGATGCAGCAGCGCGGCGTGCAGCTTGGGCAAGTTGAAGCGCTTGTTGGCGTAGTGGTCGGCCAGCGCGGCGCGGCCATGCAGGCTCAGCGTCATGGCCGGCAGGCGGTAAACCTTGACGTCCTCGGCGTAGCAGGCGGCGAAGGCTTCAAGGTTGCGGGCGTTGTAGGCGTCCAGCTGGGCCTGGACGATGTGTTCGGCGGCGGTCATGTTCGAGTTTCCTGAGCGTTGCCGGAAAGTAGTGGGAGGCGGCAGGAGAAAAGGCCTGAGGCAAGGCTGCGCAACGCGGCATCAGGCATTTTATCCGCCGCGCTCAGCGGGTTTCGGCCATCAGCTCGCGGCCTATCAGCCACCGGCGGATCTCGCTGGTGCCGGCGCCGATCTCGTACAGCTTGGCATCGCGCAGCAGACGGCCGGTGGCGTACTCATTGATGTAGCCGTTGCCGCCCAGGCACTGGATGGCGTCCAGCGCCAGCTGGGTGGCGTTCTCGGCCGCGTACAGAATGGCGCCGGCGGCGTCCTTGCGCGTCTGGCGGCCGGTCTCGCCGCGGTCCAGCGCCTGGCCCACAGCGTAGACATAGGCGCGGCTGGCGGACAGCTTGACGTACATGTCGGCCAGCTTGCCCTGCATCAGCTGGAAGTCGCCGATGGGCTGGCCGAACTGGCTGCGGTCGTTCAGGTAGGGCACCACGATGTCCAGGCTGGCTTGCATGATGCCCAAGGGGCCGGCCGCCAGCACCGAGCGCTCGTAATCCAGGCCGCTCATCAGCACTTTCACGCCGTTGCCTTCGCCGCCCAGCACGTTTTCTTCCGGCACGAAACAGTTGTCGAAGAAGATGGGGTAGGTGTTGGAGCCGCGCATGCCCAGCTTGTCCAGCTTGCTGCCGTGGCTGAAGCCGCCAAAGCTCTTCTCGACGATGAAGGCGGTGATGCCCTTGGGGCCGGCGTTGACGTCGGTTTTGGCGTACACCACCAGGGTGTCGGCGTCGCCGCCGTTGGTGATCCACATCTTGCTGCCGTTGAGCAGGTAGCCGCCGTCGGTCTTGTCGGCCTTCAGCTTCATGCTGACCACGTCGGAGCCGGCGTTGGGCTCGGACATCGCCAGCGCGCCGACGTGCTCGCCGGAGATCAGTTTGGGCAGGTATTTCGCGCGCTGCGCGTCGTTGCCATTCTTGTAGATCTGGTTGACGCACAGGTTGGAGTGCGCGCCGTACGACAGGCCCACCGAGGCGCTGGCGCGGCTGATTTCCTCCATCGCGATCATGTGGGCGAGGTAGCCCATGTCCACGCCGCCGTATTGCTCGCTGACGGTGATGCCGAGCAAGCCCAGCTCGCCGAACTTGCGCCACAGGTCGGCCGGGAACAGATTGTCCTGGTCGATGGAGGCGGCGCGCGGGGCGATCTCGCGTTCGGCGAAGTCGCGCACCGATTCGCGCAGGAGGTCGTAAGTCTCGCCGAAGGCGAAGCGCAGGCTGCTGTACATGGGTTCTCCTCGTTGGGCGTGCGGCGCGGCTGGCGGCGCCTGATGAGCACATCATCGCTTACGTTTACGTAAGCGTCAATATGTCGACATGATGGCCGCCGCAAAGGGCGGCCGGGCGCTTATTCGCGGTTGACTACGTGGCGCAGGCTGCGGTCTTCGCTGATCAGCATGTCTTTCATGGGCAGCGGCAGGATGCGCAGCTTGCTGAGCTGCTGGCGGCTGAACCAGTCGAATTCCAGACGCGAGCCGCCGTCTTCGATAATGAACGGCGCGGCGCGGTTAGGCAGCGCGGAGTCGGCGGCCAGATAGGTCTGGAAATACAGGCCCAGCTCATGGTTGCGCTGGCCATTGGCGGAGAAGAAGTTTTCAATAAGCATGACCATCTCGCCGCAACGCACGGCTTCGCCCAGCTCTTCAAGCATTTCCCGCTCAACCGTTTTGGGCGCTTCCTCGTCGGGGTCTACACGGCCGCCGGGCAAGGTCCAGAAGTCGTCGCGGATCAAACGGTGCAGCAAGACCTTACCCCCATGTTCGATGATGGCGGCGGCGCGCAGATTGAAGCGGGTGCCGGCTATGTCGACGTTGATCATGTTATATCTCTTTGGCATTTTTGGCGGGCGCGCAGCATAGCGGATTCTCATGTCATGGGCAAGGGCGGGTATCATGGCCTGCTATGTAAATGAAGAAAGAAATGCGATGACGATCTGGGTAGACGCCGACGCCTGTCCCAAGGTGATACGGGAAGTGTTGTTCCGCGCGGCACAGCGCACCGGCGTGGAGCTGGTGTTGGTCGCCAACCAGCTGCTGACGGTGCCGAAGGCGCCGAATATCCGCGCGCTGCAGGTGCCCAAGGGTTTCGACGTGGCCGACAACGAGATCGCCCGCCGCATCGAGCCAACAGACTTGTTGATCACCGGCGACATTCCGCTGGCGTCCGAGGCGCTGGCCAAGGGCGCGCAGGCGCTGAACTGGCGCGGCGACGCGTTTTCCAAGGAGACCATCGCCGCCCAGCTGACCATGCGGGACTTCATGGACAATCTGCGGGCCAGCGGCATCCAGACCGAAGGCCCGCCGCCGCTGAGCCAGGCGGACCGGCAGGCTTTCGCCCGGCAGTTGGACATTTGGCTGGCGCGAAAGTAGGGCGGAAGCCCGGCTTGAGCCGGGCGTTCCGCCATCCAATGCCGGTTGTGCGGACGATTTGGGCTCTGAGTCCGCCCGGCAGGCGGGTCAGGGGGCTGCGCGGCCAGCCCCCCGACACCCCCAGGCCGCCCCGACAGCGCGTCGAAACACCGTCTTCAAAGCCATTTCCAAGGAGCCGCCGGAACTAGCCGCGCGCTACCGTCGCGCGGCGTCGAACAACCGGCGTCTTAAAACCTCGGAAATGGCTTCGAAGCCGGCTAGCGCTGATGGGGATGGCGCACATCGGTTCGGTTTCACAGCATTTGTATAAGTTGTCGCCAAATTGATTGACCGTCAAAGCGGTATCCGCCATTCATGCAAAAGCCCCCGAATCCGGGGGCTTTGTCTTATTTGGAAGAGGAGAGGCTCAGGCCTTGCCCAGCTGCGGCTCGGCGTCGAAGTCTTCCCGCTTGGTCTGGGCCGCGCCCGGCTGGCGCATGGTCAGCGAGAACAGCAGGGCGACGATCAACAGCGCCAGGATCAGGTGGAAGGTGGCGAGGAAGCCGCCGAACAGCGAGGCGACGATGGAGCCGACGATGCTGCCGATGCCGAAGCCCAGGTAGATCACGCCGTAGTTCTTGGTCAGGTTGTTCAGGCCGAAGAAATCGCTGACCAGCGACGGGTAGACGGTGATGGTGCCGCCGAAACTGAAGGCGATGCAGGCGATGGCTGCGAAGAACAGGCCGGCGTTCAGCGGCGCGAACAGCAGGGTCAGCATGCCGGCCAGCGCGGCGATCTGGGCGAGGGTGATGACGCGGATGCGCGGCATCTTGTCTGACAGCACGCCCAGCACCAGGCGGCCGGACAGATTGGCCACGGCGATCACGGCCACGGCGTTGGCGGCGGTGGCGGCCGACAGGTGGACGAAGCTCTCGCCGATGTCCTTGGCCACGCCGATCACGTACAGGCCGCTCATGCACACGGTCAGGAACATCAGCGCCAGCATCCAGTATTGCGGCTGGCGCATCGCCTCGGCCAGGGTGTAGTCGCGGCTGCCGCCGGTTTGCGCGGTGTCGGACTGCTGCGGCGCGTCACTCATCAGCAGCGCGCCGGCCACCACCATGGCCATGGCGATCAGGCCCCACAGCTGGAAGGTGGCTTCCAGGCTGAAGCGCGACAGCAGCGCCAGGTTGATGAACTTGAAGCCCAGGCTGCCCAGCCCGTAAGCGCCGATGGCGCAGGCGGAGATCAGGCCCTTGCGCTCCGGGAACCACTTTACGCAGTTGGACAACGACATCAAATAACCGGCGCCGTCGGCGAAGCCCACCAGCAGGCCTGCGCACAGGTAGAGCATGATCAGGTTATTGGCTTGCGAGGTCAGGTAGAAGCCCAGGCCCAGCATCAGGCCGGAGGCGATGGCCACCTTGCGCACGCCGAAGCGTTCCTGCAGCTTGCCGGCCATCGATGACGCCACCGCCAGCGCCAGACTGAGCAGGCCGAAGGCGAAGGCCACCTGGCTGACCGGCTCGGAGAGCTTGTGGGACAACTGGGCGTTGAACAGGCTCCAGGTGTAGACGGAGCCCAGCGCGAACTGGGAGAGGACGGTGCCCGCGAGGGTGCGGTAGCGGATGGCGTTGGATGCGGCAGTCATGGCGCGCTCCTATCAAAGTCATTACTGTTGGCATGACTATAAGTCCATGCTTATGGATGCGGCGCGACCGTGGCATGAAATGCAGGCTGAGCGGAATGAAATGCAGATGGAGGAGAACCAGCTGCGTCCATGAAGAATGCCGGGTGCGAGTTTCAGGATGCATGTCCGTATGATTTTCATGTATTGTTATGATATAGTACATACCATAATAAACATTTATATGAATTTGACGGTGTCGGGAGGCGCATCGGCATCCGCCGGCAGGCATGGCGGATGTTTGCAACGGGATGGATGGATGGATGGATGGATGGCTGGCTGGCTGGCTGGGTGGGTGGGCTGCGCGCCGATGTGGCGGAGGATGCGGGACCGCAGGGCGCGGGTTAGTCCGCGGCAATGACACAGGATGAAAGGCAAGCAATATATGGAACGAAGGCCGGAAATCGCAGGAGGACATGCCGGGGCGGGGGAAAGCATGCCCCAGGTTCGGCAAGAGCGGGCGGATGAGGACGTGCTGAATGTGGATGACTGGAACAGTTTCCTGCAGCAAGCCAAGGCGGCGGAGGCCGCGCTACCCCTGGACAGTCGGCAGAAGCCGGCATTGCCGGCCCGAGAGGCGGATGCCGAGCGGCCGAACGAGGATGGCGACGGCAGAAAGGGCGTGCCCGCATACCGCCGGATCAACGAAAAGACGCAGGAGCTTGTCCGCCTGCTGGAGAACCCGGCGTCCAGGTTGCTGGTGGTTCAGCGGCTGGGCGGCGAGGACAAGTTGCAGCAGGTATTGGCGGCCTACAAGGACAATCTGAAAGCCGAGGACGTGTATCTGCACCGCAACGATGCGTCGCCGGATAATCAGAAGTCTATCTCGCTGATGGAGCAGGCGATGGCGGCCATGGGCATCCGCCGGGTGAGGGATGAGGAAATGCAGGCGGCGGGATTCAACCCCAAACGACTGGATGACCGGGAGGATAGCGGCATGAGCGCGGCGCTGTACCGGGATGAAAAAACGGGGAACTATACGCTGGCTTTCCGTGGCACGGAGCCGAACTGGAAGGATATCCGCACGGATATCGGAAATGCTGCTGGATTGTCAACCGATCAATATCGCCGTGCTTCAGAACTAGCGACGTCTTTAGGAGAAATCCAAGAATATAAGACTGGACTGTCTTTTACCGGCCACTCTTTGGGTGGTGGGTTGGCGACGATGGCCGCGGCCGTCACGAGGCTTCATGCAAGGACATTCAACCCAGCTGGTGTAGATTCTCTTGTGGCAGAAAAGCTTGGTGGTAGCTTGCAGAATATCGATCGGCGAGTAGATGGTTATTATCTGAAAGGCGAAGTATTGCATAGGGTTCAGAGCAGCGTGCTGGTGGACGCGGCGGCCAATGTCGCCTTCCTGCCGTTCACCCGTCACGTGCGGGGCCCGGGCGGCGTGCTGGACCGGGTGCCCAGCGCCAGCGGCAGGCAGATTGCGCTGAATGCCTGGCTGGAAGACAAACCGGTGGAAGGGATGATGGGGCGGCTGTATCATTCGTTTTCCCTGCACTCGAATCAGAATGTGCAGAACACCTTGTACCGGATGTTGCGCGGCGACGCCGATATCGACGGCAAGCCGGCGGCGCCATCGGCGCCTCAGGCGGCCAAAGAGATGCGAAAAGCCGACATGGCATTATTGACGCGCTGAGGAAACGGAGCGGCCATGGGAAACTGGCTCAGAATGTTTGGCAGATTATTATTGGGGGGAGTAGTCATGACGGGATTGAGTTCTGCAGCGGCGGCCTGGGGCAATGTCAGGTGCGCCGGCCGTTCCTTGTCCGAGGCCTACGCGAATCCGCAGGCGCTGGAGCTGGCGCGCGCGGCGGTGAAGGGCGATGCGGCGCGGATCCGCGAGCTGGTGGCGCAAGGCGCCGACGTCAACCACCAGGAGGAGGGGGCTGCACCGCTATTGATGTGGCCGATATGCGCCAACAATGTGGATGGATTCCACGCGCTGCTGGAGGTCGGTGCCAACCCGAATCTGTTAACGCGCGGACATGGCAAAGGTAGTGGAGTGGGGCTGGATTTGAAAGAGGATGGCAGCGAAGTCCGCACCGGCTTTACCACTATGACTCTAGCTGCTGCGACTGCTAATTCAGAATTTTTGAAGCTGGCGTTGCAGTATGGTGGCGATCCCAATTTCCCGACGGAGATAAGCGGTGCGCTTCCTGCGCCACCGTTGTTTAGTGCTGCTTACTATGGGCTTCTTGAAAATGTAAAAATATTGGTTGCTGGAGGGGCTGATATTAATCGACAAGATCGAATTGAGAAAACATTGACAGCGGCTAGTTTGGCGATTGCGGCTCAACGACGATATGATATTGCATATTGGATGTTGGACAATGGATTTGTCAATGACCTACAAGTGCTGGGTAGTTTTGCCGAGAGTTCATTTCCCAATGAAAAATGGCAGCCGTGGAAAGAAAAGTTGATCAATGCCTTGCGCGAGAAAGGTGTTCATTTTCCTGCTACATCGCGCTTGAAAGATGCGATTAAAAATCGCGTTATTCCAGATGGTGATGTTGAGGATTTGATCATGGGCCGAAAGGATTTCGCAGACTACCCGCTGCGATCTCATTAAGTTCGCTTAAAGTTTTGAAAAAATATCGCCCGCAATTAAATGAATTACGGGCGATATTTTTATTGAAAAGCGGATCAAAGGTGCATCAACTGCCTGAACGCCTTGATATTGCTGCGGCTGACCGGGATTTCCGCCTTCAGGTCGTACAGTTTGATGAGGTAGGTGCTGTTTTGCCACGGCGCGATTTCGCGGATCTTGTGGATGTTGACGCAGAAGGATCGGTGGCAGCGGAAGAAACTGTCGGCCGGCAGCCGCGACACGAATTCGCTGATGCTCATCGCCATCACGTAGCGGTCGCGCGCGGTGTAGACCAGGGTGACTTTCTCGTCGGCCTCGACATAGTAGATGTCGTCGCACGGGGTGACGATGATGCTGTCGCCCTTGGCCAGATTGACCGTGCGGCTGGCCGGCGCGGCGTCGGCTGCCGGGGCGGCGGGCGCGGAGGAGGGGGGCGGCTCCAGCGTCTCCAGCTTGTGCAGCACGTGGGCGATGCGGGTTTCGTTATACGGTTTGAGGATGTAGTCGAAGGCTTCCAGCTCGAAGGCGTCCACCGCGAATTCCTTGTAGGCGGTGACGAAGACGATGCGCGGCGGCCGCGCGGCTTTGTGCAGGTTTTTGGCCAGCAGCAGGCCGTCTATCGACGGGATGTTGATGTCCAGAAACACCACGTCCACCTCGTTTTCCTGCAAAAACTTGAACGCCTCCAGTCCATCCTCCACGCTGGCGGCGATCTCTATCCGGCTGTGTTCCCGGATCAGATAGGCCAGCTCCTCGCGCGCCAGGTATTCGTCTTCGACTATCAGCGCCTTCATCATGCCTTTTCCTCCAGCGGCAGCTCGAAACTCACTTCGGTGCCCGGCTCCAGCCGGGCGAGGCGCAGGCCCTCGCCGTACAAGAGCTTGATGCGTTCGTTGACGTTGGACAGGCCTATGCTGCGGCTCTCCACCTTGCCATTGGCGATGCCGTCCATCACTTCCTGGCTGATGCCGTAGCCGGTGTCGCGCACCGACACCCGGATGCGGTCGGCCAGTTTCTTCACCGCGATGCGCACTTCGCCAGGCTCCTTGCGCGGCTGGATGCCGTGCAGGATGGCGTTCTCCACCAGCGGCTGCAACAGCAGGCTGGGCACGCGGGCGTGGACTTCGTCGACATCGAACACGATCGACAGCTTGCTGCCGAAGCGGGCCTGCTCGATGGCGACATAGTCGCGGACCTGCTTCAGCTCCTCCTGGATGTCGATCAAGGTATCGCCCAGGGACAGGTTGTAGCGCAGATAGTCCGCCAGCTTGGCGATCAGTTGCCGCGCCTCGGACGGCTGGATGCGGATCAAGGAGGAGATCGCGTTGAGCGCGTTGAACAGGAAGTGCGGGTTGATCTTGCTTTGCAGCGCGGCGAACTCGGCCTTGCGCGCCATCTCCTGAAGTTGCTTGATGCGCGAGGCTTCCATCTGGGTGGAGATCAGCTGCGACAGGCCCAGCGCCAGTTCGCGCAGCGAGCCGGTGATGCCGCCGCTCTGGCGGAAGAAGATTTTCAGGGTGCCGGCGACGCGGCCGCTTTCGCGCAGCGGAATGATGATCACCGAGTGGAAATCCGCCACCCGGTATTGGCGCAAATCGTTCTCGATGATGATCTGGTCCTGCTCCACCGCGCGGCGGGTGATTTCGCCGATGGCGGAGTGGGCGGCCGGCTCGTAGTAATCCTTGCCCAGGCCGACGTAAGCCTGCACGTCGCGGGTGTCGGTGATGGCCACCGCGTCGGCGCCGATGTGGTTGCGGATCACGGTGCAGACTTCCACCAGCGCGTCGCGGTCCACGCTCTGGAAGTATGGCAGGGTGCGGTTGGCGATGGTCAGCGCCAGCTTGGCCTGGCGCGCCGCCAGCAGCTCCTTCTCGTCGTCCAGGTCCTGCACCAGCTTGATGATCAGGCCGATGCAGACGGTGCCGGTGATCATCGGGTAGGCGATGTGGCCGACGATGGCCTGGCCGATGGCGGGCTCGGTAAACCACAGGATCAGCGCCATGGTCAGGCTTTCGCAGGCGACGCCGGCGGCGATGCCGTACAGCCACAGCCGCTGGCGGCCGGCGCGGTAGTGGATGGCGGTGGCCAACAGGCCGGCGCAGATGCTGGAGAGCAGGCAGGGCAGCGAGGTATAGCCGTGGATATCTATCAGGTAGCGGTGCAGGCCGGAGACGATGCCGGCCGGGATGCCTACCCAGGGGCCGAACAATATGCCGCCGGCCAGGATGGCGATGGTGCGGACGTTGATCAGCGAGCCGTCCACCGGAATGCCGGTATAGGTGCTGAACACGGCGAACAGGCAGAACAGCAGCGACACGCCGGCCAGCTCGGCGGGCGTGTGCCGCTGCTGGCGCAGCAAGTCCTGGAACGGCCGGACGCGGGTGAGGAAGAACAGCGCCATCAGCATCAGCGCCGCGCGCTCGAACACCGCCAGCAGCAGCATGTTGGGATTGTTTTCTATCATCGGAGGCAAAGCCGCGGCGGCGGCTGGGGAAAACGGAACAGTTGCCGCTATTTTAAGGCATGGGGGCGGGCAGAGCAGCCGGGCGGGCGATAAAAGACCAAAGGCATGAAGAGGCCGGGAGCCCGACGGGCTCCCGGCGGCGGCGGGATTAGCCGCGGGCCTGGACCAGCGGGAAGTCCACCGCGGTGGCGGCGGCGTTGTTGACGTAGTTGGTCAGGATGTTCAGCGCCACCACCGTCACGATTTCCAGCGTTTCCGCCTCATCGAAGCCGGCGCCGCGCAGGGCGGCCAGTTCGGCGTCGGCCACGCGGCCGCGCTGTTCCGCCACCTTCAGCGCGAAGCGCAGCGCGGCGGCCTGTTTGGCGTCGGCGCTGGCGAAGTCTCGGGCGGCGGCGATTTCGTCATCGCCGAGCTTGGCCACGTGTTTGGCCAGATAGCTGTGGGCAGACAAGCAGTAGTCGCAGCCGTTGAATTCGGCCACCGCCAGCGCGATGCGCTCGCGCAGCGCGGCGCTCAGCTTGCCCTTGCCCAGCGCGCCGTTCAGCGACAGATAGCCTTCCAGCGCGGCAGGGCTGTGGGCCAGCAGCTTCATCAGATTGGGCACCATGCCCAGTTGTTGTTGCACGGCGGCCAGCAGCGGCTGGCTGGCGGCGGGGATGTGCTCGGCGGCGGGGATGGCGATGCGGTTCATGGCAAGACTCCTGGGTGGATGCGGAACGTTTCCGCGATGGGTGTACTTTGCCAAATTCTTTATTTTGGAAGAATATCTATTTTATAAAATGAATTATTTCAATATGGGGAATAATAGATGGACCGATTCCACCTGATGACCGTTTTCGTCGCCGTGGCGGAGGAAGAGGGTTTCGCCGGCGCGGCGCGCAGGCTCAAGCTGTCGCCGCCGGCGGTGACGCGCGCGGTGGCGGCTCTGGAGGAAAATCTGGGCGTGCGCCTGCTGAACCGCACCACGCGCTATGTCAGGGTGACGGAGGCCGGCGCGCGCTATCTGGACGACGCGCGCCGCATCCTGGCGGCGGTGGATGAGGCGGAAGAGGTGGCGGCCGGCGGCAACGCCGAGCCGCGCGGCCTGATCCAGCTGACCGCGCCGGTCTTGTTCGGCCGGCTGTACGTGATGCCCATCGTGCTGGATTTTTTGCGCCAGCACCCGTTGGTGGAGGTATCGGCGCAGCTGCGCGACAACGTGGTGAACCTGATGGAGGAAGGGTTGGACGCGGCGGTGCGCATCGGCCCTTTGCCGGATTCTTCGCTGCGCGCGGTCAAGGTGGGCGAGGTGAGGCGGCTGGTGTGCGCGGCGCCGGACTATTTGGCGCGGCATGGCGCGCCGCAAGCGCCGGAAGACTTGCTGAGCCACACCGTGATCGCGTCCACCGCCGCCTCGGCCTCGCTGGAGTGGAAGTTCGGCGCGGACGGCGAACGGCGGGTGCGGGTGAGGCCGCGGCTGACGGTCAGCGGCAACGACGTGGCGATAGACGCGGCGCAGGGCGGATTCGGCCTGATCCGGGTGATGTCCTACCAGGTGGCGGAGGCGTTGGCTGCGGGCAAGCTGGAGCGGGTGCTGACGGCTTACGAGAGTGCGCCGCTGCCAATACACATCGTCCACGCCGAAAGCCGCTACGGCTCGACGCGGATGCGCCGCTTCATCGATTTCCTGGCCGAGCGGCTGCGCGCCGATCCGCGGCTTACAGGTTGATTTCCAGCCTGTCCGCGCCGGCGGCCGGGTAGGCGCAGCACAGCAGAATCTCGCCGGGCTGGGTGCCGTATTCCGGCGCTTGCAGATAGGTGGCCTGGCCGGCCAGAAGCGCGGCGCGGCAGCTGCCGCAGGTGCCGCCGCGGCAGCTGAAATCCGGATTCAGGCCGCAGGATTCGGCCAATTCCAGCAGGCTCTGGCCGGGTTGCCATTCGGCGTTGACGGCGGAGGCGGCGAAGCGCACCGGCACCGCGCCGTCGGCCGGCGCCGGCAAGGCTTGGACTGGATGGCCGACGCGTCGCAGCCCGGCCGGACCAAAGGCTTCGGCATGGATGCGCGCGTCCTCCACGCCGGCATCGATCAACTGCTCGTACAGCGTTTGCATGAAGCCGGCCGGGCCGCACAGATAGACGTCTCCATCCAGGCTGAGACCGTAGCCGCGCAGCAGCTTGATGTCCAGGTGGCCGGCATGCTGGTAATCGATGCCCAGCCGGCGGCCGGTTTCCGGCTGGCTGACGATTTTCACCACCCGCAGCCTGCCGGCTGCCCGGACTTGCAAGGCCTCCAGCTCGGCGTCGAAGGCGCGTTCGGCCACATTGCGCGTGGCGTAGGCCAGCAGCGTGGGCGGCATGGCGGCCGGGTTTCCCGTCAACTGATGCAGGAAGGCCTGCATGGGCGTGATGCCGATGCCGCCGGCCAACAGCGCGATGGGGCGGTCGGCGCGCGCCAGGGTGAAATCGCCGCGCGGCGGCAGCGCCTCCACGATGTCGCCCGGCGCCAGCTGGTGCAGTCGGGCCGAGGCCTTGCCCTGGCGTTTGACGCTGATGCGGTAGCCGCCGGTTTGCGACAGCGTGTAGTTGCGCATGCGCGCGCCGTCCACGCCCATCACTTTCATGCTCAGGTGCTGGCCGGGAGAAAAGTCCGGCGGCGCGGAGCCATCGGCCGGTTCCAGATAGATGGATCTGACGGTGTCGCTTTCGTCTTCCACGCGGCTCACGCGCAGCGGCAGCCATCGCCGCTCCGGAGCGGCATGGGGCCAGGCGCCGGTGGCCAGGGCGAAGGGCGAGTATTCCCGCAAGGTCCAGCGCAGCGCCAGCGCGTTGCGGCGGCGCACCACGCGCTCCACGCGGAAGGTCCACAGCCGCTCCGCGCCATCGAAAACGGCGGCCGCCTCGGCATCCAGCACCTCGGCCTGGCCGGCCAGCTGCAGCGTGTCGCCGCTGGCGAAGTCGACGAATAGCAGGCCGGCGCGCGGATGCAGCAGCAAATTGCCCAGGGTGTTGAAATAGCCGTTGCCGGAAAAATCCGGGATGGTCAGCGTGTCGCCATCTATTTTGACGAAACCGGGTTTGCCGCCGCGGTGCGATACGTCGGCCTGCCAGCCACCGGCCTCGTCCCGGCAGGCGCTGGCGACGAAGAAGGTATCGGCTGCGGCGATGGCGGCGCGCGCGTCTTCGTCTAGCTCGCCCATCCACTCCACCGATCCCAAAATGCGAGGGGCGGGTCCGCGCGCGAACTCGAATTCGCGCTGCTGTATGTATTTGGGGCAGTTGCCGAAAGATTGCCTGACGGCGACGGCGCAGCCAGCATCATCCAGCTCGATTAACTCGCCGTTCATGCGGTTGCGGCGGCGCGTGTGCAGCTCGATGCCGAGCAGGGCCACCGCCGCGCCGGGGCGCAGGCAGTCGCGCAGCGGGTCGGCCGGGCTGGGCAGGGCGGCGATGCTCAGCGCGCGAGGCTCGGGCGAATCGACAAAGCCGGGCAGGCCTTCGACGATGCCCGCCCAAGGCCGCCCGGCCTCGTCCAGCGCCGCCATCGCCAGGAAAGGCAGCTGGCGGAAAAACTCGCGGTGCTGTTCCGGCATATGGTCGCGCACCACGCGCGGGCCGACCGCGGCCAGCGCGTCCAGGCTGCCGGCGCGGCGCTGCATTTCTTGCTCGCCGGCGTGCCAGGGCGAGGCGGGGCGGGTGTCTGACATGATGTTTTCCTGATTCAGCTTTGGGCGGCGGGCATGGCCACGAAGCCGGGAAGCGCTTCGACGCGGGCCAGCCAGGCGCGGACATGCGGATAGGGCTGCAGCGAGATGTCGCCTTCCGGCGCGCGGGCGGTGTAGCTGTACAGCGCGACGTCGGCGATGGTGGCGGCGGCGCCGGCCAGGAAGGGGCGCTCGGCCAGCTCCTCATCCATCACCTGCAGCAGCGCGCGGGCCCGGTTGGCGGCCAGCTCGTAATCCAGCGGCACGCCGCGCCATTTGTGCAGCCGCGCCTGAGCGGCGCCGAAGGCGAGCGGGCCGGCGGCGGCGGACAGCCAGCGCTGCACGCGCGCCTCGCCCAGCGGGTCGGCCGGCAGCCAGTCGCCATGCCCGTAGCGGCGCGCAAGATAGACCAGGATGGCGTTTGAATCCGGCACCACCGACTCGCCGTCCACCAATACCGGCACCTGGCCGAAGCGGTTCAGCTTGAGGAAGGCCGGCTGCTTTTGCTCGCCATCGGCCAGCTTCACCGGGACGGTTTCGTACTCCAGGCCCAGCAGCGACAGCATCAGCCGCGCGCGGTGGCTGTGGCCGGACAGCGGGAAGTCGTACAACTGGATGGCGGTGCGGGTCATGCGAGTCTCCTTGCGATGGCGTCTGGTTGGGAGCCTAGACTGTGCCTGACGGCGCGGCGGCCATGAATAGCCGCCGCGCGCAATGGATTATTTCGGCATATGGAATAAATCACGTCATGTCGACGGTTTTTCCAATGCGGCCAGCAATTCCGCCAGCCGTTTCTCCAAGGCGTCCAGGCTGCGGGCAGGGAGGGCGGACAGGATGGCGCGCTCGTTGGCGACATGGGCCTCCAGAGCGCGCTCCACCAGCGCGAAGCCTTCGCCGCTCAGGCGCACTAGCGTGCTGCGCGCGTCCAGGCTGCTGGCTTGCCGCTCAATCCAACCCTTGCCCTCCAGCACTTTAAGCCTATGGGTCATGGTGCCGGATGTCACCATCAGCGAGGAAAACAGTTCGGTCGGGGCCAGGCAGTAGGGCGCGCCGGCGCGGCGCAGCGTGGCCAGCACATCGAACTCCCAGCCGCTGAGGCCGTATTCGGCGAACACGCTGTCCAGCCGTTGCGACAGCAACGCCGCGCAGCGGCTGAGCCGGCCGATCACCCCCATCGGGCTGACGTCCAGATCCGGTCTTTCTCTTGCCCATTGCGCCAGGATGCAGTCCACCGCGTCGGCGGGCTTGTCGGTCGGCATGTGGAGTCCTTATCTTGAATTCAATATTTATTTGCCTTGAATTCAAGGTGAATGTTATCTTGATTTCAAGTTAATAGTGCTGCAATGATACGCGAAAGCGAAAGGACTGACCATGTCTGCGAATACGAGAACAGGCCACTGGAGGGATGTGCTGCTGACCGCGCTGACCCCAATGATCTGGGGCTCCACTTATATCGTCACCACCCAGCTGTTGCCGCCGGATCGGCCATTCACCGCCGCGCTGCTGCGGGTGCTGCCGGCAGGCCTGTTGCTGGTGCTGATGGGCGGCTGGCGGCCGCGTCCGGCAGAGTGGGGCAAGCTGTTGATGTTGTCGGCGCTGAATATCGGCGCGTTCCAGGCCTTGCTGTTCGTCGCCGCTTACCGCTTGCCGGGTGGGCTGGCAGCCGTGGTGGGAGCCTGCCAGCCTTTGATGGTGATGGCGCTCGCCTGGCGTTTGGACAGCCGCCAGCCGGCGGCGATGGCCTTATGGGGCAGCTTGGCCGGGGTGGCGGGGATGGCCGCGCTGCTGTTGTCGCCAGGCGCTGGTTGGGATGGTCTGGGCATGCTGGCGGCTTTCGGCGGCGCGGTATCCATGGCGTGCGGCACGTATCTGACCCGGCGCTGGAAGATATCGGCGCCGGTGACGGCGTTGACCGGCTGGCAGCTGACTCTGGGGGGGCTGATGCTGCTGCCTTTGGCGGCGGCGATAGATCCGCCGCTGCCCAGCCTGAGCGGAACGCAGATCGGCGGTTACGTCTATCTGGCGCTGTTCGGCGCGCTGTTGGCCTATTTGCTGTGGTTTCGCGGCATCGCGCGGCTGTCGCCGGTGGCGGTGTCGTCGCTGGGTCTGCTCAGCCCCTTGACCGCGGTGATCCTGGGTTGGGCGCTGCTCGGCCAGTCGCTGTCGCCCCAGGCGCTGCTGGGCATGGCTGTGGTGCTGGCCAGCGTGTTGGCGGTGCAGTGGGGCATGATGAGTGCCGCGCCAAAGTAGCCGCGCTCGCGCTTGGCCCTGCAGGCGACGCGGCGGGTATTTTCGGGGGCGCGCCTTGGCTCTGGCCTTCCGCGAGGGTCTTTAACGGCTCTCAGCGCGACTCGTGCGGGGTGAGCCGCGCCATCATCAAGACATCCAGGCAGCGGCCATCGATGGTGATGGCGCGGCGTTTGCGGCCTTCCAGCAGGAAACCGTGTTTTTCGTAGAGCTTGATCGCGTTCAGATTATCTTCATGCACGGTCAGCTCCAGGCGGCGGAAACCGCGCTGTTCCGCTAACCGCAGGGTGTTTTCCATCAGCCATCCGCCCAGTCCCATGCCGCGGTAGCGTGGGAGCAGGCCCATGCCCAGTGTGCCGCCGTGCTGATAAATGGGAAGACGATTGGGTGTGACGTCGCACCAGCCTACGACTTGCTCGCCATCGAGCAGCAACAGGTGCGGCGCTTGGCTGGCAAGCTGGCTGCGCGCATATTCCGCGGAGGCCGCTTGCGGGATTTCCAGAAAGGCCAGATAGCGGCGTTCTCTGGCCACGCTGTCGGTGACGCGCCAGAAATCCTCGGCGCGCTCCGCGCTGAGATGTTGCAGGGAAAATGCTGCCGTGTAGGGGCTGGGCATGTCGATGGCCTCCATGGAGGAGGACATTGTGCGGAATGTGAAATGCTATTGCAATATTGCTGCCGCTCAGGCTGCCGAGCTTTGGCTGCCGATCACGTTGCGGCAATGGCTTTCCAGCGCGCCGATCTCCTCCAGCACCGCGTCGATGTCGCGCCGCTGCGCTTCCAATTGGCGGCGACGCGCCAGCAGCAGGTCCAGCAGTTTTTGCGATTGGCTGGCTTCGTCGTGGGCCAGTTGGTACATGTCTATGATTTCGCGGATCTCCGCCAAGGACAAACCAATGCGCTTGCCGCGCAGGATCAGCCTCAGCCGGGCGCGATCGCGGCGGTTGAACAGGCGCTGGCGGCCGTCGCGCTGCGGCTCGATCAGTCCTTGTTCTTCGTAGAAGCGGATGGTGCGCAGGGTGACGTCGAATTCGCGCGCCAGGTCGGAGATGGTGAATAGTTCGGTTTGCGTCATACAGTTTCCTTCAGGCGCGATTGTAGCGTTTTTCCCACGCGTTTTGCTGAAAGCTTGATTTACGTTTACGTAATCGTCAATCTGTTCTTTCGCGCACAAACGGAGAAAAACGGATGCCGCAGGCCAGTTACGCTCAGGGCGCCAGCAGCCAGCCGCTGCTGGGACAGACGATAGGACGCTTTTTCGACGAGGCTTGCGCGCGCTATGGCGAGCGGCTGGCATTGCGGGTGCGGCATCAGGACATAAGTTGGAGCTATGCCGAGCTGCGGCGGCAGGTGGATCGGGTGGCTTGCGGCCTGCTGCGGCTGGGCCTGAAAGCGGGCGAGAGGGTGGGCATCTGGTCGCAGAATCGGGCGGAGTGGGTGCTGATGCAGTTCGCCGCGGCCAAGGCCGGGTTGGTGCTGGTCAACATCAACCCCGGCTACCGCCGCGCGGAGCTCGAGTACGCGCTGAACAAAGTAGGGTGCCGCGCGCTGGTGTTGTCGCCCAGCTTCAAGAGCAGCGATTACGTGGAGATGATCCGGGATCTGGCGCCGGAGCTGGATGTCTGTCGTCCGGGCGAATTGCGAGCGGCCAGGCTGCCGGATTTGCGCTGGATCGTGCGCATCGGCCAGCAAGCCTTGCCCGGCATGTCGGCGTTTTCCGAGCTGCTGGCGGAGCCGTCCCCGGACGAACTTGGGGCGTTGCTGGCGCTGGGCGAGACGCTGCAGTTCGACGAGGCGGTCAACATTCAGTTCACCTCCGGCACCACCGGCCATCCCAAGGGCGCCACGCTGTCACACCACAATATATTGAACAACGCCTGGTTTGTTGGGGCGGCGATGAAGCTGGGGCCGGACGACAGGCTGTGCATTCCGGTGCCGCTGTACCACTGCTTCGGCATGGTGATGGGCACGCTGTGCTGCCTGTGCCATGGCGCGGCGATGGTGTTCCCGGGCGAGGGCTTCGACGCGCTGGCGGTGCTGGAGACGGTGCAGGAGGAGCGCTGCACCGCGCTGCACGGCGTGCCGACCATGTTCATCGCCATGCTCGACCATCCTCGTTTCTCCGAGTTCGATCTAGCCAGCCTGCGCACCGGCATCATGGCCGGCAGCCCCTGCCCGGTGGAGGTGATGCGCAAGGTGATAGACAGGATGCGCATGGGCGAGGTGACCATCTGCTACGGCATGACGGAAACCAGCCCGGTCAGCTTGCAAAGCGCTACCGACACGCCGCTGGCGCAGCGCGTCGCTACCGTCGGCTTCGCTCATCCGCACGTGGAGGTGAAGATCATCGACGCCGAGGGCCGGGTGGCGCCGCGGGGACAGAGCGGCGAACTGTGCGCGCGCGGCTACTCCGTGATGCTGGGATATTGGGACGACGCGGAGATGACGCGCGCCGCCATCGACGCCGCCGGCTGGATGCATACCGGCGACCTGGCGGCGATGAACGAGGACGGCTCGGTCAACATCGTCGGCAGGGTCAAGGACATGGTGATACGCGGCGGCGAGAACGTGTATCCGCGCGAAGTGGAAGAATTCTTGTACCGCCACCCCAAGATCCAGGACGTGCAGGTGATAGGCGTGCCGGATGTCCGCTACGGCGAGGAACTGTGCGCCTGGGTCCGGCTGCGGGATGGAGAGACGGCGACTGAGGACGAAATCCGTTCTTTCTGCCAGGGGCAGATCGCCCATTACAAGGTCCCGCGCTACATCGAGTTCGTCGACAGCTTTCCGATGACCGTCACCGGCAAGGTGCAGAAGTATTTGATGCGGCGGCAGATGGCGGAAAAATTGGGCCTGGATGGCGACGGAACCGCCTGATCCCGGACAAGAACGGCGGGCAAAATGCGAGGCCGCCGCTCCGCTTTTGGCTTACAATGCCGCCAGACCAGATACATCCAGAGGAATGACACCATGACCGCAACCGTTTTCAACGATGCAGACCTGACCCGTCTCGAAACCCTGCTGACCCCGCTGTCGGCCAGCGGCAGCACCATGCGCCCGGACGAGGTGCAGGGTTTCTTCGCCGCCTTGGTCAGCGGTCCGGACGCGGTGGATGCCGACTTCTGGCTGCCGGAAGTGCTGGGCGACGCGCCGGCCTTCGAAAACCCGTCGGACGAATCCGAACTGAAGGCGCTGCTGCAGAAGCTTTTCGACAGCATCCGCGACACGCTGGCGGCCGGCGAAGAACTGGACCTGATCCTGTACGCGGAAGAGGACAGCGAAGAAGAGGGCGAGCCGGACTTCTGGCCGTGGTCCAACGCCTACCTGTACGCGCTGGATCTGGTCGATACCGACTGGTTCGAAGTGGCGGAGGAGGATGAGGGCTTCGAGACCCTGATGATGCCGATGCTGGTGCTGGGCGGCGCTTTCGAGGACGAGGAAGGCGGCGAGGACCTGCTGACCTTCACCGATGAAGAAGTGGATGGCTACAAGGCAGAGCTGGGCGGGGCGTTGGCCGCCGTCTATGGCTACTGGCGCGCCAAGGCGCAAGCCCCGACCACCATGCGCCGCGAAGGCGACAAAGTGGGCCGCAACGATATGTGCCCGTGCGGCAGCGGCAAGAAGTACAAGGCTTGCTGCGGCGCGAACTGACGATAGCCCGGCCCGTCGCCGGCATGTGTTTGGAAGAGCGGCCTTTGGGCCGCTCTTTTCATTTGCGGGACGCTGGACCGGATGGCGCTGGCCTGGCGGCCCGACGGATGATAGAACGAATCATCGGCGATCCGATGCGGGGAGGGCGGAATGGACTGGAAAGGCTGGTGTTGCGGTTGCGCGGCGGCATTGAACGCCCTCTCCGCCATGGCTGCGGAGGTCGAACCGGCTACGATTTCGCGTCCAGAGGGCGCGCGCAGCTACTTGCGGGTGACGCCTCAGCCCTTGCCGGCGGGCAAACGGCCTTTGGTGATCCTTCTGCATGGCCATGGCGGGTCGGCCCGACAGCTGCTGGGCTTGGGCACCGGAGCCGCGCCCTTGTCGGAGTGGATGGCCATTTCCGATCGGGAGGGCGTGCTGCTGGCGGCTCCGGATGGCGCGCGCGGCGCGGACGGCAAGCCTGGCTGGCGCGATTGCCGAGCCGACGCGGCGGGCAATCCCCAAACCGACGACGTCGGCTTGATCGCCGCCATCATCCGGCGCGAAGTGGCCGAGGGCGGCGCGGACCCGTACCGTGTCTACGCGATGGGCATGTCGAACGGCGGCATGATGGTTTTCCGGCTAGCCAGCGAGATGGGGGAGCAACTGGCGGCATTCTCCACGGTGGGCGCCGCGATGGCTCGCCATACTGGCTGCGCCGCGCCCAGCCGGCCGCTTTCCGCGCTGATCATCGCCGGCACCGCCGATCCGGTGGTGCCTTATGCCGGCGGTGAGGTCAGCCTGTTCGGCGTCAAGGCGAGGGGAGAGGTCATTGGGGTGGCGGACAGCGCCGCCTTCTGGCGGCGGCTGGACGGCCTGGCCGACATTCCGCATGCCAGCGTCCAGTTGGCGCATCGAATTCCCGGCGATCCGACCCGCGCCACGTTGACTCAATGGGGGGGAGACGGCGCCGCGCGGCGGGTGCAGTTGCTGACCATCAGCGGCGGCGGACATGTCGAGCCCAGCGCCGCGCATCGGGTAGGAGCGCTGTACACCCATGTGCTGGGTCATCAGAGCCACGACGCGGAGGCAGCGGAGCTCGCGTGGAAACTGTTTCAGAGCCAGCGAAGGCTCGATGTCCGCTAGCTGGTTTGCAGCCGTTCGCGAAACAACTGCTGGGAGAGCAGGAACAGGCCTTGCAGCTGTTCGGCGATGGTGACGCTATAGACGTTGAGTTGCAACAGCACTTGGCAGGTTTCCAGATAGCCGCGCTCCAGGCCTGTCAGCGCCAGTGGCGCGAAAGCTTGCCGCGCCTCGGTTTCAGTCTGTTCGGGCCGTCGTTGGCGATAGCGTTCCAGCAAGGCCTCCATTCCCAGCAGCAAGCGCTGGCTGTGGCTTTCGCCAGCCAGCGCGATTTCGGGCAGATGCGCCGGATCGACGTCCAGGACGGCCAGGCGGGCGATCTGGTCCATCGCGGCGCTGAACAGCAACTCAGCCGCCTGCTTGCCGTCGCTGAGGCCGATGTCGGCGCTGTCTTCGTCCTGGGACCGCTTGCCGTGCGAGCCGGAACGGTGAACGATGGCGAATGGCTCGTGGCTGCCGCTTGGCCGGGGCTGGACGCCTCGCACCGGCTGGACGGAGAGATCGTCATCCACAGTCATCGCCGCCTCCCGCTAGCTCAGCCGGCGCTGGCCTGGGGCGTGCCGGAGCCGGAGGAGGCATTGCTCTGCGCGCTGGAGGACAGGTTCTTGCTGAGGAAGTCGTCGAAACCCTTCAGCACCAGGTCGTAGGTTTTCTCCACGCCGCTTTGCACGTCGCCGTTGAACACCTTCAGACTCTTAAGGATGTCGGTCGCTTCTTTGTAGCCTTGCTCGAAGCCCTGGCGGATCAGATTGACGAAGTTTTTCGCCTGATCATCCGAGCCGAGTTCAGGGTGTTGCTGCTGGTAGAGCGCGAACATGCTGGTGGCGCCGTCCAGAATGCGCTTGGAGGTGGCCTCCGGCGAGTTGTCCTGATCCTGGCCATCCTGCTGGATGGAAATGCTCAGCTGGGTGCTGTTGATCTGCAGCGAGGCATTGCCTTGATCGCCGCCTTGGCCGCTGAAATCGCCGTTCAGCACTTGGGTGATATTGGTGATGGACGCTCGGAACAGCAGAGTTTGCGATTGTTTCCCGCTGCTGATCGAGACATCCAGCGATTGCACCAGCATGGCGTTCAACTGGTTGCGGGCGGTTTGCGGAGCGTACGTCGCCTGGTTGCTGTTTTTGGCGCTTGAGGCTGCGCTGGTCTGGTTGCTGTTCAAGGAAGGGATCGACATCACGGACTCCTGTCGGCGCGTCGTTCTTTGCGTCGGCGCACACATATTGATGGTTGCGGGAACAACTTCAGTATGCCCCGTTATCGGCCATGTCGCGGAAAACTTGGGGGCGAGGGGAGTAACTAAGTGATTTCGCTGATCAAAATGACACAGGCCGCGGCTGGGCGCGGCCTGTGTTGTTAGGGAGAGCGGATTCAGAAAGCGAAATGCGCTTCTTCCAATGCCATCAGTGGCTTGGCTCCGGTCTTGATGCTGGCCTTCAGCGCTTCGGCCTCCGGCAGCAGCTTGGCGTAGTAGAAGCGGGCGGTGGCGATCTTGGCGTGGTAGAACGCGTCGTCGCCGTGGCCCAGCCGGGCGTAGGATACCTCCGCCATCCGCGCCCACAGCCAGGCGTAGGTCAGGTGGCCGATCAGGCGCAGGTAGTCGGAGGCGGCCGCGCCGGCCTCATCCTTGTCCTGCAGGCTGGCCATGCCCACGCCCATGGTCAGTTCGCCCACTTCCTTCATCAGTTTGGACAGCGGATTGACGAATTCTCCCAATTGCGGATGTCCTTCGTGCTGCTGGCAGAACTTGTGGATCAGCTTGGTGAACTTGCGCAGCTTGGCGCCCTGGTCCAACAAGACCTTGCGGCCAAGCAAGTCGATCGCCTGGATGCCGTTGGTGCCTTCGTATATCTGGGAGATGCGCGCGTCGCGCACCAGTTGCTCCATGCCCCATTCGCGGATGTAGCCATGGCCGCCGAGCACCTGCACGCCGTGGTTGGCGGCGGCGAAGCCGTTGTCGGTCATGAAGGCCTTGGCCACCGGGGTCAGCAGCGCCACCAGATCGGCGGCGTCGGCGCGGACGGATGCGTCGGGATGCTTGTCCTCGATGTCCAGTTGCAGCGCCAGCAGGCCGGCCAGCGCGCGGCCGGCTTCGGTATAGGCCTTCTGCGTCAGCAACATGCGGCGCACGTCGGGGTGGACGATGATGGGGTCGGCTGCTTTGTCCGGGCACTTGGCGCCGTTCAGCGCGCGCATCTGCAGACGTTCGCGGGCGTAGGCCAGCGCGCCCTGGAACGAGGCCTCGCCCAGGCCCAGTCCCTGCATGCCGCAGCCCAGGCGGGCGGCGTTCATCATGGTGAACATGCAGGACAGGCCCTTGTTGGCTTCGCCGATCAGCCAGCCTTGCGCGCCGTCCAGATTGATCACCGCGGTGGCGTTGGCCTTGATGCCCATCTTGTGCTCCAGGCTACCGCAGGCGACGGCGTTTCGGCTGCCGTCGGCCAGGTATTTGGGCACGATGAACAGCGAGATGCCCTTCACGTCTTTGGGGGCGTCCGGCAAGCGGGCCAGTACCAGGTGGATGATGTTTTCCGACAGGTCGTGCTCGCCGGCGGAGATGAAGATCTTGGTGCCGCTGATACGGAAGCTGCCGTCACCCTGCGGTTCCGCCTTGGATTTGAGTAGGCCGAGGTCGGTGCCGCAGTGGGGCTCGGTCAGGCACATGGTGCCGGTCC
Source organism: Chromobacterium phragmitis (assembly GCF_003325475.1). NCBI lineage: Bacteria > Pseudomonadati > Pseudomonadota > Betaproteobacteria > Neisseriales > Chromobacteriaceae > Chromobacterium > Chromobacterium phragmitis. The sequence goes on from NZ_CP029495.1 coordinate 3,411,812, forward strand.
AGCTGCCGTCCACCAATCTGGGCAAGTAAAACGCTTTCTGTTCTTCTGTGCCGTGGGCGTGGATGGCCGAGTAGGCGCCGTGGGACAGGCCGGGATACATCGACCAGGCGACGTTGGCCGAGCACTGCATTTCCATGATGGGAAAGCCGAGACTCTTGGGCAAGCCCTGGCCGCCGTAGGCCGGGTCGCAGTCCAGCGTGGGGAAGCCCAGCTCGCAATATTGCTTGTACGCTTCCTTGAAACCGGCTGGGGTGGTGACGGACTTGGTAGCGCTGTCGTAATGACAGCCTTCCTCATCGCCCTGGCGGTTGAGCGGCGCGAGTTCGGACTCGCAGAACTGGGCGGCCTGTTCCAGATAGGCGCTGAAGATATCCTGTGTCGCCTCTTCATAACCCGGCAACATGGGGATGATGTCCTGTACCTTGATCAGCTCGTTGAGAACGAAGTCAAAATCGCGCAGCGGGGCTTTGTAAGCAGGCATTCGGTTTCTCCAGTCGGTTGGCGGCCTGGTGCGTGCCAGGGCGATACGTTGTTATGATGGTCCTTGGTTGAGTCCAAGAATTCATTCAAACGCTTGTTTAAATTATTCCCGGGCTTTTGACAACTAAATCGCGCCTGTCGTTCCGCAACGTTGCGGTTTCACGACAGCGCGGCGGCATGAAATGGAATGACCTGGCTTAAACGCAAGATGCGCCGCTTTTCCGCGGCGCGGCACGACTGGTTCGCCCGTCCGGGCATGAGGCAGCTGGCCCCGTATCTGGATCGGCCGGCTTATTGGTCCTTCAACCGTCGCAAGGTGGCGATGGGGGTGGCGGTGGGCTTGTATTCGGGAGTCATGCCCGGCTTTACCCAAAAGGCCACCGCGCTGGTCCTGGCGCTCATGCTGCGAGTCAATCTTCCGGCGGCGATGGTGGTGTCGCTATACAGCAATCCATTGACCGTGCTGCCGCTTTACTACCTGGCCTATTGCTATGGAAGATGGTTACTGGGCTCGGATGCCGGGGCTACAATGACGGCGCCTCCGGGGCTTCTCGCGCTGGGTCCTGCCGCCTGGGCCCGGCAAACGCTGGGCTGGCTGATGGAGCTGGGCTGGCCGCTGCTGGTGGGCATGCCGGCGCTGGGCGTCACGTTGGGCGCGGCGGGATATCTGGCGACCCGGGTGCTGTGGCGTTGGGCGGTGGTCAGCGCGTGGAAAAACAGAAAGGCGAAGTGTGGATCTCATTGAAAAGCGGTTGGCGACGCAACTGGTCTATGAAGGCGGTTTCATCAAGGTGAACAAGGACAGGGTAGTCTTGCCGGACGGCAACGAATCGTCCCGCGAATACATTCTGCATCCCGGCGCGGTGGCGGTGCTGGCGGTCACGTCTGCAGGCGAACTGGTGCTGGAGCGGCAATACCGCTATCCGGCGGGCCGCGAATTCATTGAAATTCCGGCGGGGAAAATAGACCCGGACGAAGAGCCGGAGGCGACCGCCAAGAGAGAGTTGCTGGAGGAAACCGGTTATCAGGCAGACCGCTGGACATATCTGGGCACGGCTCATCCCTGCATCGGTTACTCCAACGAAAAAATCAGTTATTACCTCGCGCAAGATCTTATGCTTAGCGAAAGGCAGCTGGACGCGGGCGAATTTCTGGAGGTGCTGACCGTGCCCCTGGACACCGCGATGAATATGGCGCTGACCGGCGAGATCTGCGACAGCAAGTCCATCGTCGGCCTGCACTGGCTGAGCGCCTACCTGAGCGGGAGGATGCGGGGTGTCGAGATTTGACGCGTATTACGATCGGCGGCGGGGCCGCAGGGTCAGCATGGGGTGCAAGGCCCGCATCAAGTCGCTGTTGAGCGGGCAGACCTTTTACGGGGAGTGCGTGGATCTGTCCGTGGATGGCATGGCGCTTCGCTCGGCCTTTGTGCCGCAGTATGGCGAGCGTCTGAATGTGATCGTGCTGGTGCCTGGCGTAGGCGCCGCCTCAGGGAAGCCGTTCGAGGCGGAGGTGGAGGTCAAGCGCTGCAATGAAGTGCAGCGCGGTTTGATATATGAAATCGGCGTCCGAATCGTGCAGCGGAAAAGTTGAGAGTAAAGATATTTGGTCGGGTTTGCACTAAATTCGGTAGCCATTACAAGAATTTACTAAGCTTCATCAATTGTTACAAAAATCAGAATTCAAAAAAATCCATTGATTCAATAGCTTCCCTCGCACAATGTTCTCGACGCTGACTGAATCCGGTTCTTCATGGTTGCGCCTAATGGATTGGCGCTATGCTATACCCAAAAAAGAACCGGAGACACAGTTCAGCACTCTAATTCAGCAAGGGGAAAGGCCGATTGCGACTCGCAGCGCGCCCAGCCCCTGCTACCAGCCAGGAGAGAGTCATGCACCCGGATATCTTCAGTCACTACGCAGTGCGATACGACAAGACCCGCGAGGAGGAGTACACGATCCAGGAGTATCTGGAGCTGTGCAAGAAAGATCCGGGTGCCTATGCCACCGCGGCTGAGCGCATGCTGACCGCCATCGGCGAGCCGGAGCTGGTGGATACCCGCCACGACTCGCGCCTGTCCCGCATTTTCTCCAACAAAGTCATCAAGGTTTACCCGGCGTTCCGCGATTTTTACGGCACCGAGGAGGTGATCGAGCAGGTGGTTGCCTATTTCCGCCATGCGGCTCAAGGGCTGGAAGAGAAGAAACAAATCCTCTATCTGCTGGGGCCTGTGGGCGGCGGCAAGTCGTCCATCGCGGAGAAATTGAAGGAGTTGATGGAGCTGGTTCCGTTCTATTGCCTGAAGGGCAGCCCGGTCAACGAGTCTCCGCTGTCCTTGTTCAACTACGAGGAGGATGGCGCCATTCTGGAGGAGCAGTTCGGCATTCCGCGACGCTACTTGAAGTCCATTCCCAGCCCTTGGGCGGTGAAGCGGCTGCATGAATTCAATGGCGACATAGGCCAGTTCCGAGTGGTCAAGCGTTATCCGTCGGTGCTCAGGCAAGTGGCGGTGGCAAAGACCGAGCCGGGCGACGAAAACAATCAGGACATCAGTTCGCTGGTGGGCAAGGTGGACATTCGCAAGCTGGAAAAGTACGCGCAAGACGATCCGGACGCGTACAGCTATTCCGGCGGTCTGTGCCTGGCCAATCAGGGCCTGCTTGAGTTCGTGGAAATGTTCAAGGCTCCGATCAAGGTGTTGCACCCGCTGCTGACCGCCACCCAGGAAGGCAACTTCAAGGGCACCGAGGGTTTCGGCGCGATTCCCTTTGACGGCATCATCCTGGCCCACTCCAACGAGAGCGAGTGGAAGCAGTTTCGCAACAACAAGAACAACGAGGCCTTCCTCGACCGGATTTACATCGTCAAGGTGCCGTACTGCCTGCGCGTGGCCGAGGAAATCAAGATTTACGACAAGCTGATCCGCAACTCCTCGCTGGGCAAGGCCCCGTGCGCGCCGGGCACGCTGAAGATGATGGCTCAATTCGCGGTGCTGTCGCGGCTGAAGGAGCCAGAAAATTCCAGTTTGTACAGCAAGATGCAGGTGTACGACGGCGACAATCTGAAGGATACCGATCCCAAGGCTAAGTCGTTGCAGGAATACCGCGACTACGCAGGCGTCGACGAAGGCATGGCAGGACTGTCCACCCGCTTCGCCTACAAGATCCTGTCCAAGGTGTTCAATTTCGATCACAGCGAGGTTGCGGCCAACCCGGTGCATCTGCTGTACGTAATCGAGCAGCAGGTGGAGCGCGAGCAGTTCCCGGCGGAAACAGAACAGAAATACCTGACTTTCCTGAAGGAGTATCTGGCACCGAAATACGTTGAATTCATCGGCAAGGAAATCCAGACCGCTTATCTGGAAAGTTATTCCGAATATGGCCAGAACATTTTCGATCGTTACGTCACTTTCGCCGATTATTGGATCCAGGATCAGGAGTATCGCGATCAGGATACTGGCGAAATATTCGATCGCACTTCGTTGAATGCCGAGCTGGAAAAGATTGAGAAACCCGCGGGGATTTCCAATCCCAAGGATTTCCGCAACGAGATCGTCAACTTCGTGTTGCGGGCCCGGGCTAACAACGGCGGCAAGAATCCGACCTGGACCAGCTACGAGAAGCTGCGCACGGTGATAGAGAAGAAGATGTTCTCCAACACCGAAGAACTGCTGCCGGTGATCTCCTTCAACGCCAAGGCCAGCGCCGAGGATGCCAAGAAGCATGAAGACTTTGTCAACCGCATGGTGGAGAAGGGATATACCGCCAAGCAGGTGCGACTGCTGTGCGAATGGTATCTGCGAGTGCGCAAGTCCTCATAAGCCGCCGCGACCGGCCCGGCGCGGCAAGCCGGGCCGGAGGGCGGCGCCGGGCCCGGGAGGCTCGGCGACAAGGAGACACAACCGCGCGCGGCATCTGGCCGCGGGCTCCAGGACAGGAGCCCGTTGAGGTGTGCCGCGCGCCAGAGAGGTGGCTATGTCCCACATCATAGACAGACGCCTCAACGGCAAGAATAAGTCGGCGGTCAATCGCGAACGCTTTCTTCGCCGTTTCAAGGCGCAAATCAAGGAAGCCGTCTCCAAGGCGATCAAGGGACGGAGCATCACCGATATCGAAAGCGGGGAAAAGGTTTCCATTCCGGTGAAGGACATTTCCGAACCCAACTTCCATCACGGCAAGGGCGGGGTATGGGAGAACGTTCATCCCGGCAACGAGGAGTTCATCAAGGGCGACCGCATCCCCCGGCCTCAAGGGGGCGGGGGCGGGGGCGGCAGCAAGGCCAGCCAGGACGGAGAAGGCGAAGACGACTTCGTGTTCCAGCTGTCGCGCGAGGAGTTCATGAACGTGTTCTTCGACGATCTGGCTCTGCCTAACTTGGTCAAAACCCAGTTGATGGGAATCGAGGAACTGAAAACGGTGCGCGCGGGCTATACCAACGACGGCACGCCGACCAACATCAACATCGTGCGTTCGCTGCGCGGGGCGCTGGCCCGTCGGGTGGCGATGTCCGCGCCGACGCTCAGCAGCATCGACGAGGCCGAGGAAGAGCTCGACACGTTGATCGAGTCGGACGACGACAATGCGCGCGAAGTGCGGGAGAAGCGACAACGAATCCACCAGATGAAGGAGCGGCTGGCCAGCATTCCGTGGATAGACCCGTTCGACCTGCGCTACAACAATCGCGTCAAGCAGCCCAAGCCGACCAGCCAAGCGGTGATGTTCTGCATCATGGACGTGTCCGGCTCGATGGACGAGCAGAAGAAAGACATGGCCAAGCGATTCTTCATCCTGCTGTACATGTTTTTGCAGCGCAATTATGAAAAAATCGAGGTGGTGTTCATCCGCCACCATACCAGCGCGGTGGAGGTCAACGAGCAGGACTTCTTCCACTCTCGCGAAAGCGGCGGCACCGTGGTGTCGTCGGCCCTTAACCTGATGAGCGATATCGTCCGCAAGCGCTACGCCAGCAGCGAGTGGAACATCTATGCCGCCCAGGCGTCGGATGGCGACAACTGGGACAGCGATTCCGCCAACTGCGGCCGCATTCTGGAGGAGAGCCTGCTGCCGTATTGCCAGTATTTCGCCTACATCGAAATCACCGAGGGTGAGCCGCAGAACCTGTGGTACGAGTACCTGAAGGTCAAGGCTCAATGTCCGCAGTTCGCGATGCAGAAAATACGCTCCGCTTCGGATATCTATCCGGTTTTCCGCGAACTGTTCAAGCGCCAGCCGGCGAATGGGAGGGTGTCGGCATGAAACGGACGCGCAAGGGGGAGGGCATGGCGCCGATTTCCACCGGGTCGGAATGGACTTTCGATCTGATCGGCGAATACGACCGCGCCATCCGCGCGATCGCAGTAGACGAATTCAAACTGGACGTTTACCCCAACCAGTTGGAAATCATCACCGCCGAACAGATGATGGATGCCTACGCCTCGGTAGGCATGCCGGTCAATTACCACCACTGGAGCTATGGCAAGCATTTCGTTTCCACCGAGAAAAGCTACAAGCGCGGCCAGATGGGCCTGGCTTACGAAATCGTGATCAACTCCAATCCGTGCATCGCCTATTTGATGGAGGAAAACTCCATGATGATGCAGGCGTTGGTGATCGCCCACGCCGCCTATGGCCACAACAGCTTCTTCAAGGGCAACTACCTGTTCCGCTCCTGGACCGACGCTTCAGCCATCATCGATTATCTGGTGTTCGCCAAGAGCTACATCATGAAATGCGAGGAGCGCTACGGCATAGATGAAGTAGAGGAGCTGCTGGACTCCTGCCACGCGCTGATGAATTACGGGGTGGATCGCTACAAGCGTCCACAGAAGCTTTCCCTGGCCAAGGAGCAGGCCCGCCAGGAGGAGCGGGAGCAATACCTGCAGATGCAGGTGAACGATCTGTGGCGCACCATACCGAAGCGAGACAAGGATGGCGGCGACAAGCTTCCGCCGCGCTTCCCTGCTGAACCGCAGGAGAACATTCTCTACTTCATCGAGAAATCCGCGCCCTTGCTTGAGCCCTGGCAGCGAGAGGTGGTGCGGATCGTGCGCAAGGTGGCGCAGTATTTCTATCCGCAGCGGCAGACCCAGGTGATGAATGAGGGGTGGGCCACCTTCTGGCACTACACCATCATGAACCGCTTGTACGACAAGGGCCTGATCACCGACGGCTACATGCTGGAGTTTCTGCAAAGCCATACCAATGTTGTATCGCAGCCGCCGGTCACTGCGCGCTGGTACAGCGGCATCAATCCTTATGCGCTGGGATTTTCGATGTACCAGGACATCAAGCGCATTTGCGAGGAGCCCACCGACGAGGATCGCGCCTGGTTTCCGGACCTGGCGGGCAGCAATTGGCGCGAGTCGCTGGAATTCGCGATGCGGAATTTCAAGGATGAGAGCTTCATCTCGCAATACCTGTCGCCCAAGCTGATCCGAGATTTCCGTTTCTTCTCGATTTGCGACGATGATCGCGACGACAAGCTGGAGATTTCCAGCATTCACGACGAGGAAGGGTATCGAGACATCCGCGGCAAGCTGGCCGAGCAGTACAATCTGGGCTCGCGCGAACCCAATATCCAGGTGTGGTCGGTCAATATGCGCGGCGACCGCAGCCTGACGTTGCGCCACACCATGCACAACCGCCGGCCGTTGGAGGAGCAGAGCGCCCAGGAGGTGTTGAAGCACGTATGCCGGCTGTGGGGCTTCGACGTCAGGCTGGAGAGCGTAGATGGCAATGGAGAGGTGAAGCAGGTGTACGAGGTGCAGGCGATTCGGGAGCCTGAAACCGCTTGAGGCGCAGGCGTCTCAAGGAAAACGGACGACACGGGGTGTCGTCCGTTTTTTATTCGCGGCGCATTCTCGCCGTCGCGCCGCCTTTCTGCCGAGCGGGAGCTTTGAATTCAGCTCAGGCAGTGCCGGCAACCGGCGACAGCCGGCAATAGGAACGGTCTTCGAAGCTGCCGTTGGGCTCGCCCCAGGCGTGGGCATACAATAGCTGGCCATTGGCTTCGATGCGTAGGGTGACTTCCTGGCGGAAGTGCTCGGAGAGGCTGCGCGGACCGCTGGCGAAGACCACCTCGAGCACGCCATGGCCGCCTTCCGCCTGGCGTATCGCCGGGTGGGCCAGCACGTAGGGCAGCTCGTCCATCACCGGCCACAGGCAGAGGGTGCCGTCCGGCAGGTAGCCGAGCAGGGTGGTTTCCCGATGCAGGATCTCGCCGTCGGTGCCGCTGGCGGTGTAGTGCAGCAGCAGCGCGCGCTGGCCGGGCAGCGCCTGCCAGTGCAGGCAGCCGGTGAAGGTCTGGTCCTCGTGGTTGATGCCTTCGCCACAGAACTGGTTGGGAAGCGATTGCAGGGCGGCTAGCAGCGGCATGTCTACTCTCTTCCGATCACGGATGCGAGATAGTCAGGATCGCAGGTTTGCCCCGCGAATGCAATATGGATCAGGCTTTGGGCGAATGGGTGGCGGACAGGGGAACGAAGGCGCGCAATGATTGTTCGGGGTGGCTGAGCTCAGCCAGGCGAATGCCGTAAACCGTTTCCAGCCGGTCCAGCCGCATCATGTCGTCGACCACTCCGCAGCCGGCTGAGCGGCCATCATTCAGCAGCAGAACCCGGTCGCCATGACGCAAGGCCAAGTTGAGATCGTGCACCACGGCCAGGGCGCCGATGTTCAGCCGCCGGGCGAGCTCCCTGGTTCGGGCCATCAGGGTGTCCGCCATCGCGAAATCTTGCGCCGCGGTGGGCTCATCCAGCAGCAGATAGCGTTCAGGGCGGGGAGAAAGCAACAATTGGCAGAGCGCCCGAGCCAATTGCAGGCGCTGCCTCTGGCCGCCGGACAGCTCTGTCAGCCGCAGGGAGGCCAGTTCCTCCGCTTCGGTCAGGCGCAGCGCATCCGCGACGGTATTTCTGACGAGCGAGGGAGGGGATGCGGGGTAGAGATACGCGCCGGCGGCGACCAGCTCTTCGCCGCGCCAGCCGGCGGGCGTGACGGAGTGTTGCTCGACGACGGCGCGCCAGCCCGCAAGCTCGGCGCCGCGCATGGCGGCCAGCGGATGGCCGGAGAGGAGGATGTCGCCGGCATCGGCGCGCCACAGGCCGGACAGCAGTTTGAGCAAGGTGCTCTTGCCCGCGCCGTTGGGGCCCAGCACGATCAGCAGTTCGCCGGGACTGAGCGTCAAGGAGACGTTGTCCAGCAGCCGCCGGCCGCGCTTGCTCAGCGACAGTCTACGCGCCTCAAGCATGGCGCGGCCTTTGGCTGCGCAGCAGCCACAGGAAAAACGGCGCCCCCAGCAGGCTGGTGATCACGCCGACGGGCAACTCCGCCGGCGCCAGCAGCGATCGGGACAGCCAGTCGGCGCTAACGGTGAGCCAGGCGCCCAGCAGCGGGGACACGGCCAGCAGGCGGCGCGAGTCGCTGCCGACCAACTGGCGCGCCAGATGCGGCGCCATCAGGCCGACGAAGCCTATCATGCCGCAGCCGGACACCACCAAGCCTGCCGCCAGCGCGGCCAGCAGCACGATGCGCCATTCCTGTCCGCGCACGGAAAAGCCCAGGTAAAAGGCCGCGTCTTCTCCCAGCTGCAGCGCGTTCAGGAAACGCCAGTGGCGGAATAGCGCCAGCCAGATCAGCGGCGCGGCAAGCGCCAGCGTCAGCGCCAGCGGCCATTCCGCCCCGGCGAAACTGCCCATCAGCCAGAACGTGACCGCCCGCAGCGATCCGTCAGGCAACAAGGTGATCAGCAGGGTCAACAGGCTGCCGAGCAGGGTGCTGACGGCGAGTCCGCTAAGGATGAGCCGATTGCCGTCCTGATCTTCCCCCAGCAGCTTGATCAGCAACAAGGCGCCGAGCCCGCCGAAAAAGCCGGCGACGGCGACGCCGTACAGGCCGGCACCAAGGCTCAGCGCCAGCGCGGCGGCCAGCGCCGCGCCGCTGTTTATGCCGATGAGGCCTGGTTCCGCTAGCGGGTTGCGGAAGCGGGCCTGCACGGCGCAGCCGGCGCTGGAGAGCAGCGCGCCGGCGGAGGCGGCGGCAAGCAGTCGCGGCAGGCGAAGCTCTAGCAGCAGTTGCCACTCCAGTGGCGGTTGAGGGCTCAGCGATAGAAGGCTGGCGGTTTGCAGATGGCTGTGGTGCAGCAGGGAGGCGAGCGCCGTGAGTCCTAGCAGCGGGAGCAGAATGAGGAGGAGAGTGCGGACGCGCATCGGGAAAGGGGAAGGGCTGGGCCCTTCCCGTCTGGCTTAGCGCAGGCCAAGCACGTCCTGCATGTCGAACAGGCCGTGGGGTCGCATGGACAGCCAGCGCGCGGCGCGCACCGCGCCGTTGGCGAAGGTGGCGCGGCTGGACGCTTTGTGGCTGATTTCCACTCGCTCGCCCAACGCGGCGAACAGCGCGGTATGGTCGCCCACCACGTCGCCGCCGCGCACGGTGGCGAAGCCTATGGTTTGCGGGTCGCGCTCGCCGGTCACGCCCTCGCGGCCATAGACTGCGCATTGCTTCAGATCGCGGCCCAGCGCGTCGGCGATGACTTCGCCCATGCGCAGCGCGGTGCCGGACGGCGCGTCCACTTTGAAGCGGTGGTGGGCCTCGATGATTTCAATGTCGTAGCCTTCGTCCAGCACCCGCGCGGCCATGTCCAGCAGCTTGAAGGTCAGGTTGACGCCTACGCTGAAGTTGGCGGCGAATACGATGCCGATCTTGTCCGACGCCTCTCGGATGGCGGTTTTGCCGGCGTCGTCGAAGCCGGTGGTGCCGATCACCATGCGCACGCCGCGCTCCACGCAGGCCAGCATATGCTCCAGCGTGCCTTCCGGGCGGGTGAAGTCGATGACCGCGTCGGCGCCGTCAAGCGCGGAGATGAAGTCGGAGCTGATGGAAACGCCGCTGCCGCGGCCGCAGAACAGGCCCGCGTCCTGGCCGATAAAGCCAGAATCGGCGCGGTCGATCGCGGCGTGCAGCCGCACGCCCTCGGTATTCAGCACGGATTCGATCAGCGCGCGGCCCATGCGGCCCGACGCGCCGACGATGACGATATTCTGCGGGCGCATGGTCACTTGGCCTCTTGCGCAGGAGCGGAGGCGTCAAGCTGCTTGGCTGGCGGCGCGGCTTGGGCATTGCCCTCGACGCGGTCCAGAATGTCGCCGTTGAAGTAGACGGTCAGCAGCTTGTTGCTGGATGGATTCACCTTGCCGCCCTTGGCGTCGCTATACTTGTAGTCCCAGCGATTGGCGTGGAAGGGATCGGTGAGCAGCGGGGTGCCAAGCAAGAAGCGCACCTGGGAGCGCGTCATGCCGGGCTTGAGCTTGGCGACCGCGTCCTGGGTTACGTAATTGCCTTGCTGGACTTCCACGCGGTGGCTCCAGTCGAGCGGATTCATCGAACTGCAGCCGGCGACTGCGATGACGGCGGCGAAAATCAGGGCGCGCATGGTACTCCGATTGACTCAAACGTTTATGAGGCTGTAATTAGGCAAAGCCGTCAAAAGGCTTTATCATGATTCGAAAACCGACACACTTTATATCACGATGAGCAAAGCCAGTCACCTCAAAGATATCGGCCTGAAAGCCACCGGCCCGCGCCTGAAAATCCTCGATCTGTTCGAGCAGGGCGATGCCGGCCACATGTCCGCCGAAGACGTGTATCGCAAGCTGCTTGCGGAAAACATCGACATCGGTCTGGCCACCATTTATCGCGTGCTGACCCAATTCGAGCAGGCCGGCATCCTGGTGCGCCACCATTTCGAAACCGGCAAGGCGGTGTACGAGCTGAACCAGGGCGGCCACCATGACCACATGGTGTGTGTCAGCTGCGGCAAGGTGGTCGAGTTCTTCGATCCCGAGATCGAAGCGCTGCAGGATCGCATCGCCGAGCAGCATGGTTTCCGCATCGTCGAGCACGCGCTGTACATGTACGGCGAGTGTCCGGACTGCCTGGGCAAGAGCGGCCGACGCGGATGATTCCCTGGCTCGGTCCCGAGCCTGTCTTCCCGCCGGTGTCGCAGGCCCTCGGTCATCCCAACGGTTTGCTGGCCGCTGGCGGCGATTTGTCTTCACGGCGCATTCTCACTGCCTATTCCGAAGGCATTTTCCCCTGGTTTTCCGAAGGCGAGCCCATCCTGTGGTGGTCGCCGGCGCCGCGGATGGCGCTGCTGACCGATGAGGTCAAGATCAGCCGCTCGCTGGCCAAGGCTTTGCGCAATCTCGACTACGAAATCCGCGTGGACACCGCTTTTGAAGAGGTGATGCGCGCCTGTTCCCAGCCGCGCGACGGCCAGGATGGCACCTGGATCGTGCCGGAAATGGTGGCCGCCTATTGTCGATTGCATCAGCTGGGGTACGCGCACAGCTTCGAAACCTGGATGGATGGCGTTCTGGTTGGCGGCTTGTACGGCGTCTCCATCGGCCAGATGTTCTACGGCGAATCGATGTTTTCTCGCCGGCGCGACGCGTCCAAGCTGGCTTTTGTTCACATGGCCCGCCATCTGCGCGCCCAGGGTGTGGAAATGGTGGATTGCCAGATGTATACCGAGCACTTGGCAAGCCTGGGCGCGAGGTTGATAGCGCGCGATGTTTTTCTTGCTACTCTGAAAGAGAAGATCCGGCAGCCTCAGCCGGATCAGATGTGGGACTACCATTACCGCCATGAGTCATCGTGAAGCCGGCCAGGTCGCGGCCATCCATTTCTACGCCACGGCGCCGTATCCTTGCAGCTATCTGTCTGGACGGCAGGCGCGCTCCCAAGTGGCGATTCCGGCCGAAGCGATAGATAGCGGCGTTTACAGCCAGTTGGTCCGGTTGGGTTTCCGCCGCAGCGGACTCTATACCTATCGGCCTTACTGCGACGCTTGCCAAGCCTGCATTCCGGTGCGATTGCCGGTAGACCAGTTCCGGCCCAACCGTACCCAGCGGCGTGTATGGCGACGCGGAGCGGAAATGAGCGCGCGTTGGTTGCCTCTTGGTTTCGACGCCGAGCATTACGCCCTCTACCGGTGGTACCAGCAAAGCCGCCATGCGGGCGGCGGCATGTCGGACGACGATGCCCAGCAGTACTCTGAATTCATCCTGAAAAGCGGAGTGGATAGCCATCTCGCGGAATTCCGCCTCAATGGCGAGTTGAAGATGGTCAGCCTGGTGGACCGGCTGATGGATGGTCTGTCCGCTGTCTACACATTTTACGATCCCGAGGACACGCAAGCCAGTCTGGGGGTCTACAACGTGTTGTGGCAGGTGGAGCAGGCGCGCATGCTGGGGCTGAGCTATGTCTATCTGGGTTACTGGATCGCCGATTGCCGCAAGATGGCGTACAAGTCCGGCTACCGTCCGCTGCAGATGCTGTACGGCGGGAGATGGCAGGCCATGCAGGAACCGGATTGAGTTAAGCCGGCGCATGAAAAAACAGGCCCGATTGGGCCTGTTTCGTTATGGGCGGCGGGGCGCTCAGTAGGGAACGACGCGGTCGTTGCCGCCGCCGCTCAGCAGCTTGACGCGCTGATTGACCACGAAGGGGATGTCGGCTTCCTGAACGATGGAGACGGTGCGGCCGGAATCCAGCTTGACGGTGATTTCAAGCGCGTTTTTTGTCATTCCTCGTTGAGCGGCCTGGGCGCCGAAGCCGCCGGCCAGCGCGCCGACGATGCCGCCGGCGATTTGGCCCTTGCCGCCGCCGATGTTGCTGCCGGCCAGGCCGCCCAGCGCGGCGCCGCCCAGCGTCAGCAGTTCATTGTTCTGGCCTTCCATCTTCACATTCTGCACCGACAGAACGGTGCCGAACTGGACGGTCTGCGCTTGGCGCATCTGGCCCTTGGAGTAAACGGCTGCCGAATCGGACGTCGCGCAGCCGGTGAGCGCGCCTGCGCTCAGCAGGCCGATCAGGGTGATGCGGCTGAGGGAAGAAATCATTTTTCCTGCTCCATTCTTGACTTTAGTTGCGAGCTTGTAGATGTTGCGCCGCCGCCCGCGCGCATTCGCCGATCAGCTCCGGTCCGCGATAGATCAGGCCGCTGTACAGCTGCACCAGGCTGGCGCCGGCATCCAGTTTTTCCACGGCGTCGCTGCCGGAAAGGATGCCGCCAACTCCTATGATAGGCAGAGCGCCGCCAAGTTCCTTGTACAGTTTGCGTATGACTTCTGTGGAGCGGCTGCGCACCGGCGCGCCGGACAGGCCGCCGGCCTCGTTTCCCAGGGGATGGCCGGCGACTTCCCGGCGCGACAGCGTGGTGTTGGTGGCGATGATGCCGTCTATGCCGTTTCCGGTCAGCAGGCGGGCGATTTCGGCGATCTGTTCGTCGTCGAGATCCGGGGCGATCTTCACCGCCAGCGGCACGTAGCGGCCGTGCTTGTCGGCCAGGGCTTGTTGCCGCTGCTTCAGCGCGGCCAGCAGCTTGCCCAGCTCGTCGCCTTGCTGCAGTTGGCGCAGGTTCTTGGTGTTGGGCGAGGAGATGTTGACGGCGACGTAGCTGGCGGCGGCGTAAACCTGATCCAGGCAGGCCAGATAGTCATCCACGGCGTTCTCTATCGGCGTGATCGCGTTCTTGCCGATATTGATGCCCAGCACGCCCTTGAATTCGCAGTGGCGGACATGGTCCAGCAGCGCGGCTACGCCGAGATTGTTGAAGCCCATGCGGTTGATGATGGCTTCGTGTTCCGGCAGGCGGAACAGGCGCGGCTTGGGGTTGCCGTCCTGGGGACGGGGGGTGACGGTGCCGATCTCTATGAAGCCGAAACCCAGCGCCGCCAGCGCGTCGATGTGGGCGCCGTTCTTGTCCAGGCCGGCGGCGAGGCCCACCGGGTTGGGAAAGGTCAAGCCCATCGCCTGCACCGGCTGATGGATGGCGGGCGAGGCGGCCAGCGGAGTCAGATGCAGCCGATGCGCGCGGTCGAGCATCTTCAGCGTGTGCTCGTGGGCGGTTTCCGCGTCGAGTTTAAACAGCAGCGGGCGCAGCAGCGGGTACAGCATGGCATTCTCCGGGCAGACAAATGCCCGGCATTATAACCGGGCATCGCGATCAGGCCAGCGTCAATTGTCGGCTCAGAGAATCTGGCAGGCTTGCTCGAACGAGAAGCGGGGCGAGCGCGGGAACAGCTTGTCGGCCGCGCCGTAGCCCAGATTGATCAGGAAGTTGGACTTGAAGCGGCCATCCGGGAAGAAGGCGGCGTCCACGGCGGCGTTGTCGAAGCCGGACATCGGGCCGCAATCCAGGCCCAGCGAGCGGGCGGCCAGGATCAGGTAAGCGCCCTGCAGCGTGCCGTTGCGGAAGGCGGTGGTGTCGATCAGCGGCTGATTGCCTTCGAACCAGCTTTTGGCGTCGGCGTGGGGGAACAGCTGCGGGAGGTGCTCATAGAAGCGCGGATCGTGGGCGACGATCACGCATACCGGCGCGGCCATGGTCTTGTCGACGTTGCCTTCGGCCAGGCAGGGCTTCAACTTGGCCTTGGCCTCGGCGCTCTTGACGAAGACAAAGCGGGCCGGGGAACAGTTGGCGCTGGTGGGCGCCTGCTTCAGCAGATCGTGCAGTTGGCGCAGCAGCTCATCGCCTACCGGACGCGGTTGCCAGTGGCTGTGGGTGCGGGCGTTGAGGAACAGCTGTTCCAGCGTGGCGTGGGGGAGGGGGGTGCTCATGGTCTTACCTCGGTTGGGGTGGGGGTGTTGTGGCTGGGCGATGCGGCGACGGGGGCTGAGTTTTCGGCGGCCGGTTCGGCGAAAGTGTCGGCCTGCACGGAGATGGTGACGCGCCGGTTGCGGGCGCGGCCTTCCGCGGTGGCGTTGTCGGCGACCGCCAGGTTGGCGCCGTGGCCGACCGCTACCATGCGCTGGGGGTTGATGCCGTTTTCCTGGAACAGCCTCACCACGCCGCCGGCGCGGGCGGCGGACAGCTCCCAGTTGGAGGGGAAGACCGGCGTGCGGATGGGCACATCGTCGGTGAAGCCCTCCACCTTGATGGCGTTGTCCACGCCGGCCAGCAGCTTGGCCATATTGGACATCAGCGGCAGCGATTGCTGGTTGGGCACGGCTTGGCCGACGGCGAACAGTGCGCTGTCGCGGATGTCGATGTTGATGCCCTGATTGCTCTGGGTGATGGTCACCTCGCCGCTTTGCACCAGCGGGCTCAGCGCCTTGGCCAGGTTCTGCGTCAACTGGCCCAGCTTGGCGGCTTCCTCTGCCTTGCGGTTGCGGGAGGCGGTCTTGGCGATGGGCTTGGTCTGGGGAATCTCCACCATGGTGTTGGCGCCGCCGGTGGGCGGCGTGGTCTGCACCGTGATCGTGG
Source organism: Chromobacterium phragmitis (assembly GCF_003325475.1). Taxonomy (NCBI): domain Bacteria; kingdom Pseudomonadati; phylum Pseudomonadota; class Betaproteobacteria; order Neisseriales; family Chromobacteriaceae; genus Chromobacterium; species Chromobacterium phragmitis. Next base: position 3,427,554 of record NZ_CP029495.1, read on the forward strand.
TTCCGCTGCGGAAGGCGTCCATGATGGCGGAAGACATCACCCGGTATTTGCCCTCGTTCAGAGAGGAAATGGCGTACATCACCACGAAGAAGGCGAACAGCAGAGTGATGAAGTCGGCGTAGGAAACCAGCCAGCGCTCATGGTTCTCGTGCTCTTCTTCCTGCTTCCTGCGTCGCGACGCCATATCCGCCTCCGCGTGCTCAGAACAGCTTGGTGTCGAACAGCGACTTCACGCCGCCGGCGAATTGCACGCCGATGCGGCGCGCCACCCGGCTGGAGAAGTCGTCCTGCTGGGTGAAGTCCACGGTCTTGTCCGCCTTCACCACGTCGCGGGCCACCGAGGCCACAGTGCCGTAGCCGTCGGCCAGGCCCAGCGGAACGGCTTTTTCGCCCAGCCACACCATGCCGCTGAACAGTTGCGGGTCTTTCTTCAGCCGTTGGCCGCGGCCGGTTTCCACCGCCTGGATGAATTGCGCGTGGATATCGTCCAGCAGCAGCTGGCGGATGGCGTCATGCTTGGGGTTGACGGGGGAGAAGGGGTCGCCCATCGCCTTGTTTTCGCCGGCGGTCTTCAGCCGGCGGTCTATGCCCAGCTTTTCCATCGCGCCGGTGAAGCCGAAGCCATCGGACAGCACGCCGATGGAGCCGACGATGCTGGCTTTGTCAACATAGATCTTGTCCGCGGCGGCGGCGATGTAGTAACAGCCCGACGCGCAGACTTCGCTGACCACCACGTAGACCGGCACATTGGCGTGCAGCTTCTTCAGGCGCCGGATTTCATCGTAGACCATGCCGGACAGCACCGGGCTGCCGCCGGGGCTGTTGGCGTCTATGATCACGCCCTTGGTGCCGCTGTCGCGGAAAGCCTGGTCCAGCGCCTTGATCATCTTGTTGCCGGTGTCGCTCTCGCTGGTGATCGCGCCGTCCAGCTCGATCACCGCGGTGTGGCCGCCGCTCAGGCCGCCGGCTTTCTCTTCGCCGCGCATGAACAGGCTGGCGGCGATCAGGCCGATGATGGCCAGCCAGGCCAGGCGGAAGAAGATTTTCCATTGCCGGCTGCGGCGTTGTTCCGCCAGGGCGGCGGAGGCCAGTTTTTCCAGCAGTTGCCGTTCCCAGTTCTGGGTGTCGCTCATTTTCGATGTCTGCTCCGGGATAATCCCGTGAGTCTAGCAAAAATCAGGCGGGCATGACATTCAGCCAGACCTGGCCGTCGCGTTCGAACACGTCGAGCGCGGCCAGAAATTGGCCTCGGCAGGGTCCCCAGGTGCAGTAGCCGGTGTCGGGGCGATAGCGAGCGCCGTGCATGCTGCAGATCAGGTAGTGGCCAGAGAGGTCGAACAGATTGCCATCCTGCAGGTCCAGCTCCACCGGGATGTGGCGGCAGCGGTTCAGATAAGCGCGCGGCTGCCCCTGATAGCGCACCACGAAGGCGGGCAGGCGGCTGCCGTCCGCCTGTTCGATTTCAAAGCGGTGGCCGCGGCCGCCGTCGAGCAGGAGGCTGGAGGCGCAGATCAGCCTAGCCTGGGGAGCAGCCATGAGGACAGTTCGGGCAGGGAGTGGACGATGGAGCGCGGCTGGCAGCGGGTAAGCTCCGCGCAGTCGTGTGCGCCGTGGCTGATGCCGACGCCGTGGCAGCCGGCATGGCTGGCCATCAGCAGGTCGTGGCTGGTGTCGCCCACCATTACGGCGCGCTCGGCGGCCACGCCGAAGAAGTCGGTCAGTTGCAGCAGCATGTCCGGGTGCGGCTTGGAGTGGCATTCGTCGACGGTGCGGGTGGCGTCGAACAGCTCGGCTATGCCGGCGGCGGCCAGCGCGCGCTCCAAGCCGGCGCGGCTGCTGCCGGTGGCGATGGCGACGAAGACGCCCTTGGCGCGGATGGCGTCCAGCGTGCCGCGGGCGGCGTCGAACAGCGTGACGCGGTCCAGGTCGGCCTGGTAGTGGCGGCGGAAGGCGTCGACCAGCGCGGGCAGCTTGCCGGCGTGTTCGCCAGGGCAGAATTGCCCCATCGCCTCCGCCAGGCGCAGGCCGATCACGTGGCTGGCGGCCTCGCGGCCCGGAACGGGCAGCGCCAGTTCCCGGCAGGCCTGCTGAATGGCGTTCACGATGTGGGCGGTGGAATCCATCAGCGTGCCGTCCCAGTCGAATACTACCAGGTCGAATTCTCGCATCAGCGCGGCTCCAGAGTTTTCAGGAACTTCTGCAGCTCCGCCGGCAGCGGCGCCTCCAGCTTCAGCGGCGCGCCGGTCAGCGGATGCGGCAGGGTCAGGCTTTTCGCGTGCAGGAACATCCGTTTCAGGCCGCGGCGGGCCAGCTCTTTGTTGAGCGCGAAATCGCCGTACTTTTCGTCGCCGGCGATGGCGCAGCCGTTGGCCTGCATGTGCACCCGGATCTGGTGGGTGCGGCCGGTGCGAAGGTGCGCTTCCATCAGCGTGAATTCAGTGTAGCGCTGCTGGATGGCGAAGTTGGTGTGGGCGTACTGGCCGTCGTCGCCTTCAGCGATCTTCACCCGCCGTTCGCCGTCTGGCGTATGAAACTTGAAGAGTGGCAGCTTCACCTGCTTGACGTTTTCAGGCCACAGGCCGGCGGCCAGCGCCAGATAGCGCTTGTCCGGCACGTTGTCGCGCATCATGTCGTGCAGCTTGGTCAGCGCGGAGCGTTTCTTGGCCAGCATCAACAAGCCGGAGGTCTCGCGGTCCAGCCGGTGCACCAGTTCCAGGTAGCGCCAGTCCGGGTGGGCGCGGCGCAGTTGTTCGATCACGCCGAAGGATACGCCGCTGCCGCCATGCACGGCGACGCCGGCGGGCTTGTTGATCACCAGCAGCGCATCGTCCTCATAGACTACCGGGAAGGTGGCGGCGGGCACGTTTTTTTCCGCGCGCTCGGCGATGCGGATCGGCGGGATGCGCAGGGTGTCGCCCTCCGCCACGCGGTAGCTGGCGTCGACGCGGCCCTTGTTCACTCTGACCTCTCCGGAGCGCAGGATGCGGTAGATGTGGCTCTTGGGCACGCCCTTGAGCAGGCGCTGCAGATAATTGTCCAGCCGTTGGCCGGCGTCTTCCGCGCCCACTTCGAGGAAGGTTACGGAATCTTTGCGAATGTCTGTCATATTGCTTATACTTGTGGGGCTGTCCGCGGTGCGTGGCACCCCGTGCGGGCGGCAGTCGGAAAACCAAGATCACGGCTAGTTTCGCGTGATGCTGCCGCGGCAATCCGGAATGGCCGGCAGGAGCCAACTCCTGGCCTGATGCCATTCACAGCAGCCGCGGCCAAGGTTAACTCGCTCACCGAAAAGTAGCGATGGTAATGCATTTATACGCATAACGCACTCACGAGTATTCCCTCTCTCGATGCCAAGCCAGTCGGGAGATTTCGCAGCGAAGTTTGACCCGGCATGCCAGCCGTCCTGCAATGTTTGTCCCGCCGTGTCGGCGGGATCGGCGACAACGCCGATGCGCCGGTTGCGCACAGAATCGCGGGGCTGCATGTGACCCAAATCAGGAAGTCGGCTTTCATAGCAAACCTGTTTTTCTCGATCTTTACCTCGACACTTCTTTCGGAAAGCGCCCATCTTAGTCACTGGGCCGTCAAATACTGGCTGCGTCCTTGCGTGAGTGCTGCGCAAGGAATGTAAATGAAACGTATGTTGTTCAACGCGACGCAGGCTGAAGAGCTGCGCGTCGCCATCGTCGATGGGCAGAAGCTTGTCGACCTCGATATCGAGACCGTAGGCAAGGAGCAGCGCAAGGGCAACATCTACAAGGGCGTGATCACCCGCATCGAGCCCTCGCTGGAAGCCTGCTTTGTCGATTACGGCACCGAACGCCACGGCTTCTTGCCGTTCAAGGAGGTGTCACGCTCCTATTTCCAGGGCTATGAAGGCGGCCGTCCGCGCATTCAGGATGTGTTGCGCGAAGGCATGGAAGTGGTGGTGCAGGTGGAGAAGGACGAGCGCGGCAACAAGGGCGCGGCGCTGACCACCTACATCAGCCTGGCCGGCCGTTACCTGGTGCTGATGCCGAACAACCCGCGCGGCGGCGGCGTATCGCGCCGCATCGAGGGCGAAGAGCGCCAGGAACTGAAGGATCTGTTGGGCCAGCTGGAAGTGCCGCACGGCATGAGCCTGATCGCGCGCACCGCCGGCATCGGCCGCAATCTGGAAGAGCTGCAGTGGGACCTCGGCTACCTGATGCAGCTGTGGCGCGCCATCGAGGGCGCCGCCGGCGCGCAGTCCGCGCCGTTCCTGATCCTGCAGGAAGGCAGCCTGGTGATCCGCGCGATTCGCGACTATTTCCATCCGGACATCGGCGAAGTGCTGATCGACACCGAGGAAATCCACGATCAGGCCCGCCAGTTCATGAGCCATGTGATGCCGAACATGCTGTCGCGTGTGAAGGTGTACAAGGATCATGTGCCGCTGTTCTCCCGTTTCCAGATCGAACACCAGATCGAAACCGCCTTCTCGCGCAGTGTGCAGCTGCCGTCCGGCGGCGCCATCGTGATCGACCACACCGAAGCGCTGGTCTCCATCGACGTGAACTCGGCTCGCGCCACCAAGGGCGCCGACATCGAGGAAACCGCGGTCAAGACCAACCTGGAAGCGGCGGAAGAAATCGCCCGCCAGCTGCGCCTGCGCGACCTGGGCGGCCTGGTGGTGATCGACTTCATCGACATGGAGAACCCGAAGAACCAGCGCGACGTGGAAAACCGCCTGCGCGACGTTCTGAAGCACGACCGCGCCCGCGTGCAGATGGGCAAGCTTTCCCGCTTCGGCCTGCTGGAGCTGTCCCGCCAGCGTCTGCAGCCGTCTTTGGGCGAGACCAGCCACGAGCCATGTCCGCGTTGCCACGGCATCGGTTTCATCCGCGGCACCGAATCGTCGGCGCTGCACATCCTGCGCATCATTCAGGAAGAGGCGATGAAGGAAAATACCGGCGCGGTCCACGCGCAGGTGCCGGTGGATGTGGCCACCTTCCTGCTGAACGAGAAGCGCGCCGAGATCCACTCGATCGAAGAGCGTCTGGATGTCGACGTCGTGCTGATTCCGAACATCCACCTGGAAACCCCGCACTACAAGATCGTGCGCGTGCGCCACGACGATGTGGCCGAACTGGGCGAAGCGCCGAGCTACACCCGAGTCGAAGTGCAGGAGGAAGATGTGATCACCAACTTCGGCCAGGAAAAGCCGAAGGTGGAGCGTCAAGAGGCCGCAGTCAAGGGCATCACGCCGCAGCAGCCGGCGCCGAGCGTCAGCGCCGCGGCGGCTAAGCCGGCGGTCCAGACGGGCTTGTTCGCAGGCATCGCTTCCTGGTTCAAGGGTCTGTTCGCCGAGCCGGAGCAAGCGCCGGCCCAGGACGCCAAGAAGAAGCCGGCCCAATCCTCCTCCCGCGGCAACGAGCAGCGCGGCAATCGCCAGCGTCAGCAAGAGCGCCGCGCCGGCGGCCAGGCCCGCCGCGAGCACGAGCAGCGCCGCCATGTCCAGCAGGACGAGGTCAAGCCGCGCCGCCAGGACGAACGCAAGGACGGCGAGCGCGCCGAACGAAAGGAGGCGCCGAGCCGCGACCGCGAAGAGCGCAATGAGCAGCCGCGCGAGCCGCGCGGCAACCGCCGCCGCGAACGCGAGGCCCGCGAGCCGCGCGAGGCCAAGGAAGTTCGCGAGCAGGCGCCGCGCGAGGAGCGCGTAGTCGCTGACAAGCAGGACAAGCCGCAGCAGGAGCCGCGCCGTCGTCAGCAACCGCCGGCGGCAGCCACGCCGGTCGAGGCTGAAAAGCCGACGGTTCAGGACGAATGGCGAGCGGAAGGGCTGGAGGGCGAGCAGGCCGAGCAGCAGGAGCGCGGCGAACGCCGCCGCCGCCGCAGCCGCCGCGATCGCCGCCGCGATGCGCCGGACGCTCAACAGGAAGGCATCGCCGAGGCTTCCTCGGAGCCGGCAGCGGCAGCGGCCGCCGCCGTGGCGGTGGAGACTGCGGTGGAGGCGGCGGAGTCCAAGCCGCAGCTGGCCGATGTCGCGCCAGTCCAGGCGGAGGTCGTAGCCGAGGCGGTCGTGGAGGCGCCTGTTGCCGCGGTTGAGCCCATGAGGGAAGCGGAAGCTGTCGTCCCTGCGGCGGTCGAGCAGGAACAGGTTCCGGCGCAGGTTCAAGTTGCCGAAACGGAGCCGGTCGTCGCCGAGCTCGCGCCTCAAGCCGAGGCTGTGGTCGTGGCCGTGGCCGAGCCGGTCGAAGCGGTTGTCGAGGCAGTTGCGGTGCAAGCGCCGGCGGCCGAGGTTGAAGCCGAGGCGATCATAGTTCCGGTCGAGACCAAGCCTGCCGCCGAAGAGAGCAAGCAGCTGGATCTGGGCGGCCTGGTGATGGTGGCTACCAAGCCGGCATCCAATCAGGTTGAACCTGCCGCTGAACCGATGGTGCCGCATGGCCCGCGCCGCCGCGACGTGGCGGCAGCGGCGGTGGAGGCCGCAGCGCCGGCGCAACTGGTGCAGGTGGAAACCCGCAACGGTTGATCCGTGGGGAGAGAGGGATAGGGCGGGGAGCCCTTTCCCTGTTTCTTGGTGTTGACGCCGCGGGAAAATAGATTTATCATCGCTTTCTCTGATGTTCCCTGATAGCTCAGTTGGTAGAGCGACGGACTGTTAATCCGCAGGTCGCAGGTTCGAGCCCTGCTCGGGGAGCCAGGAATTTTAGAAAAGCCCGCATGTTCGCATGCGGGCTTTTTGCGTTGCCCTGAAGGCTTCAGGTTTTGGGCGGACAAAGCACAAGCCTAGAGGCGGGGAGTTGGATCCAGACACCGGCGAGAATGCCGCGGGGTTCATCAGGCCGGCGGCCAGCAGTCTGAGGTCGAACAGCGGCCCCTCTGCCTGCTCCAGCAGCAGGCGGCTGTCGCCGAGGACTGGTTCCAGCGCGCTCAGCATGCGGGCGTAGCAAGCCGCGAACCGGGTCAGCAATTTGCGCTCCGCGCTGGAGGCGGAATGGTGCAGGATGCTTGCGTTTGCGGGCATCGCCCACACGCCGTCATGATCGAAATCCCGGTCCTGCTGATGGCTGGCGAAGTCAGAGAGCTCATCGGCCAGAAGAGCGTCTCGTCCGCTAGGCCGCTCCAGCGCGGCCAGCGCCTGATTGCCGCTCGCGGCCAGGACGATGGCGGCGTCGCCGCTTTCCAGCCGGCGGCGCAGCGAGCGGTAAGGTCCGGGCGCGCCATCGGGGGGCGATAGATGCGGCAACAGCGTTTCGCGCAACAGTCTGGGCGCGAAGCGCTCTATGCCCAGCGGAGGAGCGTGCGCTGCGGACAGCGGCAGCGATTCGGGGTAGTCGGGCAGAAAGCCGCGATCCGTCAGGCATGGGCTCTCTCCGGCGGAGCGAAGCAGGCAGGCCGCCAGGCTCATGCGGCGGAATTGGGCCGCGACAGCCGCCTCCAGCAGCGCGGCCGCCGGACGATGGGCGCCAGGCTTCAGCGAGAAGCGGGCGGCGAGCAGGGGAGGAATCAAACCATGCTCCCGTCGCAGCGCTTGGCGCAAGGTGGCGCGGAACCCGTCGGCGCCGAGGATCTGGCGCGAGGGCGGGGCGGGCGCGCAATGCGGCTTGTCAAGGTAGGCGGGCGACTCACTCATGTCGGCATCTCCAGGTTCTCGGCGCCGATATCGACGCCAATCGGGATGGAAGCACGAGCAGGCATCCTGGCAGGCGCGGCGCTGTTCTTTGGGATGGCCGGCAAGCGTCGCTGGGAGGGCAATGCCGTCAGTATTTTTTGCGCAATGGGAACAAAAGGCGCCGGCATGGTTTTAATATGTCAGACCTATTGATAAGTTATCGCGCCTTGTCCGGCGCTCATGATTGCTAGCCGATGCCTCAAGTCGAACTCCTGAATCAAACGCTGTTTCTGTTGATCAACGCCACGCCGGAAACTCCCGCCCTTGCCCTCAAGCTGGCCACCTTCATCGCCCAGGATCTGCTGCGTCTGCTGCCACTGTGGTTGGCGGCGCTGTGGCTGTGGCGGCCCGAGCTGCGCGACAGCGCGCTGAAATCGGTGGCGCTGACAGGCGCGGCCTTGCTGGGAAATTGGCTGATCGGCCTGGCCTGGCCCCATCCTCGCCCATTCGCCATTCCGCTGGGCCATGTGTTCCTGGTCCATGACGCCACGCCTTCTTTTCCAAGCAATCACGGCACCATCTTCGCGATGATGGCGCTGTGCTGGCATTTCAGCCCGGCGCGCGGCTGGGGATGGCTGCTGGCCGCCGCCGGGGCGGCGGTGGCGTGGTCCCGCGTATTTCTCGGCGTGCATTTCCCGCTGGATATGCTGGGCGCGTTGCTGGTCGCCATCGGTTGGTTCGCGGTCTTGTCGCCGGCATGGAACAGGCTGGGGCGAAATTGGACCTCCGGCCTGGAGGCGTTGTATCGCCGATTGCTGGCGAGGCCCATCGCGGCAGGCTGGATACGCGGCTAGGCCTGCGGGACGCTCGGCGTTTTGCCGTCGAGGTTCGGCCGTTCTACACTCGATTGACGAGCCGTCGCGGACAGGATTTTGCGGCGGGAGCCTTTCGCCGCCCGTTTTGGGCGGCGTTCGCGCGAGTGGGGGATCGCATGCCGCCGTTTTCCGCTTCCGCCGCCATCCCGCGCGGCGTTTGGGTCCTGGGCGCGGTCAGCCTGCTGATGGATGTGTCATCCGAGCTTGCGCACTGTCTGTTGCCCTTGTTCCTGGTCGGCGCCTTGGCCGCGCCGGTCTGGCTGATCGGGGCGATTGAAGGCGTGGCCGAAGCCACGGCGCTGATCTGCAAAGTGTTTTCCGGTCCGCTAAGCGATTGGCTCGGGCGGCGCAAACCCTTGCTGATGCTGGGGTATGGCCTGGCGGCTCTGTCCAAGCCCCTGTTTCCACTAGCGTACTCCGCGTCAGCCGTATTGCTTGCCCGCGTTGTCGATCGCATCGGCAAAGGCGTGCGCGGCGCGCCGCGCGACGCCTTGATCGCCGACATCGCGCCGGCCGAAATACGCGGCGCGGCTTTCGGTTTGCGCCAGAGCATGGACACAGTGGGCGCAGTGTTGGGGCCTTTGTTCGCGATGGCGCTGCTGGCGTTGCATCGCGACGATATCCGCGGAGCATTGTGGTGGTCGCTGCCGCCGGCGGCGCTGGCGGTGGCGGCCATCGCGCTCTGGGTGCGGGAGCCGGCCGTGCGTGTGGAAGCGCGCGCGCGGCGGGCGGCATTCACGCGCGATGCCTTGTCCTGCTTCGAGCCGGCGTTCTGGAGCGCGCTGGCGTTGGGAGCGGTGTTCACGCTGGCGCGTTTCAGCGAGGCTTTTCTGGTGTTGCGCGCCGCGCAGCTTGGCCTGCCGCTGTCCTGGGGGCCGCTGACGATGGCGGCGATGTCGGCCAGCTATGCGCTCAGCGCCTATCCGCTTGGCCGCTTGTCAGATGGCTTCAGCCGTTCCCGCTTGCTGCGGATGTCGTTGCTGTTGCTGATCGCCGCCGACGTTTGCCTGGGGCGGGCGACCGGCGCGTTCTGGCTGTTGGCGGGCGCCGGCCTGTGGGGCCTGCATATGGGCTGCAGCCAGGGTTTGCTGTCGTCTCTGGTGGCCGAACGCGCGCCGGAGGGGCTGGCGGGAACGGCGTTTGGCCTGTTCAATCTGGCTTGCGGCGCGGCCGCCTTGCTGGCCAGCGCGCTGGCCGGCGCGCTGTGGCAAACCTGGGGCGCGGCGGCGACCTTTTACGGCGGCGCGGCGTTGGCTGCGCTGGCCTGGCTGTTGAGCGCGCGGATGCCGGCAGCTAGACAGTTTTGACCACGAGCGCTTGACTGTGCGCAGATTGCCTGTTTTTTAAGCGCACAAGCTGGCAAGTTGATGGTAAAGTAAATGTAAAGTTATTTGCTTATATCAATTTGTTATGTGTGGCGGAGTGAGCATGTCTGAACGTGAAGTTAGGTTGTGGCCGGAATTCGTCAAGGCCTTGAAGCAGGAAGTGGTGCCGGCCTTGGGCTGTACCGAACCGATCTCGCTGGCGCTGGCGTCCGCGCTGGCCACTCGCCATCTGGGCAAGACGCCGGAGCGCATCGACGCGCAGGTATCGGCCAACCTGATGAAGAACGGCATGGGCGTGACGGTGCCCGGCACCGGCACTGTGGGACTGCCCATCGCCGCGGCCGTCGGCGCGCTGGGCGGCGATCCGGACGCCAAGCTTGAAGTGCTGAAAAGCCTGACGGTGCAGCAGGTGGCCGAGGGCAAGCGCATGCTGGCCGACGGCAGGGTGAAGCTGGGCGTGGCCGCCGTGCCCAACATCCTGTACGCCGAGGCCTGCGTCCGCAGCGGCGACGACTATGTCCGCGTCGCCATCGCTGACGCGCATACCAACGTGGTGCTGATCGAGCGCAATGGCGAGACCTTGCTCAAGCGCGACGCCGCCGACGCCAAGCCGGTGGAAACTTACGAGTTGGGCGATGCCACCGCGCGCGACGTCTACGATTTCGCGATGCGCGCGCCATTGGAGATGATCGCCTTCATTCATGATGCGGCGGTGCTGAACAGCGCGTTGGCCGACGAGGGAATGAGCGGCAAGTACGGCCTGCATATCGGCGCCACGCTGCAGCGGCAGATCGAGGCGGGTCTGCTGTCGGAAGGCCTGTTGTCCCGGATCCTCACCCGCACCACCGCGGCATCCGACGCGCGCATGGGCGGCGCCAAGCTGCCGGCGATGAGCAATTCCGGCTCCGGCAACCAGGGCATCGCCGCCACCATGCCGGTGGTGGTGGTGGCGGAGCATGTCAAGGCGGACCGGGAAGCCCTGACCCGCGCGCTGGCGCTGTCGCACCTGATCGCCGTCTATATCCATACCCGCTTGCCCAAGCTGTCCGCGCTGTGCGCGGTGACCACCGCGTCGATGGGCGCGGCCGCCGGCATGGCGCAGCTGTTGAATGGCGGCTATCCGGCGGTCAGCATGGCGATCTCCAGCATGATAGGCGACTTGGCCGGCATGATTTGCGACGGCGCGTCCAACAGCTGCGCGATGAAGGTGTCCACCTCGGCCGGTTCCGGCTACAAGGCGGTGCTGATGGCGCTGGACGGCACCCGAGTCACCGGCAATGAGGGCATCGTCGCCAATGACGTGGACGTGTCCATCGCCAACCTGGGCCAACTGGCGACCCAGGGCATGGCGCAGACCGACACCCAGATTCTGCAGATCATGATGCACAAGCAGAAACCCTGATCCGCGCGCTCAGTGGATGATGGCGGCAGGCTGCTCGCTTTGCCGCCAATGGGTTTGAATCTGCAGGATTTCCGGCAGGATGGTCTTGAAATGGTCGACCAGCCGGGGTTCGAAGTGGTTGCCCCGGCCTTGCTCCAGCGCGTCCACCACTTGCTCTAGCGGCCACGGCTCCTTGTAGGGCCGTTTCATCGACAGCGAGTCGAACACATCAGCCACCGCGACGATGCGGGCGGCTTCCGGTATCGCGTCGCCGGCCAATCCGTCCGGGTAGCCGCCGCCGTCCCATTTCTCGTGATGGCGCAGCGCGATGACGGCGGCGAGCTGGAACAGCGGCGCATCGCTCTTGTTCAGGATTTCGTAGCCGATGCGGGTATGTTGCCGCATGACTTTCCATTCTTCGTTCGTCAGCGGGCCAGGCTTGCGCAGCACTGAGTCCGGAATGCCTATCTTGCCGGTGTCGTGCATCGGCGCCGCCAATTCCAGCAAATTGCACTGTTCGTCTTCCCAACCCACCTCCTTCGCCAGCGCCTTGGCGTAGGCGGCCATTCGCCAGATGTGGACGCCGGTGTCGGTGTCGTTGTAATGGCCGGCGGCGCCAAGCATGTGGATGGCGTCGCGGTGGCTCTTCATCAGCGAGGTGGCGCGCACCAGCGACAGGTGGTTGCGCACCCGGGCGCGGACGATGGCGGCCGACACCGGCTTGACGATGTAGTCGACGCAGCCGGCGGCGAAGCCTTCGGCTTCGTTGCCGGTTTCGTTCAGCCCGGTGATGAAGATGACGGAGATGCCCTCGGTATCGGGGTTGGCCTTCAGCCGGCGGCATACCGCGTAGCCGTCCAGATCCGGCATCTGCACGTCCAGCAGCAACAGCGCCGGTTTGTGTTTTTCCGCGGCGGCCAGCGCTTCCAGACCGCTCTTGGCGAAGATCAGCCGGTATTCGCCTTCCAGTATCTGCTTGAGCGCCAGCAGATTGGTGGATTCGTCGTCGACGATGAGGATGGAGGCAGTCGCCATGGGCTTATCCTTTCAGCGTCAGGCCGTAGCCGGCCGCCAGCTGGTGCAGCAGATTCTCGGCGATGCGGAAACTGAAGTCTTCTATCGCCTGCCGCATGCCTTGCAAGGATTCAACAGGGAGGATGAAGGTCAATTGAGCGAAGGCGGGTTCGATTTCCTCCAGGCTGTCGGAGTCCAGCGCTTGGAGCATCTGGCGCAGCAGCGGCAGCAGGTTGGCGGGGCGGATTTCATCTTGTCCGGCTTGGCGAATCGCGTCGTCCGTGCGGCCGCACAACTCTTCTATGCTCTTGCGCGCCACGTCCAGCGTGACCTGCAGTTGCAGCAGGATATCCTGAGGATCGTGCTGGTTCAGGAAAGCCAGCTCGATTTCCCCGGCCAGCCTGGCCACATCGGTCAGCGCCAGGTTGCCGGCGGCGCCCTTGATTTTGTGGGCCAGCGCGGCGGCGGCGGCATCGTCATGCTCCCTGTTCAGCTCGTTGAATTGCTGGATGCAGTCGCCGTATTTGGCTTCGAACTTGCTCAGCACGCGGTGAAACGACTCCTGGTCCAGCCAGATTTGCGACGCCTGGGTCAGGTCTATGCCGGGCAGTGTGCCGAAGGCGGCCGCGGGAGGCGGCGATGGCGCGGGCGGGACGTCGTCCTTGGCTCCGGCGAGCTGCTGGATGGTGCGGATCAGCACGCCGACGTCGAAAGGCTTGGCGACGAAGTCGTCCATGCCGGCGGCGCGGGCGGCGTCCTGCTCGGCCTTGAAGGCGCCGGCGGTCAGCGCCACCACAGGCAGGCCGGCGATGGACGGGATGGCGCGTATCGCCCGCGTCGCCTCGTAGCCGTCCATGCCGGGCATCTGCACGTCCATCAGCACAATGTCGACGCCGTCCGGGTGGGCTCGCAGCCACTCCACCGCGTCCTTGCCGTCCGAGGCGAGCTCCACGCTGGCGCCGGCGGTGTGCAGGATGCGCTGGGCGACCTCGCGGTTGATTTCGCTGTCGTCCACCACCAGCACCCGCACGCCGGGAATGGTGGGGCGGCCGATGGCGGGCACCGCCTGGCTTTGCTCCGGCGCGCGGCGATGCATGATCTCGGCCACCGCGTCGTACAGGTTGGAGCTGGTCACCGGCTTGCACAGCACCGCGTCGACCAGGCGGATGTCGGTTTGCTTGAGCAGCTCCTCGCGAGAGAAGGCGGTGACCATGATGATGATGGGCCAGTTTTTCTGATGCAGCAGCTCCCGGATCTTTTTTGTGGTATCCATGCCGTCCATGCCGGGCATGCGCCAATCCACCAGCACTAGGTCGTAGGCCTCGTCGCGCTCCAGCCGGCTCAGCACCTGGGCGACGGCCTTGTCGCCGGATTCCACGGTGGTGGTTTTCCAGCCTATCGATTCCGCAGTCTGGTTCAAGCTTTCGCGCGCCACTTCGCTGTCGTCCACCACCAGAATATCAAGCTCTGCGGTGGCCGGCAGCGCGTGGTCGGCCACGGGCGCATGCTCCAGCGGCAGCGTGAACCAGAACTCGCTGCCTTCGCCCGGGGTGCTGATCACGCCGATTTCGCCGCCCATGCGGCTGACCAGGTGGCGGCAGATGGTCAGGCCCAGACCGGTGCCGCCGAAGCGGCGGGTGGTGGAACTATCGGCCTGGGAGAAGGCGTTGAAGATCTGCGCCTGCTTCTCCGGCGGGATGCCGATGCCGGTGTCGCGCACAGAGAAACGCATCAGCGAGCGCTTGGGCTCGCGCGAAATCTCGTCCACCCGCACCTGCACGGAGCCGCGCTCGGTGAACTTGATCGCGTTGCCGGCCAGATTGATCAGCACCTGTTCCAGCCGCAGCGCGTCGCCCACCAAATGGCGGATCAGATGCGGCGCGGTGGCCACCGCCACTTCCAGGTCCTTGTTGCCGACATTGGTGCCCATGATGGTGGCCAGGTTGTTCAGCACCTCGTCCAGGGTGAACGGCGCGTGCTCTATCTCCAGCCGGTTGGCCTCTATCTTGGAGAAATCCAGAATGTCGTTGATGATGGATTGCAGCGAGCGGCCGGCGCCGCGTATCTTGCGCACCAGATCCAGCGAATCATGGTCCAGCGGCCCCTGCTCCAGCAGGTAGGCCAGTCCCAGCACAGCGTTCATCGGCGTGCGGATTTCATGGCTCATATTGGCCAGGAAGTCCGCCTTGGCGCGGTTGGCGGATTCCGCCTCTTCGGTGCGGGCCACCAGTTCGCCGTTGGCTTGCTCCAGCTGCGCGGTGCGCTCCTGCACTCTTTGCTCGAGCGCTTCGTTCAGCTGCATCACCTCTCGCTCTGCCGCGCGGCGGTCGTCGACGTCGCGCATCGCGCCCACCCATTCGCTGGCATGGCCGTCGTCGCTGGTCAGCGGCACCATGCGGATGATGACGACCCGGTAGCGGTCGTAGGCGGCATGCCACAGCCGCAGCTCCAGCTCGAAGGATTCGGGGCGATTGATCGCCAGCGACCAGGAGCGGTCCAGCGTAGGCTGGTCGTCCGGATGAAAGGCCTGGCGCCAGCCCACGCCCAGATACGCCTCTTTGTTCTGGCCGGTATAGGACTGCCAGGACGGCTGTTCATTGACGAAGCCGCCGCCCGGGCCGCAGTTGAGGATGACGGTGGACATGGCGCTGACCAGCGAGCGGTTGCGCAGCTCGCTCATCTGCAGCGATTTCTGGATGTCGCGGCGTTCGGATATCTCCCGCTCCAGATCGAGCTTGGACGCTTCCAGGTCGTCGGTGCGGCGGCCAATTTCGGCCAGCATGTCGTTGAACGCGTCCACCAGATAGCCGACCTCGTCGTCGGTGTATTTGTCCGCCCGCAGCGTGAAATTGCGCTCCTCCATCACTTGGCGCGCCACATCGGTCATGGAAAGCAGCGGCTTGGTGATCCACTGTTGCAAGCGAGAGGCGATGGCCAGCGCCAGCGCCATGCTGCCCAGCACCGCCGCGCACAGCACCAGGAAGTAGTCCCACATGCGCTGGGAGATATTGTTGCGGGCAACCAGATACACCCAGCCCAGCACTTCGTGGTTGGATACGATGCGCTTGGTCTGGTAGGCCAGTGCCCCATCCAGCCGCACGCCCTCAGCGTCCGGCATCGGCGGCACTGCCTTGGCATGCTCGCCGGGACGCTGGTAACGCGCGAATAGCGCGCCCTTGCTGGTATAGACGGCGGCTTCAAGAATGCTGGGCTCGGCGCCCAGCAAGGCCAGATTCTCGGTGGCGGCGCGGTTGTCGCCGAATTGCAGCGCGGCGACGATGCTGCGGCCCACGATGTCGGCCTGGGTCTGCAGGGCGTTGGCCAGCGTTTCCTTCGACTCCTGGGCCTCGTCGTACATCAGCGCGCCGCCCGCCAGCAGCAGCGCGCAGCAGTTGGCGACCAGAACCATCAACATCATCTTGCTGCGTATGCTGTGAAAACCCTCGAACAGCTTCATAAAGCTAGCCTCCCTCTACCCGCATCGCCACGCTCAGCAGACGGGAGCTCAGCTTCAGGTTGACGCGGCGGGCATTGGCCAGCGAAATCACGAAGCCGACGCGGTTATCTGTCTTGACGAAATTGATCACGCTGCCGGGCGGCATGTCGCCGGCCGCCTCGGTGATGGTGAGCACCGGTTTGTCGTCCAGTCCGCCGGCTATCCGATGGAAGGCGGATTGGGCCTGCTGGCTGACAAACAACATTTGCACGCCGTCCAGGTTGTCGCCGGGCTTGACCGTTCGGATCCTGAAGGCGTGCTGGTGATAACTGCGGCCGGCCAGCAGCTGGCCCAGCGTCTGGGCGAAACGGTCCGATCCCAATACGGCGATGACCAGCGGCGTGTCCGCCTGCGGAAACGACGCGGCCGGCCATTCCACGTAGTCGGTGAAGCGCAGCAGGTAGGCGGCTTTGACCGGATATTCGATGGAGGGGTCGTCGGCAGAGGCGAATAGCGGCGCGAACAGCAACGAGAACGCGATGAGCAAGCGTCGGAGCGCGGGGCGAAAGGAGAAGGCCGCGGCCATCAGAACGCCACTTTCAGCCGCATGGTGCCGGCGCGGCCGATTTCCACCGGGGCGGCGGAGGCGGAGCTGGCGTATTCGACGTGGCGGCGGTCGAACAGATTGTCCAGCGCCAGCGTCAGGGTGACGGCGCGGGTGGCCTGCCAGTTGTAGCTGGCATCGACCACGGTATAGCCATCCACTTTGACGCCGCTGCCGAAGGTTTGCAGCGCGCCGACGTGGCGCAGCGCGGCGCTCAATTGCCTGTGTTCGGAAATTTGCCAGCTTGGCCGCAGCGACCATTGCGCGCGCGGATCATTGCCGGGGGGCGATTGCGCGGTGCTGCCGGTGAAGGATTCGTGCATCAGCGCCAAGCCGGCGGCGAGCCGCCAGGCAGGATTGAAGCGATAGCTGGCCCAGCTTTCCAGACCCATCGTCCGGCCGTTGATGCTGTTGCCCAGCGTGTAACCGCCGGTTATCGGGTCTACGCTGCGCAGCTTGTCGTACAGGCTGTTGAACGCGGTGACGGAATAGCTGCCGCCGGCGCCGATTTGCGAGCGGTAGCCCAGTTCCAGCGTGCGCGCGATTTCGGATTGGAAGCCGCCGCTGACGATATGGTAGCCGGGGGCATCGATGTAGAAATTGTCGTCCAGCCGGGAGGGCACGCGCGCGGAGCGGGTCAAGGCCGCCCAGACCAACCGGTCGCCAGCGGGCTTCCAGCTCAGCCGCAGATTGGGCATGAACTCGAAGCCGGTGAAATTGTTGTGCTCCAGCCGCGCGCCGGCGATCAGCTTCCAGTCGCTGGAGAAGGGCTTCTCCCATTGCGCGAACAGATTGCCCCAGTGCAGCTTGGCGCGGGAGGGGAGAAAGGCGAGTTGCGTCGACAGATTGCTGACCTTGTCGTCGGCGTAGCGGTAGCCGCCGCCCCAGACCAGCTGCCGGCCGTCGCTCCAGGGCAGGGAGTGCTGCGCCTCCAGGTTGATGGTGTCCAAAACCTCGCCGAACACGCCGGGGTTCAGCCTTTCGGTATGGTCCAGATAGCCTTGCAGCTGCAGCGTCGCGCCGCCATCGCCAAGCGGCTGCTGCCAGCGGCCCAGCAGGTTGGCGCCGGAGTGGCGCTGGTCGGCGGGGCCCGCCTGATCCACCTTTTCCCGGTACAAGTCGCCCTGGACGGTGGCCGCGCGGCCGCCGCGGTTGAAATCGGCGCGAAAGCCAGCCTGGTCGCGTCTCCAGGCGTCCTGCGCCGATTGCCCGTTGACCAGGTCGGTGTGGGGGAAGTCCTGAGTCTTGGCGTAAACACGGAACGCGCTGTCTTCGCCCAGCTTGGCGCCGTAGCGGACGCCGCCGCCGCGCTCCCGGTTGCCGGCGTCGAGGCTGGCGAGGCCGCCTTGGGTATCGCCCGCTTTCTTGGTGATCACATTGATCGCGCCGTTGACCGCGTTGCCGCCCCACAGCGTGCTGGCGGGGCCGCTGATCACCTCGATGCGCTCCACGTCGTCCAGCGGCATGTCCTGGGCGTCCCAGAACACGCCGGAGTAAAGCGGGGTGTAGACCACGCGGCCGTCTATCAAGACTTGCAGCTTGTTGGAGGTGATGGAATTGAAGCCGCGCGAAGAAATGGCGTACTGGCTGGCGTTGATCTGGGCCACCTGCAGATTGGGCGCCAGCCGCAGCGCTTCCGGCAAGGTGGCGACCCCGGCGCGGCGGATGTCGTCGGCGGTGATGACGTAAACGGACGCCGGCGCATCCGACAACCGTTCGGAGGCGCGGGAAACCGAGGTGATCTGGAGATTGGCCAGTTGCTCCAGCGACATTCCTGCCAACTCGTTGAATCCCGGCTCATCGGCGCGGGCCGAGGCCGACGCCAGCAATCCTCCAGCCAGCACGAAAGACAGCGTCCGCCGGCGATATCCGGCGGCGGCATGGTATCCACGCATGACCCCGCTTCTCCTGTGACGCCCGCGGCGGGCGCATCGGGAAAACGCTCAGACTGGCGGCTTGCCTCTTTGGGGGCCAAGCCGCTGTCGGGCTTGGCGCTTTTCGCCAGCGCGTGTCCGCTCGACCGGCCGGACTGTTTACAGCATAGCAGTCCTTTCCGGAGTCACAGGATGAGTTGGGCGCGGCGTTCATTTCCGCGCGAGGGACAGGTATTGGGCGGGCGTGGCGCCCATGGCGCGCCGGAACATGGCGATGAAATTGCTCGGCGACGCGTAGCCCAGCGCATCGGACGCTTGGGCGACGGACATCCCCGCGGCCAGTTTCTCCATCGCCCAGATCAGTTGCGCCTGCTGGCGCCAGCGCGAGAAGCTCATGCCGGCATCGTCCCGCATCAGCCGGCGCAGGCTGCGGCCGGACAATGCGCCTATCCGGGCCCATTCCTCTATCGAGCGCTGGCCGGCGGGGTCGGCCAGAATCGCCTGGGCGATCCGTCGCAGGCGCGGATCGGAGGGCATGGGCAGATGCAGGTCTTCATGCCGCGCCTGGCGGATTTCATCGAGCGTCACCGCGGCGATGCGTTGCTGCTCCGGCGAGCGCGGCGCGGATGGCGGCCACGAGGCGGCCCGCCGCACCAACGCCTGCAGCAGCGGCGAGATGGCCAGCACGCAAGGACGGGGAGGCAAGCCGCCGCAGCAGCCAGGCAGCAAGTAGACGCTCCAGCCGCTGAGCGCGCCATTGATGCGGACGCGGTGCGGCGTGCCCGGCGGCAGATAGCCGGCGCGCTGGGGCGGCAGCAGCCATGATCCGTCCGGGGTCTCGACATGGATCAGTCCATTTTCCACGCACATCAGTTGGGCGCGCGCGTGCTGGTGCCAGCCGTATTCCCGGCTGCCCAGCCGGAATTCGCTGTTGGCTTCGTCTCGGCCGCCCAGCGCGATCAGGTCCGGGCCTGCCAGCCATTCGCTGTGGTCCATGGAGGAGGCGGTCGCTTTCATGATGGCCATTATTCACTATTTTTTGTCCATATGCCGTTATTGAGGCTTGGCCGGCTCATTGGACAATGATGGGCGCGGCTGGAGCGGCATCTGCCGTTTCAGAAGATTGCGCGATTCTCATCGATAGGGAGTGTGTGGAATGAGCCGAATCATTATCGTGGGCGCAGGCGTCGGCGGCTTGTGCCTGGCGCAGGGCTTGGCCAGGGCCGGCATCGCGTTCGAGGTGCTGGAAGCGGATGCCGGGCCATGGATAAGGGGGCAAGGCTATCGCTTGCGGATAGACGCCATGGGGCAACAGGCCTTGCGCGACTGCCTGCCGACAGGCAGCTTCGCCTTGTTTCAGGCCAGCTGCGCGGTGAGCGGCTCTGGGCGCTTCGTCGATGCGCAGTTGCGGCCGTTGCGGGAGCGCCGGCCGGACAGCTGGCGGGAAAACGCCGTCGAAGGAGAGCCGGATGGCGATATGAGCGCGGACCGGCAAGTGTTGCGCGATATCTTGAGCCATGGACTGGCGCCGCAGATCCGCTGGGGATGCCGGGCGACGCGCTGCGAGCGGGAAGGAGACGGCATTGCCGTCCATTGCGAGGATGGACGCGTTTTCCGCGGCGATCTCGCGGTGGCGGCCGATGGCCTGCGCTCGGCCTTGCGCCGGCAGTGGCTGCCGCAGGCGGAGCCGGAGTCGATCGGCGCGCTGAACATCTATGGCAAGGTCCCTCTGGCGGATGCCGGCGCGCTGGAGCCTGTCATGTTGGCGGGGCCGACCGTGGCGTTCGCCGATGGTTGCACCCTGGTGGTCGAGCCCATGCGGTTTCGCGCGGGGATGGCCGAACTGGCCGACCGGCACGCGCCGGGCTGCCGGCTCAGCGAGCCCGGGGACTATCTGTATTGGGCCTTGTTCGGGCGGACGGAACGCCTTGGCGGTCCATTGGGGCCGGATGGGGACGAGGAGGGTTTGCGCCAGCGGCTCCAGGCCGTGTGCAGAGACTGGCATCCCAGCTTGTCGGGCTTGCTGGCGCGCTCCGCGCCGGCTTCCATCCTGGGGCGGGAGGCGCGGATGGCGGCCGGCGTGCCGGTTTGGCGCGCGGGGAGGCTGACGGCGCTGGGCGACGCCATACATGCGATGAGCCCGGCCGGCGGGGTGGGCGCCAACACCGCCTTGGCCGACGCCGCCATGCTGGCGAGATGCTTGGCGGAGGATGGCGTCGAGCCGGCGGTGGCCCGCTACGAGGCGGGCATGCGGATGCGGGCCGAGCAGGCGCTGGCGCAGACGCGCGCCGGCACCGAGCGCCTGTTGCGGCTGGAGTGAGGCGAGGGCGGGCTATTCCTGCGTCGCCGGGCTCAGCGCCTGGCGCACGCTGGCTTCGCTCAGCGCCGGCGCGCACAGCTCCAGGAAACGGTAGGCGTAACTGCGCAGGTAATGGCCGCGGCGGATGGCGATGCGGCTGGTCTGGCGGCCGAACAGCGGCGGGCCTTCCACTACCTTGACGCCGGCGTCGCGGCGCGGGTCTACCGCCATCGAGGCGACGATGCCCACGCCCAGCTCCAGCTCGACATAGGTCTTGATCACGTCGGCGTCCAGCGCCGCCATCACGATGTCGGGCGCCAGGCCGGCCTCGGCGAAGGCGTCATCGATATTGGCGCGGCCGGTGAAGCCGTGGTGGTAGGTGACGATGGGGTGCTCGGCCAAGGCGTCCAGCGTCAGCGGCTCGCGGTGCAGCGGATGTTCGGGCGGGGCGATCACGCAGTGGTGCCAGCTGTAGTAGGGGAAGGAGACCAGATCGGCCACCTCCGCCACCGCCTCGGTGGCGATGCCGATGTCGGCCTCGCCCTCCAGCAGCAATTTGACCAGCTCGGCCGGGCTGGCCTGGTGCAACACCAGGTGCACGCGCGGGAAGGCGCGCTTGAACGCGGTCACCACCTGCGGCAGCGCGTAGCGCGCCTGGGTGTGGGTGGTGGCGATGGTCAGCTGGCCTTCGTCGCGCAGGCTGAACTGCTGGGCCAGCCGCTTGATGTTGCCGGCGTCCAGCAGCATGCGCTCGACGATGGTCAGCAGCTCCTTGCCGGGGTCGGTCAGGCCCAGGAAGCGCTTGCCCTTGCGGATGAACAGCTCCACGCCCAATTCGTCCTCCAGGTCTTTTATATGTTTGCTGACGCCGGACTGGGAGGTGAACAGCGCGTTGGCCACCTCGGTCAGGTTGAAGCCCTGGCGCACGGTTTCGCGGATGATGCGCAGTTGTTGGAAATTCATGCCCCGCCTCCTTGCGCGTCCGCGGCGAATACGCGGGCGGCGCGCGCGCGCAGCCGCACGTCCTGGCCGGCGGCCAGCGTTTCCAGCAGCGGCGCGTCGGCGGGCAGCTCGGCGTCGAAAGCCAGTCCGGCCAGCTCGCCGCGGCCTTCCAGCTCGATGCGGGACAGGCCGCCCAAGGTCAGTACCCGCAGCACCCGCGCGGGCAGGCCGGCGCCGTCCTGATCCGGCTCGATGGACAGGTCGTGTGGGCGGATGAAGGCCTCCACCGTCTGGCCGAGCGGCAGCTGGTGTTCGGCGTCCAGCATATGGCCGTCCACCGCGATGGCGCCGTCGCGGCTGACGCCGCGGATGCGGTTGGCGCTGCCCAGGAAACCGTAGACGAAGGCGCTGGCGGGGCGGGCGTAGACTTCGGCCGGCGAACCGATCTGTTCCACCTTGCCGTGGTTCATCAGCACTACCCGGTCCGCCACTTCCAGCGCTTCCTCCTGGTCGTGGGTGACGAAGATCGAGGTGATGTGCAGCTCGTCGTGTAGCTTGCGCAGCCAGCGGCGCAATTCCTTGCGAACCTTGGCGTCCAGCGCGCCGAAGGGTTCGTCCAGCAGCAACACGCGCGGCTCCACCGCCAGCGCGCGGGCCAGGGCGATGCGCTGGCGCTGTCCGCCGGACAACTGGGCCGGCAGGCGGTCGGCCAGCCAGTCCAGCTGCACCAGGTCCAGCAGCGCGTGCACCTTGCGCGCGATCTCGGCCTCGGACGGGCGCTCGCGGCGTGGCTTCATCCTGAGGCCGAAGGCGACGTTGTCGAACACGCTCATGTGGCGGAACAGCGCGTAGTGCTGGAACACGAAGCCCACCTGGCGCTCGCGCACGTGGGTGGCGGAGGCGTCCTGTCCGTCCAGCAGCACGCGGCCGGCGTCGGCCTGCTCCAGGCCGGCGATGATGCGCAGCAGCGTGGTTTTGCCGCAGCCGGACGGGCCCAGCAGCGCCACCAGCTCGCCGCCGGGGAAGTTCAGGCTGACGTCGTCCAGCGCGGCGAAGTCGCCGAAGGCCTTGCGGATGTTTTCTACTTGTATGCTCATCTCAGTTTTCCTTGACGCTGCGCCATTCCACCCAGCTCTTCAGCGCCAGCGTGACCAGGGCCAGCAAGGCCAGCAGGGACGCCACGGCGAAGGCCGCGGCGAAATTGTACTCGTTGTAGAGGATTTCCACGTGCAAAGGCAGGGTATTGGTCTCGCCTCGGATGTGGCCGGACACCACCGACACCGCGCCGAACTCGCCCATCGCCCGCGCGTTGCTGAGAATCACGCCGTACAGCAGCGCCCAGCGCACATTGGGCAGAGTGATGTGCCACAGCACCTGCCAGCCGCGCGCGCCCAGCACCACCGCGGCCTCTTCTTCCTCTCGGCCCTGGGCTTCCATCAGCGGGATCAGCTCGCGGGCGACAAAGGGCACGGTGACGAACAGCGTGGCCAGCACGATGCCGGGCACGGAGAAAATGATCTTGATCCCGTATTCCGCCAGCCATGGCCCCAGCCAGCCCTGCTGGCCGAACACCAGCACGAAGATCAGGCCGGCGACGACCGGCGACACCGAGAACGGCAGGTCGATCAGCGTGATCAGCAGCTGCTTGCCGCGGAAGTCGAAGCGGGTGACCGCCCAGGCGGCGGCGATGCCGAAGGCCAGGTTCAGCGGCACCGATACCGCCGCCGCCAGCAGCGTCAGCCTCACCGCCGCCAGCGCGTCGGGCTCGGCCAGCGCGGTCAGATAGGTGCGCCAGCCTTTGGCCAGCGCCTCGGCGAACACGACGATTAGCGGCAGGAGCAGGAATACGGCGAAGAAGCCCAGCGACAGCGTCAGGATGGTCCATTTGACGGCGCGCGACTCGCGGGTGGCGGCGCGGGATTCCAGCTGAGCGGTCTTGTCCGCCGCCGGGCGCGGATGGGTGAGGGCGGCGCTCATCGGGCGGCTCCCGCGCGGCCGTGGCGGCGCGCGCTCCAGAACTGCAGGCCGTTGATCGCCAGCAACAAGAGGAAGGACGCGGCCAGCATCACGCTGGCGATGGCGGCGGCGCCGGCGTAGTCGAACTGCTCCAGTTTGCTGATGATCATCAGCGGGGTGATTTCCGACACCATGGGCACATTGCCGGCGATGAAGATCACCGAGCCGTACTCGCCGACCGCGCGGGCGAAGGCCAGCGCGAAGCCGGTCAGCAGCGCCGGCTGCAGCGTGGGCAGGATCACGTGGCGGAAAATCTGCCAGCGGCGCGCGCCCAGGCTGGCGGCGGCTTCTTCCAGCTCCGACTCCAGATCTTCTAGCACCGGCTGCACGGTGCGCACCACGAAGGGCAAGCCGATGAACACCAGCGCCACCAGCACGCCCAACGGGCCGAAGGCCACCTTGACGCCCAGCGGCTCCAGGTATTGCCCCAGCCAGCCGTTGCCGGCGTACAGCGCGGTCAGCGCGATGCCGGCGACGGCGGTGGGCAGCGCGAAGGGCAAGTCCACCAGCGCGTCCACCAGGCGCTTGCCGGGAAAGCGGTAGCGCGCTAGCGACCAGGCCAGCAGCAGGCCGAACACCGTGTTGATGGCGGCGGCGGCCAGCGCCATGCCGAAGCTGAGCCGGTAGGACGCGAGCACATGGGGCGAGGCGGCGGCCTGCCAGAAGCTTTCCAGCGGCTGGCCGGCGGCGCGCAAGGCCACCGCGGCCAGCGGGATCAGCACCAGCAGCGATAGATAGCTGACGGTGAAGCCCAGCGATAGATTGAAGCCGGGCAGGACGCGCGGAGGGCGGGGCGGCGGAGCGAGTGTCGCGGACATCGTGGATTCCAATTCATATAATCGAATAAACGATATCTGTATGGACGTTATTCCAAAAATAAGCATTTCTTCGTTGCTTATTCGAAATTATGCAAAGTGGGCGAGGAATAAAAGAGAACCGCCCGCGGTGGGGCGGGCGGTCTGGGTGTTATGGAAACCCTGGTGTTTTTCACGATCTTTCTGGTTTTGAATCCGCTGCGCGGATGATGTTTGGTGTGGCCGGGGCTGCCTGGCTGGCAGGGAGGGGGTATTGGCGTGGCTGTCCCGCCTAAGCAGATATCCCGGCCACCCTCAAGCCTGGCCTTCGGCTTCCCGCCGGGCCCCGTCAGGCCCGAGGCGCGGCTGAGCGCTCTGCGTGCGAATCCATCACTGGGCGGGGCAAGACCTCGCACGTAGGGATTCGCTCCGCGATGCGCGCCAACGTCGCGGGGCTCGAACAAGCAGCCGCTTAAAACCTCGGGCCTGCCGCCCGGCGGCAGGCTATAAGGGTCCAGGGGCGCGTCGGGTACGTGCAAGTCCAAGAAGCTATCTGGCTAGCAAGAGCAGTGCCTCAGCGCGCCACGATCTGGTCGAACACCCCGCCGTCGGCGAAGTGGGTTTTCTGCGCCTTCTGCCAGCCGCCGAAGGTCTGGTCGATGGTGAACAGCTTCACCTTGCTGAATTGGCCGGCGTACTTGGCCGCCACCTTGGCGTCGCGCGGGCGGTAGTAGTGCTTGGCGGCCAGCTCCTGGCCTTCCGGGCTGTACAGGTAGTGCAGATAAGCCTCCGCCGTCTTGCGGGTGCCGCGCTTGTCTACGACCTTGTCCACCACGCTGACTGGCGGCTCGGCCAGGATGGAGACGGACGGGGTGACGATGTCGAACTTGTCGGGCCCCAGCTCCTTGGCGGCGAGGAAGGCTTCGTTTTCCCACGACAGCAGCACGTCGCCGATGCCGCGCTGGGTAAAGGTGATCAGCGAGCCGCGCGCGCCGGAGTCCAGCACCTTGACGTTGCCGTACAGCTTCTTGACGAAGTCCTTGGCCTTGGCGTCGTTGCCGCCGGGCTGCTTCAGCGCGTAGCCCCAGGCCGCGAGGTAGTTCCAGCGGGCGCCGCCGCCGGTTTTCGGGTTCGGCGTCACCACTTCCACGCCGGGCTTGGCCAGATCGTTCCAGTCCTTGATGCGCTTGGGATTGCCCTTGCGCACCAGAAACACGATGGTGGACGAGTAGGGCGACGCGTTGTGGGGCAGCCGCTGCTGCCAGTTGGGCGCGATGGACTTGGCCTGGCTGGAGATTTCGTCGATATCGTAGGCCAGCGCCAGCGTCACCACGTCGGCGTCCAGGCCGTCTATCACCGAGCGCGCCTGCTTGCCGGAGCCGCCGTGGGACTGCTTGACGGTGACGGTTTCGCCGGTCTTGGCCTTCCAGTATTTGGCGAAGGCGGCATTGTAGTCCTGGTAGAGCTCGCGCGTCGGGTCGTAGGAGACGTTGAGCAGGGCGACGTCGGCGAAGGCGGAGGCGCTGCCGGCGAGCAGCAGGGCGATGGCGAGGCGGTGCAACGGACGCATAGTGGTTCCCATGATGATTTCTTGAGTGACGGCAAACACTGTAGGCGGCGCGGCGGCGGCGCCGGAAGCAAGAAATTCAGCAAACGATATGCAAAGGATGGCAAAAGCCGCCATTTCGAGAATGTGGATAGGCTTATCGGCAAATCGTATATGACCTTGTCACGCCCGGAGCTATAGTGGCGCCAGTTTTCTCCAACCGGATGCCGCTCATGAAACGATTCAAGCCCGTCAAGGCGCTGCCCGCCGGTTTCGCTCCCGCGATGCTCGCCGCTTGCCAGCAGTTGCTGCGGCAAGAAGGCGTGCAGGCGAAGCTGCAATGGAACACGCAGGAGGTATTCGCCAATTTCGACGGCTGGTGGCTGTGCAGCGGCTTCATTCCGCAGGCTAGGGTGCGCGACGATCGTTGCCAGTTGTTGCAGTACGCGGCCCGCTTGCGCATCTATGGCCAGTTTGGCCAGGTCTTGCCCGCCAATTGGCTGTTCGCGATGAATTACGGCGAGACTAAGGCGGTGGCGTTGCTCAAGCTGATCCGCGTGCTGCACGTGCTCAACCATTTGGGGCGCAATGGCCGCCATCTGCCGCTGCGGATAGACGTCGACCCGCGCATCTGCCACGCCTACAGCGACCGCATCGTCGATTTCACCTCAAGGCTGCTGGAGGTGTTGGAGTTTCCGGCGCATCAGGCGCAGATGCTGCTGTTCCTGGACGAGCGGACCGCTGAGCTTGGGCTGTCGCTGCTGCGGCGCTACCGCCAGCACGGCCACAGGCTGGCGCTGGGCGATTTCGGCGCCGGCACCCAGGATTTGCTGCGCTTGTGGCGGCTGGAGCCGGACGGGCTGGCGCTGGCGCCGAGTTTCATGAGCCGCGCCATCATGTATCCGCGCGTGCGCGAACAGCTGCTGGCGCTGATGCCGCAACTGGCGGAGCAGGGTTTCGCATTGGCCGTCGAGGATATCGTCTGCGACAACATGCTGGCGGTGGCCAGGCGGATGCGAGCGGATTACTGTTCCGGTCCGCTGCTGTCGGAGCGGCTGAGAAGGCTGCCAGGGGATAAGGCGCGGGACGCGGCTGTCGGTGCTTGGAGCGTTGACAAAAAACCTGACCGGGAGCCGCGCCTTTTTATCGTATGACAGGGGATGCCGGCGTCGGCGCGCCTTGGCTCGGTCGCTGGCTGGGTTTTCTCCGCGGCGTCCAGTATCATGTCATTTCCATTGTCCAAATGATGGGACCGCGCCGCGCGCCTGTCTTCATCCGAGCCGCCATGTCCGAATACCAGCTGCTGCAACGCACTCCCGATATTGAAACCTACCGCCGCCTGCGGGCCGAATCCGGCCTGAGTCCCAAAACCGAAGAAGCCGCCAGGCGCGGTCTGGCAGGCACCCTGTTCGCCGCGCAAATTGTCCATGATGGGCAAACCGTGGGCATGGGCCGGGTGATAGGCGACGGCGGCTGTTTTTACCAAGTGGTGGACATCGCCGTGCTGCCGGCGCATCAGGGCCGGGGGCTGGGCAAGCGCATCATGGCGGCGATATGCGGCTATATCGATCGGGAAGCGCCGGCAAGCGCCTATGTCAGCCTGATCGCCGACGGCGACGCCAGGCATCTGTACGCCCAGTTCGGTTTCGAGCCGACCGCGCCGCGGTCGGAAGGCATGGCGCTGTTCAAGCGCTGATCCAGCCGTCTGCCGGCAGCATTGTTCGGGTAATTGGATGACGCCATTGCATCTGGTATTCGGTCCGCAAGGGGCCGGCCGATATTCGCCGCCTCCGCGTGATGGCGCGTAATGAATATCAAGGCGAAACTTTCGCTTTCAAGGTGACGCCGGCGATGTTCGAAGCGATGGCGGCCCCGTTCGAGCCGGCCGCGGCTGAGGCGCTGGCCTTGGCCGCCTAGCCCGCCGGCCGGATTCCCTCGCAGCACAGTCGGACCGCGGCCCGAATCCAGCCATGCAAGGGCGCGTCGACGCCCGGCGCGGCCAAGCCTAGCGCTCTTTGTCGCAATGGCTCGGCAATGGCCATGGCCAACAGCAGCTCGGCGCAGGTTTCCGGGTCGTCCACTTTCAGCAGGCCGAGGCGCTGGCGTTCGGCCAGCCAGCTTGCCAGCAGGCCCGCGCTGCGGCGGATGCCGTGCCGGGTATAGGATGCCAGCGCCTGCTCGCGGCCAGGGAAATCATTGCCCAGCAGCTTGAACATGCCTACAGCCTCCGCCGACAGCACCCGCTCGGCGATCGCCAGCAGCAAAGCCTCCAACGCCTGGGGGAGGTTTTCATCGTCTGCGAACGGCGTTTCCACCGCGCGGGCCAGCCCATCCGTCCAGCCATCCACGATGGCTTCCAAGAGTTGTTCCCGATTGTCCGCGAAACGATACACCGTCTTCTTGGCCACGCCGGCGCGCTTGGCCACCGCCTCCATGCTCAATGCTGGGAACCCCTCTTCCAGCAGCAGGCCGCTGGCGGCTTGCAGCACTTGGCCGCGCAAGGTTGCCTCCGGCACGGGGGGGCGGCCGCGCGCGCGCGCGGCGATGGTGGCGGATGAGGAAGAATCAGGCGGACTTGACATGGTTTCTCGTATTGCTTGAATATGGAAACGTATTTCGTTTCTTAAATTGCCGGCGCGTTAGCCGGCTGCGATGGCTTAACCGCGAGGAGTCTACCGTGAATGCTCAAGATCGGATATGCAACCATGACGAACTGCTGTCGCCGCGCCCCTTGCCGCTGGAAACCGGCATCCGCCGGCTGGATGACGGCCGGCTGCTGGTGGCGGTGAGAACCGAATTGCCGGGCTGCGCCGGCCGGATGGTCGAATGGTGGTTCAAGTTCTTCGAAACCACCCAGCACATCCGCTGGTGGCATCCGCACGACCATCACCGGATGCATGGCTGGGATAGCCGCTGGAAACGCGGCGAGTCTTTCATCGGCGCCAGCGTGCGCGCGGAAGAGTCGCTGGGCGATTTCCCGCCGGTGGCGGCGGCGCTGAAGTTTCACGAGCCGGCGGATTTCTTCTCGGCCGACGCGCTGGCGCAGGCGAGGCGCGAGCAGGCGGTGTCCGGACTTGTGTGCGCGCGCATCGCTTTCGGCGACGAGCCCAGGCTGGCGGCCGACGGCGACCCGCTGGACGGCGAAATGATCCACCTGGCGCGCGACAAGCCGCAGGGCGCGGTGCTGCGCAGCCGCTTCGTGCTGGGCGGCGAATCGCCGGTGCCGGACGAACTGGGCCTGGGCCTGATGCAGCATTGCTACAACGAGTTCAGCAGCCTGGCGCGTTTCCTGCCGTCGCTGTACTACGGCGAGCACGCCAACGGCGAGAAGGGGCCGCTGGCGTGGTGAGCGCGTAGCGGGGGCTACGCGCCAGGGCGCTGCTTGGCCAGGTGGCCGGCCATCAGCGGCCACACCCAGTCGGCCGCGTCCAGGCTCCAGCCGCCGTCCTTGGCCGCCTCGTCCAGCTTCCGCAGCGCCAGGATGTCGGCCAGGTCCGGCTGGCGCGAGAAGGCGTCAGCCTCGTCCGCGCGCATCGGCCCGCCCTGGTAGCCCAGCGTGGCGGCGCTGGCCGACGACAGCGCCGCCAGATACGCGGGGTCGACCGCGCACAAATAGCGTTTGGCTTCGACGTGCATGCCTACCAGCCGCGCCAGCCTAGGCGAGCAACCCAGTTGCAGCAGGTAGTCGCGCGCCCGCTTGTCGTGGGCCATCACGCCGTAGTCGCCCATGGCTGCCGCGCCGTCGTGCTCCAGCAGGTGGCCGACGTCGTGCAGGAAGGCTGCCAGCGTCAGTTCGTCGTCGCAGCCGGCGTCGAGCGCCAGCGTGGCGGCCTGGATCGCATGGTCGAACTGGGATACCGCCTCGCCGTAGCGGCGCGCGCCGTGTTCGCGGTACAACTGCCGCAGCGCGGCGATGGCGTCGCCCATCAGAATACCCTCACGCCCAGCTTCCACACGCTCCGCGCCAACGGCACATCGCCGGGCGCCGTCATGGCCACCAGATCGGCGCGCTGGCCGACGGCGATGTTTCCGCGGTCGGCGAGGCCCACCGCGCGCGCCGGATTCAGGCTGACGGCGGCGACGGCGCGCGGCAGGCTCCAGCCCGCCTGCGCGTGCAGCAGCCAGGCGCCGTGCAGCAGGCTGGCCGGCACGTAGTCGGAGGACAGGATGTCCAGCAAGTCATGGCGGGCCAGCTCCAACGCCGCCACATTGCCGGAGTGGGAGCCGCCGCGCACCACATTGGGCGCGCCCATCACCGTTTGCAGTCCATGCGCACGGGCGGCTTGGGCCGCTTCCAATGTGGTGGGAAATTCCGAGATCGCCACGCCGTCGCGCAGCGCTTCCGCGATGTGCGCCTCGTCGGTGTCGTCGTGGCTGGCCAGCGCGATGCCGCGCGTCCGGGCCATCTCCACCACCGCCTGCTTGTGGCGGCCGGCGAACTCAGCCTGCTTGGCCTTGCGCTCTTCCACGGCGGCGAGGAAGGTGTCTTGGTTCCAGCCTACTTTCTTCTTGCCGTAGTACTTCTTGTATTGCTCCAGGTCGCGGTACTGGCGCTGGCCCGGCGTGTGGTCCATCACCGACACCAGCTTCACCGCCGGATGGGCGATCAGCGGCTCCAGTTCGGCCAGCAGGCCCGGATAGGCCAGCTCGCAGCGCAGGTGGAACAAATGGTCGGCCCGCAGCGCGTCTTCGCGCATGCCCTGGTCTATCGCCTGGAAGGAACTGTGCAGGGTATCCAGCCGCACGCTTTCGCCTTCCAGATCGCCCACCGCCAGCGCGTCCAGCACAGTGGTGATGCCGGCGGCCACGCATTGGGCGTCATGGGTGATCACCGCCGGCAAAATCGGCCACAGCACGCCGTTGCGCGGCATCAGGTGTTTTTCCAGATTGTCGGTGTGGATTTCCACCAGTCCGGGCAGCAGCAGCGCGCCGGCCAGGTCTTCGCCTTCGGTCAGCGGCTGCTCGTGGATGGCGGCGATCCGGCCATTCTCGATTTCCAGCGCGCCGTTTTCGATCACGCGGTCGGACAGCACGATGCGGGCGTGGTTCAGAATCTGTTTCATGCTGCGATTTCCGTTTGTTGCGCCAGCGGTACCTGGAAGACGCGGCTGGCGATGGCGTCGCGGGTGGGGGCGTCGTGGAAAATGCCGATCAGCGCCGCGCCGCGCGTCAGCGCCTCGCACATCAGTTGTACCACCACGTCGCGGTTGGCGGCGTCGAGGGATGCTGTCGGCTCGTCCAGCAGCAGTATCGGCCGCGGCGCGATCATGCCGCGCGCGATGTTGACGCGCTGCTGCTCGCCGCCGGAAAAAGTCGCCGGCGGCAGGCTCCACAGTCGCTCGGCGATGTTCAGCCGCGCCAGCCATTCGCCGGCCGCCAGCCGCGCCTCGGCGTCGGCGGCGCCCCATTCGCGCAGCGGCTCGGCGACGATGTCCAGCGCCGACACCCGCGGGATGACGCGCAGAAACTGGCTGACATAACCCAGCGTGTGGCGGCGCACGGCGGCGATTTCATGCGGCAGCGCGCGGGCCATGTCGATCCATGCGCCTTGGTGCAACACGCCGATGCGGCCGCTTTCCACCAGGTAGTTGGCGTACAGCGCCTTCAACAGCGTGCTCTTGCCGGCGCCGGACGGGCCGGCCAGCGCCACGCATTCGCCGGCGGCCGCCTGCAGCGAAACATCGGTCAGCACCGGCAGCCGCAAGCCGCCCTGTTGGTGCAGGGTGAAGGTCTTGCTCAGGTTTTGCGCGTCGATCAATAGATTCATGATTTCAGGCCTGCAGGATGGAGGACACCAGCAACTGGCTGTACGGGTGTTGCGGGTCGTCGAGGATCTGGTCGGTCAGGCCGGCTTCCACCACGCGCCCCCTCTGCATTACCAGCGTGCGCTGCGCCAGCAGCCGCGCCACGCCCAGATCATGCGTCACCATGATGACGGCGATGCCGGCGTCGCGCACCAGGCGGCGGGTCAGGTCGAGGAAACGCGCCTGCACCGACACGTCCAGGCCGCCGGTGGGTTCGTCCATGAACACCAGCCGCGGCTGTGTCACCAGATTGCGGGCGATCTGCAGCCGCTGCTGCATGCCGCCGGAGAAGGCGGACGGCTTGTCGTCCAGCCGCGCGCGGTCTATCTCCACTTTTTCCAGCCAGTCGCCGGCGGTCTGCCGCAGCCGGCCGTAATGGCGTTGGCCCAGCGCCATCAGCCGCTCGCTGACGTTGGCGCCGGCGGAAACGCCCATGCGCAGGCCGTCGCGGGCGTGCTGGGTGACGAAGCCCCATTCGCTGCGCGCCAGCCGGCGCCGTTCGGCCTCCGGCAGGCAGGTGAGCTCATGCGCCGCGCCGTCGCGGTCGGCGAAGCGGACGCTGCCGGCGTCGGCGGCCAGGCGGCCGGCCAGGGTGGATAGCAGCGTCGATTTGCCGGAGCCGGATTCGCCGACGATGCACAGCACCTCGCCCGGATACAACTCGAAATGGACGTCGAAGCAGCCCTGGCCGTTGCCATAGTCCTTGCACAGCCCGCTCACGGTGAGGATGGGCGCCATCATGCTTGTCTCTCCCGCTGGCAGTAGTCGGTATCCGAGCAGACGAACATTCGGCTGCCGGCGTCGTCGGTGACGATTTCGTCCAGATAGCTCACGCGCGAACCGCACAGCGCGCAGCCTTGCTCCCAGGTTTGAGCCGTAAACGGATGGTCGTCGAAGGCCAGGCTTTCCACCTTGGTGTAGGGCGGGATCGCGTACAGCCGCTTTTCGCGGCCGGCGCCGAACAAGAGCAGCGCCGGGCTCCTGTCCAGCTTGGGATTGTCGAATTTCGGAATCGGCGACGGCGAAGCCAGGTAGCGGCCATTCACCATCACCGGGTAGTCGTAGCTGGTGGCGATGTGGCCGAAGCGGGCGATGTCCTCGTACAGCTTGACGTGCATCAGCCCGTATTCCTGGTGCGCGTGCAGCTTGCGCGTTTCCACCTCGCTGGCTTCCAGCGTGCGCAGCGGCTCAGGCTCCGGCACCTGAAAGATCATGATCTGGCCGGGTTTGAGCGGTGTTTCAGGAATGCGGTGACGGGTCTGGATCAGCGTCGCGTCGCGGGTGGCCGTGGTGCTGGCGACGCCGGCGACGCGGCCGAAGAAGCGGCGGATGTTGACGGCGTTGGTGGTGTCGTCCGCGCCCTGGTCTATCACCTTGAGCACGTCGTCGCGGCCGATCACGCTGGCCGTCACCTGGATGCCGCCGGTGCCCCAGCCGTAGGGCAGCGGCATTTCGCGGCTGCCGAACGGCACCTGGTAGCCGGGAATCGCCACCGCCTTCAGCAGGCCGCGGCGCAGCATGCGCTTGGTGTTCTCGTCGAGGAAGCCGAAGTTGTAGCGGTCGTCGCGGGCCTTAGTCATCGGTCTTCTCCTGGTCGGCGGCGGCGGCGCGCAGCTGGCGGATCAGCGCCAGCTCGGCCTGGAAGTCCACGTAATGCGGCAGTTTCAGGTGTTGAACGAAGCCGGAGGCCTCGACATTGTCGCTGTGGCATAGCGCGAACTCGGCTTGCTGCGCCGGCGCGTGGGCGGTTTCGCCCAGCTCCTCGGCGCGCAGGCTGCGGTCCACCAGCGCCATCGCCATCGCCTTGCGCTCCGCCTCGCCGAAGCTCAGGCCGTAACCGCGGGTGAACTGCGGCGGCGCGGTCTTGCTGCCGGCGAACTGGTTGATCATCTGGCATTCGGTCAGCGTGATCTCGCCGATGTCGATCTCGAAGCCCAGCTCTTCCGGGCAGATCGTCACGCTGACTTCGCCCATGCGGATCTCTCCGGCGAAAGGGTGGCTCTCGGCGTAGCCGCGTTGGGTGGAGTAGGCGAGGCCGAGCAGCCAGCCTTCGTCGCCGCGGGCCAGGTTTTGCAGCCGCGCGGGCCGGCCGGCCGGGAACATCAGCGGCTCGCGGGTCAGGTCCACCGGCTCCGGGTCGCCCTCGGGCGGCAGGTCGGCTTCGATCAAGCCCTCGCGGTCCAGCAGCTGCAGCACGCCAGGCAAGGCGTCCGGCAGCGGCGCGGCGGCCTGCTCCAGTTTGCTCTTTGGCGCGGCTTCCGTCAGGCCGAAGTCCAGCAGGCGCTGGGTGTAGTCGGCGGTGGGGCCGAGGATCTGGCCGCCCGGCACGTCCTTGAAGGTGCCGGACACGCGGCGGCGCACCCGCATCGCGGCGGTGTTGAGCGGCAGCGTCTGGCCGAAGCGCGGCAGCGTGGTGCGGAAGGCGCGCAACAGGAACACGGCCTCGATGCTGTCGCCGCTGGCCTGTTTCAGCGCCAGCGCGGCCAGCTCTTCGTCGTACAGCGAGCCTTCCTGCATCACGCGGGCCACGGAGAGGCGCAGCTGCTGTCGGATCTGATCGATGCTGAGCTCCGGCGCGGCCTCGTCGCCGCGGCGCGCGGCGGCCTGCAAATCCCAGGAGCGGGCGATGGCGGTTTCCCCGCCTTTCACGGCTACATACATCTCAACCCTCCCGGATGCGGACGCTGCGCGGCAGGCCGGCGATGTGGGTATCGGTAATCAGCACGGCGTCCACGCCCAGCGGGAAGCGGGTGTGATTGCGCTGCCATTCGCGCCAGAAGTTTTTGGGCAGGCCGGCGGCGCCGAAACGGCGCGGCGCGGCGAAGCCGGGGCCGCAGCCTTCCACCTGGTCCGCGCCGAAACCATCCACTTCGATCAACAGCGTGGCGGAACGGTCCGGATATTCGGCGCTGCCGGCTTTCAGGCTCATCAGGTCCGGCAGCGGCATGCCGGCGGCGATGACGATGAAGTCGGCGTCCTCAGGCAAATCAGCCAGCCGCATGCCGGTGTGGAAGCGCAGGCTGGCGATGGTTTCGTCCGGCAGTGCAGGCAGCCAGACGCGCGTGTCCTGGTCTGCCAAGGTGTATAGCAACGCGGCGGTGGAGGCTTTCAAGCCGAGCAGGGCCGGCGGCAATACCGGCAGCGCGCGCGGCGACAAGGGTTCGGCCATCGAGCTCAATACGGCGCGGAAAGTCTGTTGGGAATCGTCCACCGGATGGGCAAAAGCGCTGCGCATGGTCATTCCCCCCGCACCATGGTGAAGAATTCGACCTTGCTGGCGGCGGCTTCGCGAGAACGGGCGGCGCGGCGCTCGGCCAGCTCGCTTTCCAGCGGCACAATCCACGCCAGCATCAGCTCGCCGTGGCGGGCCGGGTCTTGCAGCAGCGCGTCGGCCTGGGCGATCAGCTCGGCGTGGCGGCCATCGCCGCCCCGCACCCAGCCGTGGCCGACATGGCCGTCGATCTCGCAACTGGCGCGGCTGACGCTGATTTCGCCCAGGTTGAAGCGCGCGCCGGCGCCGCCGCTGCGGCCTTGCAGCATCATCAGGCCGGTTTCGGCGCGGCGCAGCCAGCGCGGCTCGGCGGGCAGAGCCGGCGGCAGCAGAGCCAGCAGCCGTTCGATGGGGCTGTTGGCCAGCGCGGAAAGCCAGCGCTGTCGGGTGGAGGTGTCCATCGTGTGCCTCATGGTTCAAGAAAGATTCATATAAACGTATAGATGTATGCATGATAATGGCAGGCATCGAAGGACAAACAGCACGCGGCGATGAAGGTTTTGTGACGTTTTGAAGGCGGGCATGGATCTTTGGACTGTTTAGTGCGGGACGCTGTTTAGACCCGCTAACAAAACCTATATTTTGCGCAGTGGCGCACATGGAAGATCAGCGACTTACAAGCGACCGCCTGAGGTTTTGTTAGCCACTCTTAGGAAGGACTGTTAGGACTTCGGGGGCGGGTCATCCACCACGTTTCCGACGCGGCCAAGTCCCTTCAAGCCTGCCGTAGGGTGGCAGGCCCGAGGTTTTAAGCGGCTGCCTGTTTGAGTCCCGCGACGGTAGCGCGCATCGCTGAGCGAATCTCTACGTGCGAGGCCTCGCCTCGCTCAGCGAGAGATTCGCACGCAGAGAGTTCAGCCGCGCCTCGGGCCTGACGGGTCCCTGCGGGGAGCCGCAGGCCAGGCTTGCAGGGTGGCTTTTAGGGGTGGAGGGGATATTTGGCCAAGCAAATATCCCCTCCCTGCCCGCCGGGCAGCCCCGGCAATGAAAATCATCATCCGCGCAGCGGATTCAAAGCCATCAAGGCTGCGAACATGATAAAGACTGGGAGGTAGCATGATAGAGAGGGGCTCCGGCGTCGCCGTGTGGCGGCAGATCGAGGAGGCATTGGCGGCCGACATCGCCGGCGGCGCATTGCAGGCGGGCCAGCAACTGCCCACCGAGCTGCAGCTGGCGGACCGGTTCGGCGTCAACCGCCACACCATACGCCGCGCGGTGGCCACGCTGGTGGAGCGCGGCCTGCTGCGAGTGGAGCAGGGGCGCGGCACCTTTGTGCAGGACAATGCGATCGATTACGCCATCAGCAAGCGCACGCGCTTCACGCAGAACATGGCCAAGCAGAACCTCAGCTCGGACATCGACATCCTGAACAGCGACACCGTGCCGGCCAACGCCGAGCTGGCGGAATTGCTGCAGGTGGCCGCGGGCGACACGCTGTACCGCATCAAGACCCTGAGCAAGGTAGAGGGACGGGTGGTGGATTACGCGACCCTGTTCTTTCCCGCTTTCCGGTTCCCAGGCTTGCCGGAAGCTTATCTGAGGTATCGCTCGGTGACGCGCGCGCTGGCCGAGTGCGGCGTGGCCGATTACACCCGCCGCTTCACCCGCGTCACCGCCCGCTTGCCGGACGCGGAGACGGTCGATTATCTGGGCATTCCCAAGAACCGTCCGGTGCTGCATGTGAAATCGCTGAACGTCGA
Source organism: Chromobacterium phragmitis (assembly GCF_003325475.1). Taxonomy (NCBI): domain Bacteria; kingdom Pseudomonadati; phylum Pseudomonadota; class Betaproteobacteria; order Neisseriales; family Chromobacteriaceae; genus Chromobacterium; species Chromobacterium phragmitis. The sequence continues at coordinate 3,464,011 of NZ_CP029495.1, forward strand.
CGCGGCCGGCGCGCCGGTGCAGTACGGCGTCACCTGCTTCAACGGTGACCTGGTGCAATTAGTGATGGAGCAGGAATGACGCGCTACGCCGTTTACTACGCCCCCCGGCCGGATAGCGATTTCTGGCGCGCCGGCTGTGAATGGCTGGGCATGGATGCCGTCAGCGGGGAGACGGCGGAACAACCTCCGCTGGATGGCATGGACGCGGAGACGCAAGCCGACCTGACCCGCGCAGCTGCCCGCTACGGCTGGCACGCCACCTTGAAGGCGCCGTTTGCGCTGCGGCCGGATGTCGATCAGGAAGCTTTGCTTGGTGGAACGGCTGCGCTGGCTCAGACATTCCGGCCCTTCGCCTTGCCGCTGCAAGTGGACTGGCTGGGCGATTTCCTGGCCTTGCGGCCACAGAGGGTATCGCCTGAGCTGGACGAACTGGCCGCCGCCTGCGTGGCGACATTGGCGCCGCTGGCGGATCGCGCCGCGCCGTTGAAGGCCAGGGCCGGTTTGAATGACAGGCAGCAGGCTTTGTACCGGCGCTGGGGCTATCCCTATGTGTTCGAGCAGTTTCGCTTTCACATGACGCTCAGCGACAGCCTGGCTCGCGGTTCGCAAATGGCCGATGCGCTGGAGCAGGGCGCGCGGACACACTTTACCGGACAATTGGGTGCGGTGGAGATCGCCGGCATCGCGCTGTTCCTTGAGCGCGAGCAGGACAGGCCGTTCCGCTATCTGGCCTACTGCGGTTTTGACGGCGAGGTGGCGCGCTATGAGCGTTGAACCGGGAACCTTGTGGTATGTGATCGGCCCGTCCGGCGCAGGCAAGGACAGCCTGCTGGCGTATGTCCGGCAGAGGCTGCCCGGCGGCGTGGTGTTCGCCCACCGCTACATCACACGGCCGGCCGGAGCCGGCGGCGAGAACCATGTGGCGCTGAGCGAGGAGGAGTTCGCCGCGCGCGAGGCCAGCGGCTGCTTCGCGCTTTGTTGGCGGCGTCATGGCCTGGCTTACGGCCTGGGCGTGGAGGTGGATTTTTGGTTGGCGCAAGGGCTGGATGTGGTGGTGAACGGCTCGCGTTCCAGCCTGCCGCTGGCGGCGCAGCATTTCCCCATGCTGAGGCCATTGTGGGTCACCGCCAGTCCTGAGATATTGGCGGCGCGGCTGAGGAGGCGCGGTCGGGAGGGCGAAGCGGCGATCGAGCGCCGGTTGGCGGAGGCGGCGTCTTTTGTGCCGTCTGCAGGCTGCGTGGTGCTGGTCAACGACGGCGAGTTGGCGCAGGCAGGCGATGCCTTGCTGGGTTGGTTGCAGGGAGAACGATGTATCGCTTAGCGCGGTTGGCAGAATTCAGTTTTACGTCCAAGGCAAGGCGCGCCGACGCAGACAGTACAAGGCGTACGCCAAGTCCGCGCAACGCAGCATCAGGATTTTTGTTAGCCACTCTTAGACCCGCTAACAAAACCTATATTTTGCGCAGTGGCGCACATGGAAGATCAGCGACTTACAAGCGACCGCCTGAGGTTTTGTTAGCCACTCTTAGTCCAAAAGTGGAAGAGAAACCAGTGTTTGTCTTCCTGTCTGAGCCAAAGTACGGTTTTACGGGTTCGGAGTAGCAGCTTCCCAGCGCTTCTCTACAGTGGTAGGGGCCGTCCGCGCCTCGGCGCGCATATTACCCATAAAGTCGACTCCTCTCTGAATAAGGAAACTGTTCATGGCTGAAATCATCCTGTACCAGAACTCGAATTTTGGTGGGCGCAGTGTCGATTTGACAAGCAACTCCGCCAATCTGGGGACCGATTACAACTTCAACGATCAGACCTCCTCGATTCGCGTTGTCAGCGGAACTTGGCTGTTGTACAAGGATGCCGGATTTGCCAGCACGTGCTGGATTCTGACGCCGGGGGAATATTCCAGCCCGGGCACCTGGGGCGGCAGCAACGATTCCATTTCTTCGTTACGCGCGTTGCCGGGCAACTATGGCGATCACTACGCCATCTTGTTCCGCGACAGCAATTATGGCGGCCAGATGGTGTCGTTTACCCAGTCCCAAGCCAATTTCAACGATATCGGCTTCAATGACGCGGCGTCCTCCGCGATCGTTCTGGGAGGCAGCTGGTCTTTGTATAAGGATGTCAATTTTTCGGGCCAGAGCTGGATCATCGCATCCAACAAAGGCCCTAACAACGATGGCCGCTACCCGAGTTATTCCGGTTTCTGGGCCAACGACAGCGTATCGTCGATCCAGCCCTTGTAAGGCGGGAGTCGCGGAGCGGGCTGAACCGCAATGAAACAGGGCGGCAACCTAAAGGTTGCCGCCCTGTTCCGTTTTCGCGGCGTCCGACATTCCCTGGCCGCCAGGGTTGGCTTAATTGTCCACCGCGAAGCGCCGCATCTGCGCCTGCAGCGCGGCGCTGACTTCCTGCAGCCTGCCGCTGTCGCGGCTGGCGTCCTGGCTGGCCCTGAGGCTTTCGTCGGCGCTGCGGGCGATGGCGGACACGCTGTCGGCGATGGCCTGGCTTTCCCGCACCTGTTCGGCGATGTCGGACGTCAGCCGGTCCAGCTCGCCCACGGTAGCGCCGGCGCCGAGTTTCAGTTCGGTCAACGGCGCCACGATTTCGCCTATCAATGCCACGCCGCGCGCCATCTCGCGCTGGCCTTGTTCGATGCGGCTCATCGCGTCCGAGGTTTGCGCGTCCATCGCGCTGATCACGTCGTTGATTTCGCGGGTGGCCTGGGCGGTGCGGGCGGCCAGGTTGCGCACCTCGTCCGCCACCACGGCGAAGCCCCGGCCCATCTCGCCGGCGCGGGCGGCTTCTATCGCCGCGTTCAGCGCCAGCATATTGGTTTGCTCGGCGATGTCGGTGACCGCTTCTATCATGTCGTGCATCGAGTTGGCGCGCTGGCGCAACGCGTCCACCGATTCGGCGCTGCCCCGGATCTGTCCGGCGATCAGGCCTATTTCGCGCGAGGCGGTCTCGATCAGCCGTTGGCCGCGGTCAGCCAGCTCGGCGGCGCTTCTGGCCTGCTGCTGGGCTTGGCCGGCTGTGGCGGCGGCGCGGTCAAGCTTGGCGGAAAAGGCGCCCACCACGCCGTTGATCTGGTGGATTTCCGCTTGTTGCCGCTCCACGCCGCCGGCCACCTCATCCGCGCTGCCGCGGGTGGAGGCGGCGGAGTCTGCCACCACGTCGGCGCTGGCGCGCAGTTCCCGCACCAACGCGGCCAGTTCGGCTTGCATCGTCTCCATCCGCCGCAGCATCTGCGCGGTTTCATCCCGGCCGGCGGCGCGGACCCGGTTGCGCAGATCGCCGCGCGCCATCGCGCCCAGCACCGCCACGCTGTGCTCCAGCGGCCCGGTGATGCTGCGGGTGACGCGCCAGGCCAGCAACAGGCCGGTCAGCACTGCTGCGGCGCTGCAGAAGAGCAGCAGGCCGCGCGTGGTCGCCATCAGCGCCAGCACGTCGGCCATTTCCTGATTCATGTGTTTTTGCTGGACGGCGGACAATTCGGCGGTGGCGGCCAGCAGCGCCTGCAGCGCAGGCCGGGTCTGGCCGCCGTATTGCTGGGCCAGCGCGGCGGGGTCGTTGGCCTCGACCAGGTCCACGGTGTCGGAAAAGGCCTTGGCGTAAGCGTTTCTCAGCTCGGCCAGCTTTTGCAGCGAACCCGCCTGTTCGGCGCTCCAGGGCAGGGTTTTCATCCGCAGCAGCGTGTCGCTGGCGCGTCGGTTGGCTTCATCCATCGCGGCGTACAGCGGTTCGCGCTGCGCTCGCTCCGGCGTGGAGATGATCTGCAACAGCAATAGCGCCGCGTTTTGCGAATGGCGGTCCAGATCGGCCGCCGCCTGCTGCTTGCTGGCGTCGTCGTTGACGATGGCCTGCGCCGACTGCTCGATGCGCGCGAGCCCGCTCCAGACGCTGGCGGAGATGGCGAGCAGGATGGCCAGCAGCGCGGCGAAGGACACGCTCAAGCGCGGGCCGACTTTGATCGTTTGCAATAGGCTCATGGGGCGTCTCGCGATGCGGAAAACCGTTGGTCGGGGCTGCGTGGGCGATATGTCAGCATAGCGCAGCGCTTCGCTAGGAGTCACAGCAAACAGATCACCTCTTTTTCAATCGTCGCCGGGAGCGTTTCTCCAGCCAGCAGCAGGCGGATGGCCGGGGCCAGCAGGTCCAAGGGGCTGTCCAGATGGGGGCCGCCATCCCCAGCTGTTCGAAACGCCGGGCATTGGCGCGAACGCCTTCCAGCATGTCTTTGTCCTGCCGCAGGATGACGGCGAACAGCCTGCGCAGCAGCCAGCGTTTGAGCCAGGCCGGCGCGCGTCCTTTCCGGGTGGTCACGCGGGCATGAATGCGCAAGGTGGCGTCGTCTTCCGGCGTCATCCAGGTGGTGACCAGCAAGGAGAGGCCATCTCTGCCGCGGTATTCGATTTCGGCGAGGCCAGACAGCCGGAAACGGCCGTAGCTTTCGCTGCGGTCGCTTTCCAGCAGGCGCGAGATCAGGCCGGATTGCCGCTTTTCGTCTTCGTAGCGCGCTTCCACGCCGCCCGGCAATGCCCGCACGGAGGCGCGCACCCGCTGGCGAGGCCCATCGCGCCGTATCCAGCCGGCGTGCACGAATTGGGTATGGAAGCCGTCCAGGAAGTTTTCCGCGGCCTCGGCCAATGTGCAGCGCGCGACTGCGCTCATCAGGAATGCGTCGACCATCCTGGATGGCGGCGGGGTCGGCGGGGGGCGCCATTTCGAGGCTTCCGTCGCAAACCCAGACTAGGCGGTGCCTGGCCTGGCAGGCCAGCGGGCGCAACAGCGGCCAGCTTCTGGCGGGAGGCTTGTCCAGGCCGGGAAAAGCGACGCAGCGCCCACGGCGAGCGGCATGCGGGGGCCGCCCATGTCCAGAAACCAGGGCGGTGGTGGAAACGTTGCCCACCAGACCCGCTGCGCGCGCGGCGCAGCGATGGGCGAGGCATGCGCCGTCGCCGGGGAGGCTCAGCTTCACCGCGCTTCGCCCATCGGGTCGCCATCCCACTCGATGTCGGCGGTGGCCGCGGCCAGCAATCCTCTCCGGCGCAGCAGCGCGCGGGAGGCGATTTCCAGCAGGGCGATGAGCTGCGCCGGCAACGGGCCGGGATCGCCTTTGCGCAACAGCACGTCCCGCGCGGCGGCAAAATCTTTCCAGAAGGCGCGGCTCAGTCCGCGGCGAGGCGCGGCAAACAGCAGCATCGCCAGTCCGACCATGCTTGGCCCGCCTGTCGGCGACAAGGGGGCGCATTCCGGCGCGTTTCCCAGCAAGGCGTCAATCAGTTGCAAAGGCTGATCCGAGAACAGATGCACGCCGCTGGTGGCGCGGGGATTGCACTCCAGCACCCGGCAGCAGCCATCCTGCGTCTCGATGAAGTCGAAGCCGACCTGGCCGTTATAGCCTGTGGCCGCGCCGAATTGTTCGACGAAGGCCCGGATGGGCGTGGGATCGGTCGGCTCAAACCAGATGTCCGAGCCTCGGCCCGCCCGATGGCGAGGGTGATAGCAGGCGTGGGCGGTCAGCCGGCCGTCGACAAGCAAGCTGTAGCTGCAATGCTCCTTGCCCGGTACATAGCGTTGGGCAACCCAGGGATGCGATGGGGTGGGATGGACGCGCTTCAGCTGTGCGGCCGATGGGCGCAGCAGCGCCCGGCTGGCGAAACGGGAATACACGGGTTTGAATACCCAGCCAGGCGCGGCATGGCTCATGCGCATCACCGCGGCCTGAGACTCCAGCAGCCGGGTCTCCGGCGCCGGCGCGGCCCAGCCGGCGCTCATCCGGGCGAATTGGTATTTATGATGCAGGCGATGCATCAGATCGAAGTCGGAGGTCAATACCCGGCATGGCAAACCGCCACGGCCGCAGGCGAGATAAAAGGCTTCCTCGCAGGTCGGCAGCACCAAGTCGATTTTGCGGTCGAGAATCAGGCCGCGCAGCGCATCCAGCCAACGCGCCGGATTGAGCCGAGGCTCCGGCAGGCGCGCGTAACGATGGGCTGAGCGGCTGGCGCGGGACACCGGCCAAGACAAAGAGTCGGCAATCGTGACTTGCCAGCCGGCGGCGTGAAAGCACCTGGCCCATTCCAGGCAGGCGGGCGCGCGGGCGCCCAGGATCAAAACATGACGTGCGGCGGCAGACCGCGTGTCGCAAGGTAAGGGCATGAAGAAGAGTGACGCGTTGTTTTTAGTTGTGATGGCGATATTCTAATGTAAATGCCCTTAACATGCCGGGGGCGTGTTGAAGGCATTGGGCGGTATGCGCGCGCATCACAGGCAAATGATGGCGCTGCCGCTGCATCCGCTTTTCTTCACCTGATACATCGCCTGGTCCGCCGCTTGCAGCAGATTGTCCGCGCTGCTGAGGCCGTCGCCGATGGCGATGCCTATGGAGACGCCGAGCTGGCAATCGTGGCCCGAGATCGGGAAGGGAGCGTTGAAGGCTTCCAGGCACTTTTGGGCGACGGTGCGCGCGACCTCTTCGGCGCTGTCGTCCAGATCGCCGATCAGCAGCACGAACTCATCGCCGCCTATCCGCGCCAAAGTGTCGGTCTGGCGGACGATGGCTGTCAGGCGCTGGGCCGCCTGCCACAGCACTTTGTCGCCGGCCTTGTGTCCCAGGGTGTCGTTGATGAGCTTGAAGCTGTCCAGGTCCATGAACAGCAGCGCCAGCCGGGTGCCGCGGCGTTGGCATTGCGCCAGCGCCACGTGCAGCCGGTCGGACAGCAGCAGCCGGTTGGGCAGGCCGGTCAGGGCATCGTGGTGGGCTATGCGGGCGAGCTCTGCCTGTTTCTCCTCCAGCTTGCGCAGCAGACGGTTGAAGGCGGCGATCAGGTAGCCGACTTCATCCTGGCTATGCACCGGCATCGGTTCCAGCGGCGTTTCGCCGCGGGTCATCCTGTCCGCGTGGCGAGCCGCCAGTGACAGCGGCCGCAGCACGATGTAGAGGCCGCCGCTGGCCAGCAGCGAAAATACGGCGAAAGCGAGCAGCGCGTGGCGCAGGGTGAAGCGCTTCACCCGGGAAACGGTGGCGAAAGCTTCGCGCCCAGGCAGGCGGGCCACCACGAACCAGCCAGTGCTGGGAACGGGTACGATGGCGCGGACTTCCTCGCCGCCCTGGCCGTCTTCGCCGATCGCGGCGCCGCGAAAACCCGCCATCGCGCGGTCATGCAGCGCATCCTGGCCCGGAGCGGGGACGGGCTGCAACGTCAGCTCGCTTTGCGAGGCGGCGATGATCTGGCGATCGCGCGGCGACACCAGCTGGAAGCTGTTGCGGTGGTCGCCGATCCTGGATTGCAGCAGCAGATCGAGAAACCCCGGCGCGGCGATGGCTGTGACGCCCACCAGCACGGCCTGCACATCGCCGCCCGCGCGGATGGGGGCGGACATCGGCAGCGCCGGCACGCCCGAGGCGCGGCCGACGTAGAAGCGGCCGCGCAGCGACTGCTGGATGTAGTCTCGGTCGCTGTAGTCCATTCCCATTCGATGGGGAACGGCGGGATAGTCGGCGATCGCGCGGCCGTCGGGGCGAACCACGAACAGTCCGATGGAGAAGAGCGGCTGATATTGGTAACGCTCCCTGAGCCAGGCGCGCAGCGCGTCGGGCTGGTCCAGCAGTTCGGGCGGCAGCGCGGCGGCTAGCCGCGATAGCAGCGCCTCGCGTTGATGGATCTTGTCGTCGATGTCGTGGGCGACGTAGCCGGCCAGCGCCAGTTGCTGTTCCGACGTGACCCGGCCCAGGTCTTCCCGTAGAAAGTTCCCCAGCATGTAATAGCGCGAGAGCACGCCGAAAAGCATGATGGCGAAAGCCAGCGCCAGCAGGCGGAGAATGATGCTGTTCCGCAATTTTCCGGGCGAGAGCGCGAGTTGGAACAGGCTGCGCCGCATGTTCAACTCGGACTCAGATGGCTGGCGGCGTCGCGTTGGGCCAGCCATTGCTCCAGTTCGCGGCAGCAGCCCTCCAGCAGCAACAGCAGGCGCGGGGCGCTATCCATCTGCGCTTCTTCCACGACTTGGGCCATCAGCGCCGCCATGGTGGAGATCAGCCCGGCTCCGATCCGGCTGGACGCTTCGCGCAGGTTGTCGGCGGCGGCCTGGAGCTGGCGCTGATTGTCGCCGGCGATGGCGGATCGCATCCTGGCGATGTCGTGGCGGGCGCTGACGACGAACTCGGACAGCAGGAGATTTTCCAATCGGACGTCGCCATCGCTGTGCGTGCGCAGGGCGGTTAGGTCTACCGGCGCGGCATGAAGATGGGAGGGGCGATCGCGGCTTCGCTCAACGACGGGGTGCAGCCGGCTCTCTAGCATGTCGGCCAGTTCGGACAGCGCCAGCGGCTTGAGCAGATAGCCGTCCATGCCCGCCTCCATCACCTTTTGCAATTCGTCCTCGCCCGAGTTGGCGGTGCAGGCGACGATGGGAATGCGCGGCCTGTGGCTGTTGCCCGCCTCATAGGAGCGAACCAGTCTGGCCAACTGGTAGCCATCCACATTGGGCATCTGGCAGTCGGTCAACAACAGCTGGTAGCGGCCATGCTGCCATTTTTCGAAGCCCTGGGCGCCGTCTTCCGCCGTGTCCACGCGATATCCCAGCTTTTCCAGCTGCAGCTTGGCCAGCTTGAGGTTGGTGGGGTTGTCCTCCACCAACAGCACGACGGGCGAGGCCTCGCCGGCCGCGGCCGTGGGCGGAGAGGCGGGAACGACGGGCTGGACCTCGGCCGGGTCTGCGATGTCCGCGGTCAGCAGCAAGGAGGCGCAGGTGCCGACGCCGATTTCGCTTTGCACCTCCACCGAGCCGCCCATCAGCTCCGCCAGGCGCCTGCTGATGCTGAGCCCCAGGCCGGCGCCGCCGAAGCGGCGCGCGGTGTCGGATTCTCCCTGGGTGAAGGGCTGGAACAGCTTGGCCAATTGTTCGCGGCCGATGCCGATGCCGGTGTCGGCGACGTCGAAGCGCAGCCGCTGGCGGCGGCCGTCGTCGGCCAGCACGGAGACGCTCAGCCGCACGTTGCCGGTGGCGGTGAATTTGACCGCGTTGCTGAGGAAGTTCTGCAGGATCTGACGCAGGCGCAGCGGGTCCAGCCGCAGCTCCGGCGCCAGCGCCGGGTCGGTTTCCAGCGATATCTGCAGGCCTTTGCGCTCGGCGCCGGACGCGTACAGGCTGTGCACCTGTTGCAGCAGCGGCCGCATCGGCGTGGCGGCGCGCACCACCTCCAGCCGGTTGGCCTCTATCTTGGTGAAGTCCAGGATGTCGTCTATCAGCCGCAGCAGCAGTTGAGCCGACTCGCGCGCGGTGGCCAGCGTGTCCTGCTGTTCGGCGTCCAGGCGGGTCATCTGCAGCAGCTCCAGCATGCCCAGCACGCCGTTCATCGGCGTGCGGATTTCGTGGCTGATGGTGGTGAGGAAGGCGGTCTTGGCCTGGTTGGCGGCATTGGCCTGGTCGCGGGCGTTGCGCAGTTCCCGCTCCGCGGCCTGGCGGACCGAGATGTCCCGCAGCGACATGTTGTAGCAGGCGCCGTCCATTTCCGGCATGCGCACGATGGCCATTTCCAGCGGAAACTCCTCGCCGTCGCCGCGCAGCGCGGCGACCTGGCGCAGGCCGTCCAGCGTATCGCCGTCGGCTTCAGCGTCGCCGAGGAAAATGGCCATCAGCGGGTCGTGGTCGGCGGGGGCGATCAGGTCTAACACCGACTGTCCCGCCAGCTGGCCGCTCTCACAGCCGAATATCCGCTCGGCCACCGCGTTGGCGGTGACGATGCCGCCGGTGGCGTCCAGCGTGGCGATGCCGTCGGCCGAGGTGTCGATCACCGAGGCCAGGTAGGCCTGCTGGTTGGCGAGGCGCTGATGGGCGCGCCGCAACTCCTGCTGGTCGCGGTGGGCCAGGATCAGTTGGCCCAGCGTGTTCATCAGCGTGGCGGGGATGGCCTCGCCGCAGGCCGGACGCTCGTCGGGATGCAGGAACAGCGTGAACGAGCCTATCACCCGGCTGGCGTGCAGGATGGGCAGGGTGAGGAAGTCGAAGTCGTTGCGGAACGCGCCGCGCACGCCTTGCTGCAAGTGCAGCAGCCGCTCCTGGATCTCCAGCGCGCAGATGCGGTGGATGTCGTCGCGGGGCAGCTCCACCGGCGGAGATTGCGGCGGCGTCAGCGGCCGCAGCGCGGGCTCGCCTTGTGGATCCCGCACCTCGCACAAAAAGCCGTGCTCGGCTTCGAATTGCAGCAGCAGGATGTCGCGGGCGTAGCCGAACAGCATGTCGGCCGGCAGTTGGCTGATGAACAGGCTTTGCAGGTAGTTGATCGCGTCCAGCAGCTTTTCGTTGCGGCGCAGGCTGGCGCCGGCCGCGGCGGCCTGCGCCAGCGCGTCCTGCATCCGCGCGTGATTCTCGGCCAGCCGCTCCGACATCTGGTTGAACATGCGGGCGGTTTGCGCCAGCTCGTCCCGTCCGCGCACCGGGATCTGGTAGCCGATTTCGCCGCCGGCCATCTTGCGCGACGCCTGCTGCAGCGCGTTGAGCTGCCGGGTCAGGTAAACGGCGAGGGCGATGGAAAACAGCGCGGAGAGCAGCAGCTCTGCCAGGGCGAGCAGCAGACCGTTCTGCCGCGCCTGCGCCATCAGTTGCTGGTGGGCGCCGGCGGAGTTGCCCAGTTCGACTTGGCCGTAGCGTATGCCTCCGATGGTGATGTCGTGCGTGGACGCGAATAGCCGGCCGCTCTCCAGCTTGCCTGGCGCGGCGGCGGGCGGCCGCGCGAGCGCCAGGGCCTGGGGATCCCCGGCTTCGGCCAGCACACGTCCTCGGCTGTCGCGTATCCGGGCGTAAACCACGCTGCGGGAAGCCACCATCTGCTGCGCCGAGCTGCGCAACGTGGCCAGGTCGGTGCTGAGAACGGCGTTTTGATTGGCCTGGGCGAACAGTTCGGCCGCGATTGCTCCGCGCTGGATCAGCGCGCGCTCGCTGGTGTCGCGCAGCAATTGAAGGCCGAAGTGGAGCAGCAGCCCCAGCATGAGCATTTCGATCACCGCGATGCCGAGTATGGTCTTGAGCCGGAACGACATGCTCAGCGCCCCGCAGGCGGTTGATAACGCAGCTTGAGCTTGCGGATGTCGTCCCAGTCGCTGTCCTTGGCCTCGGCCAGCGGCGTCAGCTGCACCTGCTGCAGCAGGCGTTCGCCATCCGGCTTGCCGGCCATCCCCGCCAGCGCCCGCTGCAGGCATTGTCGCTGCTGCGCCGGCAGGCGGGGATGGGCGGCGAAGGCGTGAGGCGTGTGCGGCGGGGTTTGCCACAGGATGCGCAGCTTGTCGCGCAGCGCCGGCTGCTGCTGTTGCCAGGTGCGGTTGATGCCGCCGCCGGCGGCGAACAGGCCTTGGGCGACGCCGAGATAGACCGAGTCATGGGAGCCGACGTAATGGATCTTGACGCGCACCCCCATGCTTTCCAGCTCGGCGCGCGGCAGCACGCTGGCGGCGAAGGCTTCAGGCGCAGGCAAGGCCAGGTCCTTGCCATCCAGCTGGCCGACTTCGGTCACGGGGCTGTCGCTGCGCACCACGATCAAACCGACCAGCTTGCGGCTTTTCTCCCGCGCCAGCGGCAGATAGCCCGGATTGTCATGGAATTCCACATAGTGCAGCGGGTTGAAATAGACCAAGTCGTAGCTGCCGGCGGCGACGCGGCGCTCGAAAGAGGGGATGTCGGGCGCGGTTTCGAATTTCAGCTCCAGCGAGCATTGCGCGCCCAGGTTTTGCAGCAGCGGCCCCCAGTTTTGCGCCAGGCTGAGCGCAGATTGCTGCGGCACCACGCCGAAGCTCAGCTGCGGCGCGGCGCCGGCGGGAAGGGAGAGCGCCATGGCGAGCGCGGCTGCGCTTGCCGGGAGCAGGCGCGGCCTGCGCGCCAGTCGGTTCTGCGGGTTCATATCCATCCGTCGTCGCCTGTGTCCTGCAATCACTATAGGTAAGAGCTGTCGCGACACGCGAGCCAAGCCGCTCTTCTCGTCGAGCGAAGAGGTCTAGCCGGGCAAAACAAGCTTCACTCCGAGGTCACCGCCCTGTCATGGATGGCCGCTATCGTTGCCGCAGTTTGTCTCAAGCCGTCCGCTATGCGGATGTTGTTGTCTATACGTCTAAACCGAGGAGCCTCGTCATGAAGAAGCAGATGGCTGTCGCAAGCGTTCTGGCCGTGTCCGGCTTGCTGTCCCCGCTGGCGCAGGCCAGCACCACCCTGACTGTGTACACCGCGCTGGAGGCGGACCAGCTCCGGGATTACAAGGCGGCGTTCGAGAGGGCGAACCCGGAGATAGACATCCGCTGGGTGCGCGAGTCCACCGGTGTGATCACCGCCAGGCTGCTGGCGGAGAAAAACCATCCCCAGGCCGATGCGGTGTGGGGACTGGCCGCCACCAGCCTGATGATCCTGGACCAGCAGGGCATGCTGCAGCCCTACGCGCCCAAGGGCGTGGAGAAGCTGAGCCCGCAGTTCGTCGACAAGGCCAAGCCGCCGAAATGGACCGGCATGGACGTATGGGCCGCCGCCATCTGTTTCAACACCGTGGAGGCGGCGAAAAAGAATCTGCCTAAGCCGGAGAGTTGGGCTGATTTGACCAAGCCTGTCTACAAGGGCCAGATCGCGATGCCGCACCCGGCCTCGTCCGGCACCGGCTATCTGGATGTGTCAGCCTGGCTGCAAACCATGGGCGAGAAAAAGGGCTGGGAATACATGGACAAGCTGCACGCCAATATGGCGCAGTACGTCCATTCCGGCTCCAAGCCCTGCAAGATGGCCGCCGCCGGCGAGTATTCGATCGGCATTTCCTTCGAATATCGCGGCGCGCAGCTGAAGGAGAAGGGCGCGCCGATCGACCTGATCTATCCGAAGGAAGGCTTGGGCTGGGATCTGGAAGCCACCGCCATCATCAAGGGCGCCAAGAACCTGGAAGCCGCGAGGAAGCTGGCCGACTTCTCGGTCAGCCTGCCGGCGATGAAGCTGTACGAGCAGAACTACGCGGTGCTGGCGATGCCGGGCGTGGCCAGGCAAAACCCCTTCATTCCGGTCGACTACTCGCAGCGGCTGTCCAAAAACAACTTCGGCTGGGCGGCCAAGAATCGCGACGCCATCTTGAAAGAGTGGTCGCGCCGCTATGAAAGCAAGGCCGCGCCGAAGGAGTAAACCTTTCCATGGCTGCCCGAACGGGGCGGCCTGTTTTCGTTTCAGGCACTGGAGTCCCGATGAAACCGGCCGATCACTTGTCCGGCTTGTCCGAACATTTGTCCGTCCATGGGTTGAGCCGCCGTTTCGGCGCGTTCACTGCCCTGGATCAGGCGTCCCTTTCCATCCGCAAGGGCGAGTTTGTCTGCCTGCTTGGCCCCTCTGGCTGCGGCAAGACCACGTTGCTGCGGCTGATCGCCGGGCTGGATCTGCCGGATGCCGGCACGATCCGCCTGTCCGGCCGCGACATCACCCGCGCGGCGCCGGCCAAGCGCGACTACGGCATCGTGTTCCAGAGTTACGCGCTGTTTCCCAATCTGACCGTGGCCGACAACATCGCCTACGGCCTGGCGCCGCGCCGGGACAAGGCCGGCCACGCCCGCCGCGTGCGCGAGCTGCTGGACATCGTCGGCTTGCCGGGCTCGGAAGGCAAATACCCGTCCCAGTTGTCGGGCGGCCAGCAGCAGCGGGTGGCGCTGGCGCGGGCCTTGGCCTCCTCGCCCGGCCTGCTGTTGCTGGACGAGCCGCTGTCGGCGCTGGACGCGCGGGTGCGCGTCAGGCTGCGCGACGAATTGAAGGGATTGCAGAAGCGTCTGGGCGTCACCACGCTGATGGTGACGCATGACCAAGAGGAGGCTTTGGCCATCGCCGACCGGGTGGCGGTGATGAACGCCGGCCGGATCGAGCAGGTCGGCGCGCCGGCCGAGATCTACCGCAGTCCGGCCAGCCGCTTCGTCGCCGAATTCGTCGGCGAGGCCAACTGGCTGCCGGCGGAGCGGCGCGGGGAACGGGAGGCGGCGGTGGGGCATTGCGTGTTCCAGTTGTCGCGGGATGCGCCGGCCGCGGGGCCGTTGACCTTGTTCATCCGGCCCGAGGACGTGATTATCAAGCCGCGTTGGGAGCCCGCGGCCAATACCTTTCTGGCCCGAGTGGAAGATGTCGCCTTCGGCGGCCCGATGACGCGCGTGCGGCTTCGGCCGGAGGGCATGCCCGGCCTGGCGCTGCGGGCCGAGGTGTGCCCGTCCATGCTCAACCGTCAGCCTCTGCTTCCGGGCGAGATCGTGCCGGTGGCGCTGCCGGCGGCGCAGTTGCGCGCTTATTCCGGGGAGGCGGCATGCTGAGCCTGGTCAAACGATGGAACCGTTGGGGGAGTCCGGACGGCGAGCGTCTGGCCGCCGCCGCGTTGTCCTGGGCCTTGCCGGCCGCGATGATTGTCGCGTTGGGATTGCCTCTGCTGTTCATTCTGGGCAAGGCTTTTCTTCGCCCGGAGGGCGGTTACGCGGGTCTCGCCAGCTTTGCCGAAGTGTTGGCCGCGCCCGGGTTGATGCGGGCGGCCGGCAACAGTTTCCTGCTGGCGCTTACGGTGACGGCGCTGGTGGTGCCCTCCGCGTTCGCCTTCGCCTGGGCGCTTTGCCGCAGCCGGGCATGGGGCAGGGGCGCGTTCCGCCAAGTCGCGCTGTCGCCGTTGCTGGCGCCGTCGCTGTTGCCGGCGATTTCCCTGGTTTATCTATTCGGCAACCAGGGTCTGCTGAAGTCCTGGTTGGGAGGCGGGTCCGTTTATGGTTTTTGGGGCATTGTCGCGGGTGAAGCGTTCTACACCTTTCCCCATGCGCTGATGTTGCTGTGCGCCGCCTTGTCCGCAGCCGACGCCCGCTTGTACGAGGCGGGCCGGGCGATGGGCGCCGGCGCGTGGCGCCGTTTCGCCACCATTACGCTGCCGGGCGCGCGCTATGGGCTGGCATCGTCGGCGCTGGTCGTGTTCATGCTGGCGATCACTGACTTCGGCGTGCCCAAGGTGGTGGGAGGCGACTGCGATGTGCTGGCGGTCGAGGTATTCAAGCAGGTGGTGGGGCAACAGAACTTTCCGCGCGGCGCGGTGATAGGCTTGATGTTGTTGCTGCCTGCCGTTTTCGCTTGTCTGGCGGAGAGGGCGATGTCCCGCCGCCAACGCGCGGCGCTGTCCGCCAGATCGTCTCCTTACGCGGCGGGGCCGTCGATGGCGCGGGACGCCGCCGCGTTCGCGTTGCTGGCGTTGCTCGGCGCGCTTTTGCTGGCGTTGCTGGGCGCTGGCGTGGCGGCTTCGTTCATCCGGTACTGGCCGTATGATTTGAGTCTGACGCTGGCGCATTATCGCTTCGATCAGGTGGATGGCGGGGGCTGGGACGCCTATTTCAACAGTTTGGCCATGGCGGCCTCGGTGGCTGTCATCGGCGCCGCGCTGGCTTTTTTGGGCGCCTATTGCTGTGAAAAGCTGCCGGCGGCGAAGCTGGCGCGGGCCGTCTTGTCCAGCTTCGCGATGCTGCCGATGGCGGTGCCGGGCCTGGTGCTGGGCCTGGGCTACGCTTTTTTCTTCAATCATCCGGACAATCCGCTCAATGTCTGGTACGGCGGGCTGGCGTTGATGACGGTCTGCACCATCGCGCACTTTTACACGACGGCCCACCTGACCATCGCTACCGCGCTCAAGCAGATGGACGGCGAGTTCGAGGCCGCCGCCGCCGCGATGAAAGTGCCGTTCTGGACCACGATGCGTCGGGTGACGCTGCCTGTCTGCCGGCCAGCCTTGCTGGATGTGTTCCGTTTCCTGTTCGTGTCGGCGATGACCACGCTGTCTGCTCTGGTGTTCATCGCCGGACCGGAGCGCAGCTTGGCGGCGCTGGCCATCGTGGCTATGGACGATGCCGGCGACACGGCCGCCGCCGCGGCGATGGCGACGCTGATCGCGTTCAGTTCCGCGCTGGCCTCCCTGGCCGTGTCTGTCGCGGAGTGGCGGCTGGCCGGGCGCGAACGGGCGTGGCGGCCGCGCTGAATGGTTCACGCCGGCCCCCGGCGCGCGTTGTATGGGCAAGCCCTAGGACGATTACTTAATCGGCTTGCAATGCCTTTGCCTTGATTCGATGGCGAACTATATCTGGGAGACATGTCAATCCGGCCCCGCCGCGCGGCGCGGGCCGCCATCGTTGATGAGGGCCCGCGCCATGTCTGTTTCTTCATCCTGCCTCCCCAGCGCGCTGGCGCTGTTCTTGTTGGCCGGTTGCGCCGGCAGCGTGGATGGCGGCAAGTTCTCCGCGCTTAGGGATGCGGCGTCGCAGGTCAACCGGGGCGGCCAGGCCAGCTTCGCGCAGCTGCGGCGCGAGGCCCGGGACAGCGCGGTGCTGAGCTATGCGGACCGCAAGGTGGGCGTTCAAGGCTTTCCCTTGGTGAATGCCCAGGGGGAAAGCTACGACCTGGCGGCTCCGCTGTCGCGGGTGGCGGCGTCGCTGGACGCGCTCGATTGCTACGCGCAGGCGCTGGCCAAACTGGCAGGAGGCGGCAAGACCGAGGACATCGACCACGCCTCGCAAAATCTGGCGGCCAGCCTGAGAGGACTGCAGGCGAGCGGCATGGATGCCAGGGCGGCCAACGGCGTGGCCATCGCGGTGGACGCGCTGGGGCAGGCCATGCTGGCGGCGCAGCGCCGCGAAGGTTTGCGCGGCGTGATGGATCGGGCGCAGCCGGGCCTGGATGCGCTGGCGCAAATGATAGAGCGTGTGGATGCAGACCTGAAGCTTTACCTGCTCAACATTCGCCTGCGCTATCTGAATCTGGTCAACCGAGATGGGGTGCGTCCTCCATACCACAGTTGGGAGCGTTACCGTTTCGACCAGGCGGTGGCCGAGCAGTTGGCGAGCTACGACAGGCTGGATCAGGCCCTGGCCGCCACCGACAAGGCCGTGCGCGACTTTCCCGAACTGCACCGCCAGTTGCGGGCAAGCCTAGATCAACCGGGCAGACCGGTGGACCGCCTGCACGATTTCATCGCCGAGGCTCGCCGTTTGCGAGCCTTGTACCGCGAGATGCCGGATAGCTGACCTGACGGAGGAGGGATGATGGATAGCCATGAATTGGCCGAGACGCTGACGGGATTGGCGTCGAGGCTGAATAATCTGATGGTGGACACCACCGGCTCGATCAGCCGCGAGTGCTCGGACCTGGAAGACACGTTGACGGGACAGGCGATGGCAGCCATCGCGCGCGATCTGGACCACACCACGTCGCAGTACCTGTCCGCGGTTAACGCCTTGAACGAGGCCGCGCTGGAAGCGGATGCGGCCGCGGCGTCTCTGGATCGCACCGCGCGCTCGATCGAGGCGGTCGCCAAGGTCGTGAAGCTGGCCGGACAGGCATCGATGCTGGCCGGGAAGGTGCTGGCCTGAGGCCGCCTCTCTAGTGGAGGACGGCAAGGGGAAAAGGGCGGGAATCGTGTTTGGAGTCGTCCAGGGCTTGTAAAGCCGCAAGGCTATCCGATAGTGAGATAAAGCCAGTCGGACGCGAGGCGGTGGCGCGCGGTCCGGATGGCGAACGGCGGCGACATTCTCCAGTTCCTGCAAGGGGGGCGGCCCTGTGGGCCGACTGATCATGATAGATACTTCGGAAGCCAAACTCGGATTGGGCAAGGGCAAACCGTTTTCTTCGATCTGGTGGGTGCTGGCGGGCCTGCTCATCGCCCTGCTGGGTTTGGGCGTCTCTTTGCTGCTGAATGAAATCCGCACCTCTCATTTCCAGTCCAGCTTCTTCGGGCGGGCGGGCCGGCATGCCACCTTCATGATGGAGGATGGGCCTAGCAAGACCATGCGCTTCCCGTCTCCCGGCGGTCCCTACGACCTGCGCATGGGATACACCGGGCTGCCAGGCTATCTGCAGCGGCTGCAGCAGCGCGGATTCGTGATCGACGCGCAGGCTAGGCAGTCGTCGGACCTGATCAAGCTGATGGATAGCGGCGTCACCGGTCCGATGCTTCCGCTGGGCCTGTTCCCGCCGTACCAGGAGAAAGACCAGGCCGGTTTGCTGGTGCGAGACGGCTTCGGCAAGGCCATCTATCAGTCTCAATATCCGCAGCGGGTGTACGAGAATTTCGACTCGCTGCCGCGCTTGCTGGTGTCGGCGCTGTTGTACATCGAAAACCACACGCTGCTGGAGGAGGGCAACGCCCAGCAGAACCCGGCCATCGAGTGGTCCCGCTTCGGCAAGGCGCTGGCAGACGAGAGCCTGCACCTGTTCCGTTCTGGCTACCATTCCGCCGGCGCCAGCACGCTGGCCACGCAAATCGAGAAGTTCCGGCACTCCCCAGGAGGGCGCACCGGCTCTCCCAAGGAAAAGCTGCGCCAGATGCTGTCGGCGTCGGTGCGGGCTTACCGCAACGGCGATGACACCACGTCATTTCGTCGGCAATTGGTGGTGCAATATCTGAACAATGTGCCGCTGGCCGCGCGCGCCGGCTTCGGCGAAATATCCGGCATGGGCGACGGCATGTGGGCCTGGTACGGCCGTTCCTTCGACGAGGTCAACCGCACGCTGGGCAACGAAAACCCGCCCTCGGTTGACGAACAGGCGATCGTGTTCAAGGAGGCGCTCAGCCTGATGATCTCGCAGCGCGGACCATCCGCCTATCTCAATGGCGACATGCGGGTGCTGGAGGATATGACCGACTCCTACCTGCGGCTGATGGCGCGGGACAAGGTGATCTCCCAGGAGTTATGCGACGCCGCGCTCAAGGTGTCGCTGCGGCAGCAGAAGGAGAAGGTTCTGCCTGTGGCCAAGTCGCTGGTGGAGCGCAAGGGCGCCAACGCGGTGCGGATCAAGCTGGCCGGCATGATGGGCATTCACCGGCTGTACGATCTGGACCATACCGATGTCTCCGTCAACAGCACGCTGGATTCCCAGTTGCAGCAGGCGGTCACCGATCATCTGATGAGGCTGCGGGGGCCGGATTACGCGAAGGCGGAGGGCTTGGGCGACAAATTCCTGCTGCAGCAGGGCTCGCCCGAGGGCGTCACTTACAGCTTCACGCTGATCGAGCGCACGCCGTTCGGCAACAAGGTCAGGGTGCAGGCCGATAATTTCGACCAGCCCTTCGACATCAACGAGGGGACCAAGCTGGATCTGGGCTCCACCTCCAAGCTGCGCACGCTGGTCACCTATCTGGAGGTGATCGCGGACCTGCATCAGCAGTATTCGGGCATGAGCAAGGAGGACTTGGGCAAGATCAAATCCGGCGAGCATGAGTCGGTGCTGCGGCGCTGGGCGATAGACTATCTGCGCCAGAACGACGACCGCAGCCTGCCCGCGATGCTGGCCGCCTCGCTGGAGCGCCAGTACAGCGCCAATCCCGGCGAGAGCTTTTTCACCGGCGGCGGCCGGCACACGTTCGAGAATTTCGACAAGAACGACAATGGCCGCACCCTGACCCTGCGCGAGGCGACTCAGCGCTCGGTGAATCTGGTCTACATCCGGGTGATGCGGGACATCGTCCGCTATTACATGTATCCGGCCGGCTACGACGACACGCTGATGGGCGACAAGGAGGACCCGCGCCGGCAAGAGTATCTGCAGCGCTTCGCCGACAAGGAAGGCAAAACCTTCATGGCCGGCTTCTATCACAAATACCATGGCAAGAGCGCGGAGCAGATAGACGCGCTGCTGGTGGAGAAGGCGAGGCGCAGCCCCAAGCGGCTGGCGGTGATTTTCCGCAGCCTGCGGCCCGCCGAGGACCAGGCGGCGATGGCGGCCTTCATCGCCAAGCACGCCAATCCGCCCGCCAAGCTCGAGCCCAAGACCGTGGCCAAGCTGTACGACGAACTGGGGCCGGATCGCTTCAACCTCGCCGACCGCGGCTACCTGGC
Source organism: Chromobacterium phragmitis (assembly GCF_003325475.1). Classification (NCBI taxonomy): domain Bacteria; kingdom Pseudomonadati; phylum Pseudomonadota; class Betaproteobacteria; order Neisseriales; family Chromobacteriaceae; genus Chromobacterium; species Chromobacterium phragmitis. The sequence goes on from NZ_CP029495.1 coordinate 3,483,861, forward strand.
CGGCGTGCATCCGCTGGAATTGTGGATGGCGGCCTATCTGCACGCCCATCCGGACGCCGGCTGGAGCGATATGGTGCAGGCCAGCGTGGAACAGCGCCAGGAGGTGTACCAATGGCTGTTCAGCAGCAAGCACAAAAGCGGGCAGGATAGCCGCATCCGCCAGATCCAGGAGGCGGACGCCTTCCGCAAGATACACGAGGACTGGAAGAAAATGGGCTATCCCTTCGACTCGCTGGTTCCGTCTTACGCCACCGCTCTGGGCGCATCGGCGGACCGGCCGGCCGCTCTGGCCGAGCTGATGGGCATTCTGTCCAACGACGGCGTGCGCTTGCCCACCGTCTACATCGACAAGGTGCGCTTCGCGGAGGGCACGCCGTATGAAACCTCCTTGTCGCAAGCGCCGGTGCGAGGGGTAAGGGTGTTGCCGCCCGAGATTCCGCAGTTGGTCAGGCAGGTGTTGTCCGAAGTGGTGGAAAAAGGCACCGCGCACCGGGTGGCAGGCGCGTTCGACCTCAAGAAAGGCGAGCATACGCTGATAGGCGGCAAGACCGGAACCGGCGACAACCGCTTCAAGACCTTCTCGCGCGGGGGGGGCTTGGCTTCGGCCCGAGTGGTCAGCCGCTCCGGCGCTTTCGTGTTCTATATCGGCGACCATTACTTCGGCACCATCGTCGCTTACGTAGCCGGACCCAAGGCGGCAGACTACAGATTCACCAGCGCTTTGCCGGTGCAGGTGCTGAAAGTGCTGGCGCCCACCTTGCTTCCCAGGCTGGATCTGGCGCCGCGTGACGCCGGCCAAGGCACCGGCCGGACGGCGGCAGGCGTCGCCGATGCGAGGGTGTCGTCAAATTCGCCGTTGTGACGGGTCCCCAGTCTGGACAGCAATGTGCGGGTTGTCGCAGCCGATGGGGCCCGCGCCTTTGCCCTTCGGGCCCAAAAGCAGGATGCGGGCCGTTCTGGAGGCGGACTTGCGTGAACGCGAGGTTGGTGGTAAGGTAGGCAAACTATTTTAGCCGTCAGATTCCGTCTGCGGTCGTAAGCGTTTACGTCAAGCAACGCACCCTAGCCACCTGGCCGTGGCGCGGTGCGTTTCGCCTGTTGAAGGCGGCATCCGCGCAGGCCTGGACTTGTGTGGAGATCGCCGTTCATGTCCGAAGTCCTGTCTTTTTCCCAAGCCTATCGCCGCCTGCTGGCGAAGACGGCCGCCTTGTTCTTGTCCTATCTCGCGGTGGCGATGTCGCTGCCGGTCAGTTCCATCTACGTGATCGATCAGTTGCATTACGGCAACGCGCTGGGCGGCCTGGCGGTCGGCATCACGTTCTTTTCCACCATCCTGACTCGCGGCCTTGCTGGCCGCCTGTGCGATCAGCAAGGCGGCAAGGCCTGCATGAGCCGCGGCCTCTATTTGTACGCCATCGCCGGCGTCGTTTGCCTGGCCTCGTCCTGGCTGGCTGGGCAGCCGTCGCTGGCGCTGGGCGTTCTGCTGGCCGGGCGCCTGCTGCTTGGCCTGGGCGAGAGCCTGGCCATCGTCGGCATGGCGGCGTGGAGCATTGGACTGATGGGACCGGCCCACTCCGGCAAGGTGATGTCGCTGGTGGGGATGGGCATGTACGGAGCCTTCGCCGCCGGCGGGCCGCTGGGCTTGCTGCTGTTCCAGTACGCCGGTTTCCAGACGCTGATGCTGGCTTGCGCGCTGTTGCCGTTGGCGGGTCTGTTGCTGATCCGCCGCTTTCCGGGGATTGAGCCCCATGCCGGCCGGCGCGAATCCTTTCTGCGGATACTGGGCCGCATCGGCAAGCCCGGCGCCGCGGTGTTCCTGCAGGGTGTGGGTTTCGCAGGCCTGGGCGCATTCTTCGCGCTGTACTTTTCCAGTCGTGGCTGGGCCTGGGGCAGTTTGGGCCTGACCGGCTTCGGCGTCGGTTTCGTGCTGGTGCGGGTGATGTGCGGCCATCTGCCGGACCGCGTCGGCGGCGCTCGCGTGGCATTGGCTTCACTGGCGATAGAGGCGGCCGGACAATGGCTGATCTGGAGCGCGGCCGCGCCGGGCGTTGCCTTGCTGGGCGCCGCGCTGACCGGCATCGGCTGCTCGATGGTGTTTCCGTCCATGGGCGTCGAGGTGGTCAAGCGGGTGCCGGCGCATCTGCGCGGCACCGCGCTGGGCGGCTTTGCCGCCTTTCAGGATCTGGCCTACGCCATGACCGGCCCGGTGGCCGGCCTGTTCGCCGATGGCTTCGGCTATGGCGCGGTGTTCCTGATCGGGTCCGTGTCCGCGGCATTGGGCATGGCCACCGTGGGCCTGATGCTGGCCGAACGCGCGCCGGCGCTTGAGGGGAGTTGAGGCGCGCGTTGTCGGGTCAGAATGGTTTGGTGGGCAGGTACTTGCCGTCCAGCGTGATCACTGCGCGGTGCCCGCCGTCCGGGTCATCCACCTTCTGGATGTCGAGCTTGAAATTGATCGCGCTGATCACGCCGTCGCCGAACTTCTCATGCACCAGCGATTTCAGCGTGGTGCCGTAGATCTGGACCATCTCGTAGAAGCGGTAGATGGTCGGGTCGGTCGGCACGCCGCCGGGAATGCTGCCGCGCAGCGGAATGGATTGCAGCTGCGCCGCGGCTTCGTCTCCCAGTTCCAGCCGATCCGCCACCAGCCTCGCGGCGGCCTCGGGCAGCGCGTGCTGGCCCAGCAACGCGGCGGTGGTATAGGCCAGGGACAGGCCGGTGTCCTGGTTCAGCGCTTCGAAGCTCATGCCCTTGCGCGCCTTGGCGGCGAGGATGGCGTCGGTCAGGGTTTGGCGGGCGTCTTGCCGGCAATGGCTTTGCATATCGGTATCTCCTTGGTTTGATGTCAGGCCGGATGGCCTGGATGGGGCGCGGCGACTCAGTCGCCGGCCAGGATGTCCGCCACCTGCGGACAGTCGCGCAGCGGCACGAAGCGGCGCCGCTGTTGATCCAGCGCCAGGATGTCGCCGCTGGCGATGTCGTATATCCAGCCGTGCAGGCGCAGTCGTTCTTGCTGCAGCGCCAGCGCCACCGAGGGATGGGTGCGCAGGTTGGCCAGCTGGGCGATGACGTTTTCCCTCACCATGTCCGCCACTTTGCCGTCCGCGTCGGCGTGCGGCCGGCCGGCGTGGATGGCCTTGGCGCAATCGGCGTGGCGCAGCCAGCCGGCGACGGCCGGCATGCCGCTCAGGTCCTTGTCGTGGGCGATGGCCGTCATCGCGCCGCAGTCGGAATGGCCGCAGACCACGATGTCCTCCACGCCCAGCGCGGCGACGGCGTATTCCACGCTGGCGGACACGCCGCCGGGCTCCTTGCCGTAGCCGGGCACGATGTTGCCGGCGTTGCGGATGACGAACAGCTCGCCCGGCTCGCGCTGGGTGAGGAGCTCAGGCACCACCCGGCTATCGGAGCAGGCGATGAACAGCGCGCGCGGCGCTTGCTGGCCGGCCAAGCGGCGGAACAGATCGGCGCGTTCGGGGTAGGCTTCGCGCTGGAATTTGAGGATGCCGGCGAGGATGTCCTGCATGGCGGTTCTCCGTGAGATGAAGCGATGGGCCGATGATGCGCCTGGCTTACAATTGGGTCCAAGACTGATAAATTATCCTTTCTATTGGTTTTTCTAATGGTTGCGGCATGCTGCTGAGACATATCCGTTATTTCCTGGCGGTGGCCGAACACCGCAATTTCACCCGCGCCGCCGAGGCGCTGTTCGTCTCCCAACCCACGCTGTCGCAACAGATCCGCCAGTTGGAGGAGGGACTGGGCGCGGAGCTGTTCGATCGCGGGGGCCGCCAGCTGCGCCTTACCGACGCCGGCGAGGCGTATCGGGAATACGCTCGCCGCGCGTTGCGCGAGCTGGAGGCCGGTCGCCGCGCGCTGCATGACGTGGCGTCGCTGCGAAGCGGCGAACTGCGGCTGGCGATGACGCCCACCTTCACCGCCTGGCTGGCCGGGCCGCTGCTGGCCGGCTTTCACGCGCGCCACCCGGGAATTGCGCTGAATGTGCGGGAGATGTCGCAAGAGGCGATGGAAGCTGGCTTGGCCGACGACGCGCTGGACATCGGCATCGCTTTCGCGCCGGCGCGGACGCTGGATGTGGAGGCGGAACCATGGCTGGAGGAAGAACTGGCGTTGGTGGCCGGCGAGGGGCACCCGGCGGCGCTGGCCGCGCGCGCGCTGTCGGCGGCGGATCTCGCCGCGCTGCCTCTGGCGTTGCTGAGCGCCGATTTCGTCACCCGCGGCCACATCGACGATTACTGCCTGCGCCATGGTGTCCGCCCGCGGGTGGCGATGGAGGTGAACAGCATAGGCGCGGCAGTGGAGATCATCCGCCATGGCGTCTTGGCCGGCATCTTGCCGTCCGCCGCGGCGTTCTGCCAGCCTGGTTTGCGGCGGCTGTCGCTGCTGCCGCCCTTGCCCTCCCGCCGCGCGGCGCTGCTGCTCAAGCGGGATGGTTATCGCAGCGCGGCGGCTCGCGCCTTCGCCGGTTTCGCGCGCGGTTTCGATCCGGCTACAGGTTGAGCGGAGCGTCGCGGAAGGCGGGCATCGAGCCCGCCAGCATTTCCAGCAGCCTGGAGGCGGCCGAGCTCAGCCTGCGGCCCTGGTGGGTGATCAGGTGCAGCTCTGCCTGCTGCAGATTGCGTTGCTCGATGGGGATGGCCAGCAATTGGCCGCTTTCCAGCTCGCGCCGCACCGAAAAGCGCGGCTGCACCGTCACCGCCTGGCCTGTCAGCGCGTATTCCACCATCACCCGGAAGGAGTTGGTGACGATGGCCGGTTCCAGCTGGCATTGCTCCGCTTTTTCCGCGTCGCGCAGAATCTGGCGCACGCCGAAGCTCACGTCCGGCAGCGCCAGCTTGTGCCGGGCCAGTTCGGCCAGGCTGATGGGGCGCGGCGCGCGCGCAAGCGGGTGATCCGGCGCGGCCACCGCGTACAGGGGTTGCACCGAGCTGCGGTGCACGCGCAGCAGCGGATTGGGCAAGGTATAAAACACCACGCCGACGTGGGCCCGATCTTCCAGCACCGCGCGGACGATGTCGTTGGTGCCCTGGATGTCGATGCCCACCGTGATCTGCGGATAGCGTTGCGAGAAGGGATGGATGGCGTCGATCAGATCGTTGATCACGCCGCCGCCGGTCACCACCGCCACATGGCCTCGGTGTATGCCCTTCAGTTCGCGCAAGGCGGTCAGCACCGCTTCTTGCTCGCTCAGCTGCTTGCGGTGGTAGTCCAGCAGCAGGTGGCCGGCCTCGGTGGGTTGGAAGCCGCGGCGGTGGCGTTCGAACAGAACGGTTCCCAATTCCTCTTCCAGCTGGCGGATCTGCCGGCTGACGGCAGACGCCGCGATATCCATCCTGTCCGCCGCCGCGCGCACGCCGCCCAGCCTGGCGGCTTCGAAGAAGTAGCGCACGCGCTGATCGTTGAACTCCATGTTTCATCCTGATTAGTTGTGTTGCCTTAAAGGCAACAAAGAAACCATTTTATGATGTTGGAGAATTGTTTGTCATTTGCTTAAAATCGCCGCTCATAATGACAAGGTATTTTCTCTGTGTGGTTATTCACGCCAACGCGATGATGCCGCGGAGAATCGGGAGAAGGGTATGCACGCAGACAGGCAAGGCCGGCTGGATGGATACGCGATGCTGTCCGCCGCCGCCGTCCAGGAAATGGCGTCGTGGCGGCAGGACTTGCACCGCCATCCGGAGACCGCGTTCGATGAACATCGCACCGCCGGCAAGATCGCAGGACTGCTGCGAAGCTTTGGCCTGGAAGTGGCCACCGGCATAGGCCGCACCGGCGTGGTGGGCACGCTGCGCGCGGGTGAAGGCAAGCGGGCGATAGGCTTGCGCGCCGACATGGACGCGCTGCATCTGCATGAGCAGGGCGATGTGCCCCATCGCTCTCGGCACGACGGCCGCATGCACGCCTGCGGCCACGACGGCCATTGCGCGATGCTGCTGGGCGCGGCCAAGCATCTGGCCGAGAGCCGGTCGTTCGACGGCGCCATCCAGTTCATTTTCCAACCGGCCGAGGAAAACGAGGGCGGCGGCCAGGAGATGATGGAAGACGGTCTGTTCGAACGCTTCCCGGTTGACGGCGTGTACGGCATGCACAACTGGCCGGGCCTGCCGCTGGGACAGATGGCCATGCATCCGGGGCCGATGATGATGGCTTTCGACCTGTTCGAAATCCGCTTGTGCGGCAAGGGCGGCCATGCGGCGATGCCCGAGCGCGTCCGCGACGTGGTGGTCGCGCAGGCGCAACTGGTCACCGCGCTGCAGAGCATCGTCAGCCGCAACGTCGATCCGCTCGACTGCGCGGTGCTGTCCGTCACCCAGGTGGAGGCGGGCTCCACCTGGAACATCATTCCCGAACAAGCCCTGTTGCGCGGCACCGTCCGCTATGTCAATCCCGCCGCGCAGGCGGTGATAGAAAGCCGCATGCGCGCGCTGGTGGACAGCATCTCGCTGGCGATGGGCGTGGAGGCGGAAATGGACTATTGGTACCGCTATCCCGCCACCATCAACGCCGAGGCCGAAACCAGCCTGGCCGCCGACGTCGCCGCGAGCCTGCTGGGTGTGGCAAATGTTCGCACCAATATGCGGCCGTCGATGGCGTCCGAGGACTTCGCCTTCATGCTGCAGGCGCGGCCAGGCTGCTACGCCTGGCTGGGCGTGGACGGGCCGGCGCCGGGAGCCGGGCTGCACAGTCCCCATTACGATTTCAACGATCAGGCGCTGGCGATAGGCGCGGCGTACTGGATCAAACTGGCGGAAACCGCGCTGGCCCCGGCGGCCAAGGCGGCAGAACAATAAAGAAGGAAGAGAGACGATGGCTCACGCGGGAGTAGGACAATTGCAGGGCGGCGGCGCTTCCGCCGCCACAAGCTTCAACCGCCTGGCGCACTTGGCGGCGATAGGCATCGTGATTGTCGCCGAACTGGTTTACGTGCAGAAATTCTCGGTGGGCAAGGGCAGCATCATTCTGCTGCCGCTGCTGTACGCCTTCGTGCTGGGCATGGCGTGCAATCCCAGCGTCAACCCGCTGGCCGGGCGCTGGGTGCGCCGCGACATCGGCGCCACGCTCAGCCAGGTGATCATCATCGCGGTGCTGCCGCTGGTGACCAAGCTGGCCACGCTGCTGGGGCCGCAGTTCGGCGCCATCGTCGCGGCCGGGCCGGTGCTGATCTTCCACGAGCTGGGCAATGTCGCCACCGCGCTGGTGGCGATGCCGGTGGCGGTGCTGTTGTTCCGCATGGGTCGAGAGGCTGTCGGCGCGACGTTTTCCATCGACCGCGAACCCAATATCGCCGTGATTTCCGAGCGCTACGGCCTGCGCAGCCCGGAGGGCATGGGCGCGCTCAGCGTCTACGCCATCGGCACCATGTTCGGCACCATCTTCTTCTCGCTGATCGTGCCCATCGTCCACTCCTGGAACTTGTTCAGCGACAAGGCGCTGGCCATCGCCTGCGGCGTGGGCAGCGGCAGCATGATGGCGGCCTGCGCCGGCACCCTGATCACCGCCTTGCCGGAACAAAAGGACACGCTGATGGCGCTGGCCGCGGCCAGCAATCTGCTGACCACCACGACCGGCGTGTTGTTCGGCATCTATGTGGCGCTGCCGTTCGCCAACAAGCTGTACGCGCTGCTGAGCCGGCTGCGCGCGCCCAGGCCGCAAGCCGCCATCCGGATGGACGCCGCCGACGCCGAGCTGCTGAAGTCGGAAGAGCCGGCGCTGGGGTTGGGCGGTTTTGTCGCCAACCTATTGATGGCGGGCGCCATCATCGTGCTCAGCCACCTGATCGGCCCCAAGAAGGAACTGGCCATGGTGTTGCCGGGCGTGGCGATGGTGCTGGGGATTTGCCTGGCCAGCTATCTGCTCAACCGTTGGCTGCCGTTGAAGATCCCCACGCTGATCTGGCTGTCCATCCTGGGCGTGCTGGCCAGCCTGCCGGGCCTGCCTGGCGGCGAATGGCGCAACCAATGCTTCAGCCAGGTGGACGTGCTGGCCTGCGCGACGCTGGTGCTGGCTTACGCAGGCCTGGCGGTGACCCGCCGCGAGGCCGCCATTTTCAAGCGCGACGGGCTGCGCCTGCTGGTGATCGCCATCCTGGTGTTCAGCGGCACCTTCCTAGGCTCGGCGCTGGTCAGCGATATACTTTTTACGCTGAAGTTGGGGCATTAATATTGTAGAAATTGGCAATAAAGTCAGATAGATTGCCAGATTTTATTGTATTTGCTTTGTAAAAAAACAAGCGAAACTTAATAAAAATTAAGTCAAGTTCGCTTGCTGACTGATGCTGATGTGCTAAATTGTCATTAATTGAATGATCGATTTGGCGACATTCAACCATCTACCCCCTTTGCGGCCGCCTTGCGCGGCCTTTTTTCTTTTCGCCACAGCGGCTAGCGCGCCGGCCCAGTTATCCAGCACCCGCTCCAAACCATACGCAAAGCCGGCATACACGCCCATGCCTGCCCGTTCGCCAAACACCTCAGGCGCTTTGCGCAACCGGGCAGGCGCTATGGGTTGGGCGCGGATGGGGCTGCCTGGGGTGGGGCTGTGGCGAGTTTTCGCCGCGGCTTGAGGGGTCAGCGCGGAGCCGGGGTCTCCCGGATGCAGGTGGTTTCCAGCAGCGTGGGCAACAGCTGGGCGGCGGCGTCGCGTCCCAGGGCGAATTGAACCTTGCCAGTGTTGATCACGGTCCGGACTACCGGAGCGCTGACGGGCACGTCGTTGATCACCACCACCATGCTTTGATTCAGGAAGTCGCCGGTGGCCTGCTGCAGGCGCGCCGCGGCTAGCTTGTTGAGCGTGGCGCTCAGGGAGAGGTTGTCGCGCTGGATGTTCAGGCTGCTTTCGGTGAAATCGCAGGCGGAATCCAGACGCAGGATGTTGCCGGTGATGACGGGCTTGGCCGGCGTTGCGGCCATGGCGGCGGTGGAGATCAGCAGCGCGGCGGCGGACAGGAGAAACTTCATCAAACGCTCCGTGTTCAGAAATGGGTCATCGCATTGTGACAGCGTTTGCTGCCGGAGGTTGCGTTTGGCGCCGGCTTGCTTCCTGGGGGCTGGGCTTGCTTATTCTCCGGCTGGGCCAAGCCTGAGGCCTCGCAGGCCCAGCTCCTGGCGGTATTGGCGCGGCGTCATGCCTGTCAGCGCCTTGAACTGGCGGCTGAAGGCGCTGTGATCGGTATAGCCGCAGCGCAGGGCGATGTCCGTGATGGCCATGTCCTGATGCAACAAGCGATGCGCATGCTCAAGCCTGGCCTTGAGTATCATTTGCCGCGGCGACAGGTGGAACACTTTCTTGCAGTAGCGCTCCAGCTGGGCGGTGGACAGGCCGGCGATGGCGGTGAGCTCCGCCATGGTGACCGGCTGGCTGAAGTGGCGGCGGATGAACTCGTCCACCGCGGCCAGGCGCGTGTAGGCCGGGTGGGTCTTGCTGGCCGCTTGCAGGTCCAGCGAGATGCCTATCAGGCCGATGATTTCGTCTTGCCGGTCGCGCAAGGGCCATTTGTAGGTCAGGCACCAGCCCGGCTCCCGGTTCTTGAACAGATGCAGTTCCAGCTGGCTTTCCAGCACCTGGCCGTCTTGCAGCACTTTGACGTCCTGCGCGGTGTAGACCAGTCCCAGCTGGGCGGGGAAGACTTCCGCGCTGGTCCTGCCTAGCAGCGGCTCCAGGCTTTTCAACCCGCAGCGCTGCGCCAGCGTCTGATTGGCGCTGAGATAGCGCGCCTGGCTGTCCTTGACGAAGATGGCCGCGTTGGGGATCAGGTCCAGCACCGGCATCAGCGGGGCGATGCCGATCAGCAGCTCGTCCATTGTCGCCGGGCGGATGCCGTTCCGCCAGCGGGCGATCCTTTCCACGGTTTCGTTCGTCACTCCTCCCGCCTTTCTAGACGCGCCAAGCGCCGCGCCGTTTTCGCGAATCCCTTCTCCTCCGGCCTGGCATCAGGCCTATCCCGTTCGCCAGACCCGCGGAAACGCGAACTATGCCGATTTCGTCATCGCCACTGATGATAGCCATCAAGATCGCGGGCGGCAACGCGGCCATGCTAGCGGGGTGGCATTGAACAGGGATGCGGCGCGGAGAGGCAATGGAATCAACGCGCTGCGAGACAACGGCGCGGGCGGCCGGGGACTGGACGGGTTTTCTGCATGGACAAGCGAATGAAACAGATAGAGATCATCGACTCCCACACCGGGGGCGAACCCACCCGGCTGGTGTTGAGCGGCTTCCCCGCGCTGCCGGGCGGCAGCATGGCGGACAAGCGCGACGCGCTGCGAGAGCGGCATGACCCATGGCGCCGCGCCTGCCTGCTGGAGCCGCGCGGCAATGATGTGCTGGTGGGCGCGCTGTATTGCGAGCCGGTTTCGCCCGACGCCGTCTGCGGCGTGATCTTCTTCAACAACACGGGCTACATCGGCATGTGCGGCCACGGCACCATAGGCCTGATCGCTTCCTTGCATTATCTGGGCTGGATAAGGCCCGGCCCGCACAAGATCGACACCCCGGTGGGGACGGTCGGCGCCGTCTTGCATGAAGACGGCTCGGTGACCTTGCGCAATGTGCCGGCTTACCGCTACCGCCGGCAGGCGGCGGTGGAGGTGCCCGGCCATGGAATGGTGATCGGCGACATTGCCTGGGGCGGCAACTGGTTTTTCCTGGTGGCCGAGCATGGCCTGAGCGTGCGCTTGGACAATGTCGAGGCGCTGAGCGCTTTTACCTGGGCCGTGCAGCAGGCGCTGGCAGCGCAGGGCGTCACCGGCGCCGACGGCGCGCGCATCGATCATGTGGAGTTGTTCGCCGACGACGAACACGCCGACAGTCGCAACTTCGTCATGTGCCCCGGCAAGGCCTACGACCGCTCCCCCTGCGGCACCGGCACCAGCGCCAAGCTGGCCTGCCTGGCCGCCGACGGCAAGCTGGCCGAAGGCGAAGAGTGGGTGCAGGCCGGCATCACCGGCAGCCGCTTCATCGGCCATTACCAGCGGGAAGGCGACTTCATCCGCCCCTACATCACCGGCCGCGCCCACATCACGGCGCGCGCCACATTGCTGATCGACGAGCAAGACCCCTTCGCGTGGGGCATCTGAGCCCGCGCCTCTCGTTACCTTTACCACCTGAATGAATGCCGCAAGGAGCAAAACTATGAGCGATAACATTTTCACCGGCTGCATCCCGGCCCTGATGACCCCGTGCACCGCCGATCGCCAGCCGGATTTCGACGCGCTGGTGGCCAAGGGCAAGGAACTGGTTTCCTTGGGCATGAGCGCGGTGGTGTACTGCGGCTCGATGGGCGACTGGCCGCTGCTGAGCGAGGCCCAGCGTCAGGAGGGCGTGGCGCGGCTGGCGGCCGCCGGGGTGCCGACCATCGTGGGCACCGGCGCCGTCAACACCCGCGAGGCGGTTTCCCACGCCGCCCACGCCGCCAGGGTGGGGGCGCATGGCTTGATGGTGATCCCGCGCGTGTTGTCGCGCGGCGCGTCGCCGGCCGCGCAAAAGGCGCATTTCTCGGCCATTCTGGCCGCCGCGCCCAAGCTGCCGGCGGTGATCTACAACAGCCCCTACTACGGCTTCGCCACCCGCGCCGACCTGTTCTTCGAGCTGCGCCGCGCCTATCCCAATCTGATCGGCTTCAAGGAGTTCGGCGGCGCCGCCGACCTGCGCTACGCCGCCGAGCATATCACTTCCCAGGATGACGAAGTCACGCTGATGGTGGGGGTGGACACCCAGGTGGTGCACGGCTTCGTCAATTGCAACGCCACCGGCGCCATCACCGGCATCGGCAACGCGCTGCCGCGCGAAGTGCTGCATCTGGTGGCGCTGGGCAAGGCCGCGGCCAGAGGCGACGCGGTTGCCCGCCGCCGAGCCGGCGAGCTGGAATCGGCGCTGGCCGTGTTGTCCTCCTTCGACGAGGGCTGCGACCTGGTGCTGTATTACAAGCACCTGATGGTGCTGAACGGCGACAAGGAATACGCGCTGCATTTCAACGAGAGCGACACGCTGAGCGCCGCCCAGCGCCGCTATGCCGAAACCCAGTACGCGTTGTTCCGCGAGTGGTACCGCCACTGGTCGGCCGAGCAGAACGTCGCCTGACGCTTAATCACACAGGAAACATGATGAATCTGACAGGCATGATGCTTATCGGCGGGCAGGCTGTTGCCGGCCGCCGCGAGAGGATACGGGCGATAGACCCGTCCACCGATCAGCCGCTGGAGCCGGGCTACCCCGGCGCGGACCGCGAACAGGTGGAGCAGGCCTGCGCCTTGGCCTGGGAGGCGTTTGACGCCTACCGCGAAACCGCGCTGGAAACGCGGGCGCGCTTTCTCGAAACCATCGCCGACGAGTTGGAAGCGTTGGGTGATGCGCTGATAGAACGCGCCATGGCCGAAACTGGCCTGCCGCGCGCCCGCTTGCAAGGGGAGCGCGGCCGCACCTGCGGCCAGCTGCGGCTGTTCGCCCGCACGCTGCGGGCCGGTGAGTGGCTGGACGCGCGGGTAGACCCGGCCATGCCGCAGCGCCAGCCGCTGCCGCGCGCCGATCTGCGCCAGCGCCAGGTGGCATTGGGGCCGGTGGCGGTGTTCGGCGCCAGCAATTTCCCCCTGGCCTTCTCGGTGGCCGGCGGCGACACCGCTTCCGCGCTGGCGGCCGGCTGCCCGGTCATCGTCAAGGCCCACAGCGCTCATCCCGGCGTCAGCGAGCTGGCGGGGCGGGCCATCGCACGGGCGGCGGAGAAATGCGGGCTGCCGGCCGGCGTGTTCGCGCTGCTGTTCGGCGACGGCCGCGAAGCGGGGCAGGCGCTGGTGGCCGATCCGCGCATCAAGGCGGTGGGCTTCACCGGCTCGCGCGGCGGCGGCCTGGCCTTGTGCCGGCTGGCGCAAAGCCGGCCGGAGCCAATTCCGGTGTTCGCGGAAATGAGCTCCACCAATCCGGTGTTTCTGCTGCCGGCTGCGCTGCGGGCGCGCGGTGAGGCGCTGGCGCAGGGCTTCATCGGCTCGCTGACGCTGGGCGCGGGGCAGTTCTGCACCAATCCCGGCTTGATCATCGCCGAGCAGGGCCCGGCGCTGGACGGTTTCATCGCCGCCGCGTCCGCGCTGCTGCGGCAGAGCCCGGCGCAGACCATGCTGACGCCCGGCATCTTCCGCGCTTACCAGGCCGGTGTGGACGCGCTGTCCGGCCATGCTCGCCTGGTGGCCGCCGGCTTGCCAGCCACCGGGCCGAACCAGTGCCAGGCCCAGCTGTGGCTGGCCGACGCGCGGGATTACCTGGCCAATCCGGTGTTGCGGGCCGAGGTGTTCGGCGCGGCCGCCCTGATCGTGCGATGCCGGGACGCGGGTGAATTCCGCCAACTTGCCGAGCAACTGGAAGGCCAGCTCACCGCCACGTTGCAGCTGGACGACGGCGATCTGGACCTGGCCCACGCGTTGCTGCCCACGCTGGAGCGCAAGGCCGGCCGCATTCTGGTCAACGGCTGGCCCACCGGCGTGGATGTGTGCGACGCCATGGTGCATGGCGGGCCGTACCCGGCCACCTCGGACGCGCGGGCCACCTCGGTGGGTACCGCGGCTATCCAGCGCTTCCTGCGGCCGGTGTGCTACCAGGACTTGCCGGACGCGCTGCTGCCGCAGGCATTGAAACACGCCAATCCGCTGGCGCTACGCCGCCTGCTGGACGGCGGGCGGGAGGGCTGAGCCATGGCGCCCGCTCTTGCGCCCGGCGCGGCTGTCATCGTGGTGGGCGCCGGCGTGGTCGGCATCGCCGCCGCCTTGCAGCTGCGCCTGGCCGGTTTCGAGGTGACGCTGCTGGACCGCGGCGAGCCGGCGATGGAAACCAGCTACGGCAATGCCGGCGCTTTCGCCGTCAGCGACGTGATTCCGCTGGCCGAGCCCGGCGTGCTGCGCAAGGTGCCCGGCTGGATGCTGGACCCGCTGGGGCCGCTGGCCCTGCGCTGGCGCTACCTGCCCACGCTGGCGCCCTGGCTGCTGCGCTTTCTGGCCGCCAGCCGGCCGCGCCGCGTGGCCGAGCTGACGCAGGCGCTGGCCGCGCTGCTGGGGCGGGTCAACGACGACTACGCCGCGCTGATAGCGCGGGCCGGCCTCGGCCATCTGTGGCGGCGGCACGGCAACCTGACGCTGTATCGCAGCCGGGAGGAGTTCGACGCCGCCGCGCCGGCTTGGGAGGCCAAGCGCCGCCATGGCGTGCGATGGCAGGCGCTGGACCGAGAGGCGCTGGTGGGAGAAGAGGGCGTTGTGGGCGAGGAATGGCGCTATGCGGTCAAGGTGCCGGCGTGGTCCCACGTGGACGACCCCTATGTCTTCAGCCGCGGCCTGTTCGACGCCTTTGTTCGCGAGGGCGGCCGCTTTGTGCGGGACGAGGCGCTGGCCACGGCGACGGAAGCCGGCCGCGTGGCCGGCGTGGAAACGGCCGGCGGCCGCCTGCGCGCCGACGCGGTTGTGATCGCCTGCGGCGTGTGGAGCGACCGCTTCGTCAAACAACATCAATACCGCGTGCCGCTGGAAAGCGAGCGCGGCTACCACGTCAACCTGCCCAAGGCCGGCGTGGCGCTGCGCCACTTCATCCAGTGCGCCAGCGAGAGCTTCGTCATCCTGCCGATGGTCAACGGCGGCCTGCGCCTGGCCGGCACGGTGGAGCTGGCGCATCGAGACGCGCCGCCGGACTGGCGCCGCGCCCACATCCTGCTGGACAAGGCCAGGCGCATCGTCGGCGATTTCTCAACCGAAGACATGACGGTGTGGATGGGCAACCGCCCGTCGCTGCCGGACACCCTGCCCATCATCGGCCCGGCGCCGCAGCCGGGGTTGTGGTTCGCCACCGGCCACGGCCATCTGGGCCTGACCCTGGCGGCCACCACCGGCGCGCTGCTGCGCGACATGTTGCAGGGGCGGCCTCCGGCGCTGGATATGCGGCCGTATCGGCTATCTCGTTTTTGACCCCGCCTCAGGCTGGCAGAGACCGGCCGCGGCGGGGGAGCGGTAGCAGGGCGGGCCGGGTGGCTTGCCCTGGTCAATGCAGCAATAAAGGAGACATTTCATGGCTTGGAACAAACTGTTTGCGGAAGTGAACTGGGTGGTGGCATTGGGCGGCATGATGGCGCCGTTCGCCATGGCGGCGGCCCATGCCGATACCGTGGTCAAGATAGGCTTCGCCTCGCCGATGTCCGGCCCGCAGGCCCACTATGGCAAGGACAATGAAAACGCCGCCAAGATGGCGGTGGACGATGTCAACGCCAAGGGCCTGGTGGTGGGCGGGCAGAAGATCCAGTTCGAGCTGGTGTCCGAGGACGACCAGGCCGATCCGCGCATCGGCACCCAGGCGGCGCAGCGGCTGGTGGACGCCGGGGTGAAGGCTGTCATCGGCCATTTCAACTCCGGTGTGTCCATCCCCGCCTCGCGCATTTACTTCGAAGCCGGCATCCCGCAATTGTCAGTGGCCACCAATCCGGCCTACACCCAGCAAGGCTACAAAACCACCTTCCGTCTGGTGGGCAGCGACAGCCAGATAGGCGGCGCGCTGGGGCAGTTCGCCGTCAAGACGATGAAGGCCAAGACCATCGTCGCCATCGACGACCGCACCGCCTACGGCCAGGGCATCGCCGACGAATTCGTCAAAGCGGTGGCGGCCAATGGCGGCAAGGTGACCCGCCGCGAATTCACCACCGACAAAGCCACCGACTTCACCGCCATCCTCACCTCGCTGAAGGCCGTCAATCCGGACGTGGTGTTTTACGGCGGCGCCGACGCCCAGGCCGCGCCCATGGTCAAGCAGATGAAACGGCTGGGCCTCAAGGCCAAGCTGATGGGCGGGGACATGCTCAACACCCCCACCTTCATCCAGCTGGCCGGCGCGGATGCGGCCGGCCATTACTCGGCGGTGGCCGGCGGCGTGCTGAACGCCCGTCCGGCAGGCAAAGAGTTCGAGCGCCGCTATAAAGCACGCTTCCATCAAGACGTGGTGCTGCTGGGGCCGCAGTTCTACGACGGCGTGATGCTGGTGGCCACGGCCATGAAGCAGGCGGGATCGGTGGAGCCGGCCAAATACCTGCCCAAGCTGGCCGCCATCCGCTACAGCGGCGTCACCGCCGACTTCGCCTTCGCGCCTAATGGCAATCTGTTGAAAGCGCCGGTCACGCTGTCCACGGTGAAAAACAACGCCTGGGCGGTGGAGACAGTGGTCCGCTGAGCGCGACGGTTTAAAACAATATTTCCCTGGCGTACTCCTCTGAGCCGGCTCTCTTGATTGGGGGCTGGCTTCTTTTTTATTTGGAGCGTTGGTTTGGCGTAGGAGGGGGGATGTCGCTGCAACTAATCGAGTCAGATTGGCTGCTTATCGGCCTTTACGGTCGTTCGCGCGGTCGGTTCGCTGAGTCTGCTCAGATACCAAAACCGGACATTCACCTATCTACGGGGAAATGTCCGGTTTTATATTTCGGCAACGGCCGGAATCGACCCAGAGCAGTCATTATGCTATGAACGGTTCGTTCAATGACTGTCGGTAAGCTTTAGTGGAACTTTATTGGGGTTTCTTATTTTTCCACCCGAGCACAGGGGCTTTGAACACACCACCGGTGGCTACTATGGCTTCCATTGCAGCCTGCGAGGGAAAATGCTCTGCATATTGACACCATTTTGTTGCCAGGACGTGCTCTTCCCACCATTTTTTTGGGTCATGCTGATTAACCTTGCTGTTGAAGACTGTTTTGAATTCGTAACCTTCTGAGCGAATAAGCCCGACTGCTTTGAGCAGTGCATTTTCATAGTTTTCAGCGGCTTTGTTGCACAAATCACCCTCCCTGTAGGCGGGGTAGAATGACGGCATGAGTAAGCCCGCCCCGCCCAAGTACAAGACCACTAACTGGAAGACCTACAATGCTGCGCTCAAGGCGCGTGGGTCGCTGATGATCTGGTTGGACCGTGACATGCGTTGGCATGCTTCTGCGCACGGCAAACGTGGACGGACACCGACCTTCAGCGATGCCGCCATTCAGTTCTGCCTGACGATCAAATGCCTGTTCAATCTTGCGCTCCGACAGGCCGTGGGTATGGTGCAAAGCCTGCTCAAACTGGAGGGGATGGACTGGCTGACGCCGGACTACAGCACCGTGTGCCGACGGCAAAAGCATTTGCAGGTGGCCATTTCTTGCCATCCAAGCACGACCGGGCTGCACCTGTTGATCGACAGCACCGGCATCAAGATGCTGGGTGAAGGCGAATGGAAAATGAAGAAACACGGCGCGGAGTACCGCCGTCAGTGGTGCAAGGTGCACTTGGGCATTGATGCGCAGACGCTGGAAATCCGGGCGATTGAAGTGACCGACAATACGGTGGGCGATGCGCCAATGTTGCCGGAGTTGCTGGACCAGATTCCCGCGGGGGAAAGGATTGCTGCAGTAGGTGGCGATGGTGCCTATGACACCAAAGGCTGCCATGAAGCGATTGCCAAGCGAAAAGCCGAGGCGTTGATTCCTACCCGAAAGAATGCCAAGCCGTGGAAGGAAAATCGGTTGGGCGCCCATGTCCGAAACGAGATACTGCGTGCTACCCGGCTCCTGGGGCGAGCGATCTGGAGGAAATGGAGCGGTTACCATCGCCGCAGCCTAGTGGAAACCAAGATGCGCTGTTTCAAGCGGCTGGGCGAGCGGGTGATGGCAAGGGACTTCGACCGTCAAGTCGCAGAGCTCCAAGTGCGAGCGGCGATCTTGAACCGCTTCACGCGGCTCGGGACGCCGATGACGGTGCGCATGCCATAAATCCGTCTGGGGAAAGGGGGCTCTGCATGCCGAAGCCTATTTATGCAACAAAGCCTCTGACCAACGTCAGCGGTCGTGCATATTTTTGCAAATGGCCGTTTCTGCTGTCATGTTGTACGCGTACAATCGGCCAGAAGCCGCCCTTCTGGCCTGTACCCGAAAACAGCCACTCCATCTGTTATATGGGCCTCAGTGTCGGTGTAAAAACTGTTAGCGATTTTTCATGACAAATCTTTCTATCGGCATGACTCTCCAAGTAATCGCAATAGATCAGTCCAAGATTGTTTGTGCCGATTGGCTGAACGAGCGTGGGCCATGTAAAGGCGATGTGGTTCTAGTTGAAAACGTTTCTGACATGGATGGAGAAAAAATAATTCGCTTACTTTGCGAGCCCCGGGTGGGCTTTCTTGAGTGGCGTATCGATGTTTGCGAATCAGGGCTTCAGTTTGAGGCGATTTGAGCCGTTTCCCGATGCATTAGGCCACTCCCTCCTGTCGCTGGATGCTGCGCGATAAAGCACTACACAGTGTCCTTTTCCTTTTAGGTTCCTGAACGTCCGCGTCTACAGGTCAGTAACAGCCGATTTAGGTTGCCTGCAGCCACTAGCTTTAGACTGCTCCCGGCCAGCAGCAGTCATTCCTAGGGTTTGTAAAGCTACCATTTGGATGGCGGCTTTACGAGGAGTCCTGCCGAACAACCTACTCGGGCAACTCGGCTGAAGCAGGCGTCCGTAGCCGACTACTAAACGGCGGCCTCCGTCCCGAAGCTGAAGTTTGCCGTACTTTCGCTCTTTGATAGAAGTATAATATTTTACGTTTTATCTCAGTACTTGCCCCGCATGAGAGTGCACTTTAATTTTTTTTGAAATTTTTTGGAGTTCACAGTGAGCATTGCTGACAGCCGTCAATTTATAAAATCAGTTAAATCAAAGCCAGAAAATTTCTTTCTTGTTCATTACTCATGCCAAAATCTTAATGATGAAAATGAAGCACTGTCACCTCGTATAACTTCTATTGCTATAAACCACTATGCCACAGGCCAATCAGTTAGCTTTTCGACACATTCGATTGCGGCAGAGTTGAAAATTCCACGTGATGAAGTGCTTCAAAGATTTGACGAAGTTGAATTTGAATTATTGAGCCAGTTCTACAAGTTTATCCGAGACCGCCGCGATAAATACTGGGTACACTGGAACATGCGAAATCTTACCTTTGGATTCGAGCATTTGGAGCATCGCTATCGCGTGCTGGGCGGAAAGGACGCATGTGTCATCGCTGTGGAGCAAAGATTGAATTTGAATGACCTGATAGCTGACCGTTATGGGGCGGACTATGCTAGGCATCCGAAAATGCTGTCACTAATGGAGAGAAATGGCGGTAGGCACCGAGATTTTCTCGAAGGGAAAGAGGAGGCTGAGGCCTTTTCGAACAAAGAATTTTTGCGTATGCATAATTCTACACTTTCGAAAATTGGGTTCTTTAGTTCCGCGATGCGCAAGCTGGTCAATGGCAAGCTGAATACTGTATCAAAAGGATATGGTGTAGCACTGGACAAGCTCTTTGAAAGCCGTGCAGCGAAAACGGTAGGACTATTTGCGACGTTCCTTACTATATGTGTGGGTCTTTGGCAGACAATTCTGTGGTTCAATGGAAAATAAATTATTTTCTGACCATTGAGTAGACTTCGCTTTCAAAGACAATAATTGAGAATGGCCGCTACCTGACCGATAGTAGTTTTTTATCGAATTGGCTGGCTTCTGCTTTGGCCGACGTGTTGTCGGTCAAAAATGGTGAGACGAGACCGCTCTACTCTGAAAGCGGCCATTGGGCCATCGATATTAGGAACGCCAGCTCAGGGTCGATTCCGGCCGTTGGCAAAAGATAAAACCGGACATTTGCCCAACAGATGGGTGAAAGTCCGGTTTTGGTATCTGAGCAGACTCTCTGAGTCCACCACGCCAACGACCGCAAAGGCCGAAGAACGGCCACAGTGACCCATCAGGGTGTGTCTATTGCTCTAGAGGTCATCCAGTGATCAGCTAGAATCGCTGTTAAGCCAGTCCGCCAGCAATGAAAAAGCCCGCGCTCATTAAGAGACGCGGGCTTTTGTCTGTGCAAGACAATACCGTGGATCAGAACGGAATGTCGTCGTCCATATCGTCCATGCGCGGAGCGGCTTTCGGCTCCTGGCGGCGCGGGGCGGCAGGGGCTTCCTGGCGCGGGGCCGGGGCGCTGTAGCCGTAACCGTCGTCCATGCCGCCACCCATGCCGCCGCCGGACGAGGCGCCCATTTCGCTGCGGCCGCCTTGCAGGCTCAGCTCGTTGACGCGCACGTCCGGGGAGACGCGCTTGTTGCCGTCCTTGTCCTGCCATTCGCGCAGGGTCAGTTGGCCGTACACGGTCACTTGTTGGCCTTTGGCCAGGTAGTTCTTCAGCGATTCACCGCGCTTGCCCCATACCTGGCAGCTGAACCAGTTGGTGCTCTTGCGCTCGCCGAAGCCGATGTCGCTGGCCACGCGGAACGACAGGACGGGTTCGCCGCTCGGGGTGTAGCGCAGTTCGGCGTCGGCGGCCAGGCGGCCGTCAAAGGTGATGCTGTTCATTCAATTCTCCGGATAAGTTCAAACTGCTCGGCCTGCGCCGCGCGGCCCTGGCGGCGCGTCTGGCGCGCCCTTGCGGCGGCGGTCCGGGGCGGGACGGCGTCGCCGACAGCCATCATACCGTGAAGGCGGGTTCGCTGGCTGCGCGCGTGTCCAAAGTCCAGCCGCCGCGCATGCGGCGGCGGCGGGGCAAGGGCAGGCCTGATGATTGGGCGGTATTATACACGGCTCTCGCCTTTTCTTTGGTCGATATAAGGTGCAAGCTGAAATGTCCGCCTGGGCCGGAGTTTTCGCCAGGGACAGGGAACCACCGCGGGTTGCGGCGGTCTGTTCGAGATTTGCATGAAAAGGATGGACGCATCATGAAGAACGCGATGATATCGATGTTGGTTGCCGCCAGCGTGGCGGGCCTTTCCGGCTGCGCCAACATGAGCGACACGCAGAAGGGCGTGGGCGGCGGCGCGGCGATCGGCGCCACGGTGGGCGCGGCGATCGGCGCGTTGACCGCGGGCGGCCACGGCGGCCGCAGCGCGGCTACTGGCGCGGCGATTGGCGGCTTGCTGGGCGCGGGCGGCGGCTATCTGTGGTCACAACACATGCAGAAGCAGAAGGAAGCGATGGAGCAGGCCACCAAGGGCACCGGCATCGGCGTGAGCCAGACTGCCGACAACCGGCTGAAGATCAACATCCCCAGCGACGCTTCGTTCGCCACCAACAGCTACGCCTTGCGTCCCAGCCTGAAGCCGGTGCTGGACAAGCTGGCGTCCACGCTGCAGCAGAATCCGGTGACCACGGTCAACATCATCGGCCACACCGACAACACCGGCAGCGACGCGATCAACAACCCGCTGTCGGTCAACCGCGCCAAGGCGACGCAAAGCTACATCGCGTCGCGCGGCGTGGACATCAACCGCATCGGCGTGGACGGCCGCGGCTCGCGCGAGCCGGTGGCGGACAACGGCACCGTGTCCGGCCGCGCGATGAACCGCCGCGTGGAGATCTTCGTGGCCGAACCGGCGCAGCAGAAGTAAGCGCCGGCGCGCGGCAAAGCAAAAGGGCGGCTCCCTGCGGGGCCGCCCTTGTCGCGTCCGGCGTCGCCGGCTCAGAACGTGGCGTCTATCAGCCGGCGCACTTCGGCTTCGTCCCATTGGCGCTGCGAAACCTTGAGATAGGCCACGCGGTCGGCCAGCACCACGGCGGCTTCGTGCACGCCGGCCACGCCGGCCAGCTCGCGCGACAGCGCCTCGGCGTCGCCCTGCCACGATTCGCCGATATGCAGCATCACCGAGCGCACCGCCTTGGGCGGCTGCATGCCCAGCGACCAGACCAGCCACGACAGCATCAGCAGGGTGGTGAAGCCGAACACGCCGGCCGGGCCGTAATGGCTGTACAGCCAGCCGCCTGCGGCCGCGCCCAGGAACAGGCCGAACGACTGTGAGGTGTTGTAGACGCCGATGGCGGTGCCCTTGGCGTCGGCTGGGGCGATCTTGGAGATCAGCGAGGGCAGGGTGGCTTCTAGGATGTTGAAGGCGATGAAGTACAGCGACAGCCAGGTGACGATCTGCCAGAAGCTGTCCAGCGCCAGCGCCATGCCCAACTGGGCGGCGGTCATCAGCGCGATGGCGCCGATGAAAACCGGTTTCAGCCTGGCTTTCTTCTCGCCGTAGATGATGGCCGGCACCATCAGGAGGAAGCCGATCACCGTCACCGGCAGATACACCTGCCAGTGCTGGGATTTGTCCAGATGGGCGGTTTTGATCAGCGCGAAGGGCACGGTGACGAACATGGCCATCTGCGCCGCATGCAGCGCGAAGATGCCGTAATTGAGGCGCAGTAGCTGGCCGTCTTTCAGCACCGCCGGGAGCCGTTTGGCGTTGGCCTCGGTGTCGGAGTGGAAGCGGGATTGCGCCGGGTCCGGGATGATCAGCCATACGCCCACCAGCGCGGCCAGCGACAGCAGGCCGGTGAGAGCGAAGATGCCGTTGACGCCGATGTATTTGGCCAGGATGGGCCCCAGCACCAGGCTGGCGGCGAAGGTGGTGCCGATGGACATGCCTATCATCGCCATCGCCTTGGTGCGGTTTTCTTCACGGGTGAGGTCGGCCAGCAGCGCGGTGATGGCGGCGGAGATGGCGCCGGAGCCCTGGATCACGCGGCCTATGGTCAGGGTGGCGATGTCGTGCGCGCCGGCGGCGACGAAGCTGCCGATGGCGAACAACAGCAGGCCGCCGTAAATCACCTTCTTGCGGCCGATGCGGTCGGACAGCATGCCCAGCGGCAGCTGCAGGATGGCCTGGGTCAGGCCGTAGCTGCCCAGCGCGATGCCGATCAGCGTGTGGTTGTCGGCGCCTTGCAGGGTTTTGGCGTAGATCGCGAACACGGGCAGGATCAGGAACATGCCCAGCATGCGCAGGGCGTAGATACCGGCCAGCCCCAGGCTGGCCCGCAATTCTGTTGCATTCATGCGGTGAGTGTTTTGTTTGTGCGTGTCTGGATTTAACGGCTCGACGGGCAATTGGATGACGCGTCGGTACGGTCTTTGCACGGACGAGTGGAGCCGTCCCGGCCAAGTCGGGTATATTAACAGGTTCCCTGACCGACGGTGAGTAACAGCTTCTTATGGACAGCATCCGAATCCGTGGCGCCCGCACCCACAATCTGAAGAACGTCAACCTGGATTTGCCGCGCAACCAGTTGATCGTGATTACCGGCCTGTCCGGCTCCGGCAAGTCCTCGCTGGCCTTCGACACCCTGTACGCAGAGGGGCAGCGCCGCTACGTGGAAAGCCTGTCGGCCTACGCGCGGCAGTTCCTGCAATTGATGGAAAAGCCGGACGTGGACCTGATCGAGGGCCTGTCGCCTGCCATTTCCATCGAGCAGAAGGCCACCAGCCATAACCCGCGCTCCACTGTCGGCACTGTCACCGAAATCCACGACTACCTGCGCCTGCTGTTCGCCCGCGTCGGCGACCCGCATTGCCCGGAGCACAACGTGCCGCTGTCCAGCCAGACCGTCAGCCAGATGGTGGACCATGTGCTGGCGCTGCCGGAAGATACGCGGATGATGATCCTGGCGCCGGTCATCGTCGGCCGCAAGGGCGAAAACCTGGACCTGTTCGACGACCTGCGCGCGCAGGGCTTCGTCCGCGTGCGGGTGGACGGCGAGGTGTACGAGCTGGACGCGGTGCCCAAGCTGGACAAGAACAAGAAGCATACCGTCGAGGTGGTGATAGACCGCTTGAAAGTGCGCGCGGACATGCAGCAGCGGCTGGCCGAGAGCTTCGAGACCGCGCTGCGCCACGCCGAGGGCCGCGCCATCGCCGTGGAAATGGATAGCGGCAAGGAGCACTGGTTCTCCGCCAAGTTCGCCTGCCCGGTATGCAGCTACAGCCTGCCGGAGCTGGAGCCGCGGCTGTTCTCGTTCAACAACCCGATGGGCGCCTGCCCCAAGTGCGACGGCCTGGGCGAGATCACCTTCTTCGACCCCAAGCGCGTGGTCGCGCACCCGGAGCTTTCCCTCGCTTCCGGCGCGATCAAGGGCTGGGACAAGCGCAACCAGTTCTACTACCAGATGCTGCTGGCGCTGGGCGAGCACTATGGTTTCTCGGTCAATGACCTGGCTTTCGACGACTTGCCGGAGAAGGTCAAGCACGTGGTGCTGCACGGCTCCGGCCGCGACAGCATAGAATTCAGCTATATGTCGGAGAAGGGCACCAAGTTCAGCCGCGCCCATCCGTTCGAGGGCATCATTCCCAATCTGGAGCGCCGCTACCGCGAAACCGACTCCATGGCGGTGCGCGAGGAGCTGGCCAAGTACCAGAACAACCAGGCCTGCCCGCATTGCAGCGGCTCCCGGCTGCGGCTGGAGGCGCGCCACGTGTTCATCGGCACGCGCACGCTGCATGAAATCAATCAACTGCCGCTGAAGGAAACGGCGGACTTCTTCGAGGGATTGGAATTCACCGGCCAGAAGCAGGCGGTGGCGGAGAAGATCGTCAAGGAAATCCGCGAGCGGGTGTCCTTCCTCAACAATGTGGGCCTGGATTACCTGAACCTGTCCCGCTCCGCCGACACCCTGTCCGGCGGCGAGGCGCAGCGCATCCGGCTGGCCAGCCAGATCGGCTCCGGCCTGACCGGCGTGATGTATGTGCTGGACGAGCCGTCCATCGGCCTGCACCAGCGCGACAACGACCGCCTGCTGGGCACGCTGAAGCGCCTGCGCGACCTAGGCAACAGCGTGATCGTGGTCGAGCATGACGAAGATGCGATCCGCGAGGCTGACTACCTGGTGGACATGGGCCCCGGCGCTGGCGAGCACGGCGGCGAAGTGCTGGTCGCCGGCACGCCGGCCGACGTGGCCGCTAGCGAGAACTCGGTCACCGGCGCCTTCCTGTCCGGCCGCCGCAAGATCGCGCTGCCGGGGGGCCGCCGCGAGCTGGGCGAAGAGCGCATGCTGCAGCTGATCGGCGCCACCGGCAACAACCTGAAGGACGTGACGCTGAACCTGCCGCTGGGCGGCCTGGTGTGCATCACCGGCGTGTCCGGCTCCGGCAAGTCCACGCTGATCAACGACACGCTGTACAAGATCGCCGCGCGCGATCTGAACGGCGCCAGCGAGGAGCCGTCCCCGTATCGCGAGATCAAGGGGCTGGACCAGCTGGACAAGGTGATCAACGTCGACCAGAGCCCGATCGGCCGCACGCCGCGGTCCAACCCGGCCACCTACACCGGCCTGTTCACGCCGATACGCGAGCTGTTCTCCGGCGTGCCGCTGGCGCGCGAGCGCGGCTACGGCCCGGGCCGCTTCTCGTTCAACGTCAAGGGCGGCCGCTGCGAGGCCTGCCAGGGCGACGGCGTGATCAAGGTGGAGATGCACTTCCTGCCGGACATCTACGTGCCCTGCGACGTCTGCCACGGCAAGCGCTACAACCGCGAGACGCTGGAAGTGCAGTACAAGGGCAAGAGCATCCAGGAAGTGCTGGAGATGACGGTGGAGCAGGCGCTGGAGTTCTTCGCCGTGGTGCCGCCGGTGGCGCGCAAGCTCAAAACCTTGATGGACGTGGGTCTGGGCTACATCCGCCTGGGCCAGAGCGCCACCACGCTGTCCGGCGGCGAGGCGCAGCGGGTGAAGCTGGGCCTGGAACTCTCCAAGCGCGACACCGGCCGAACGCTGTATATTCTGGACGAACCGACCACCGGCCTGCACTTCCACGACATAGACCTCTTGCTGCAGGTGCTGCACCGCCTGCGCGAGAGCGGCAACACCGTGGTGGTGATCGAGCACAATCTGGACGTGGTGAAAACCGCGGACTGGCTGATCGATCTGGGGCCGGAAGGCGGCGCCGGCGGCGGCCAGATCATCGCCAGCGGCACGCCGGAACAGGTGGCGGCCCATCCGGCCAGCCACACCGGCCGTTATCTGGCGCCGCTGCTGGCGCGGGACCAGGGCTGATAGACTCAAACGATGCGCCGGCCGAGGCCGGCGCCAGACACACCGCATACAAGAGGCAGGCATGCTGAGCTTAGGCAAGATCGATCACATTCATATCCGCGTCAAGGACGTGGCCGTCGCCCTGAAATGGTACCAGCGCGTGCTGGGCCTGGCTCCGGACGCGCGCTACAAGACCGACGGCGCGCACAACAACGCCATGTTGGCCAACGCCAGCGGCAATGTGCGGCTGGCCATCAGCGAAGACGCGGACGCCGCGCCTTCCGACGCGCAGGGGGCGGTGGCCTTCGTGGTGGGCGGGCAGGATTTTCTGGAGTGGATAGACCGCCTGGCGGTGGAGCGCGTTACCAACCGCGAAGGTCAGACCATCGCCCGCGATTCGGTGCATGATCACCGTTTCTTCTGCGCGCTGTCCTTCGTCGATCCGTTCGGCAATCCGTATGAGATCGTCAGCTACGATCACACCTGGCTGGTCGGCAAGCTGAAGCTGGGCGGCCAGTTGGCCGTTTGATCCGCATCGTTCAAGACACCCGCCGCGAGCGGGTGTTTTTTCATTGGAGCAGGCCATGACGCACTATCTGGTCGATAACCCTTCCCCGGAGGAGGTGGCGGCGCTGCCGGGGCTGACGCTGCTGGAGTTCGGCGTGGACTGGTGCCCGCATTGCCAGGGCGCGCAGCCGCTGCTGGCGCAATATCTGTCCGCGCATCCGCGGCTGCGCCATCTGGCGGTGGAGGACGGCAAGGGCAGGCGGCTGGGGCGCGTGTACGGCGTCAAGCTTTGGCCCAGCTTCATTCTGCTGCGCGACGGCGTCGAAGTGGGCCGCGCGGTTAGGCCGCAAAGCCTGGGCGATCTGGAGGCGCTACCGGCTGGCGCGTAAACGGTTTTGATGCCGGCTTTGCGCGGAAGGGCTCCGGTTTTAGCCGTTTTTTAAGCGCGACTGGATATCTTTCTTGTCCGCTCAGCCAGAGGGCGCCGCAATGGGCGGCGTCCGGCTTGGGCAATGTCGGAGATATCCATGTTTGAAAAAGGCAAGAGCTACAGCCGCGAGGAAATCCACGCCGTGGTCGGCGGCAACAAGCACTCCTACCTGCCGCGCAAGAAAGGCAAGGTGGTGGCCGCCTGCCTGCGGCCGGACCTGAATCCGGACGCGCCCCATATCATCCTGTGCAACTCCTGCCCGCCGGAGCGCGCGGCCGGCGAGCAGCTGGCGCGCCAGGGCGGCGCGATTCCGGTGTTTTTGAAGGAAGGCGCCGGCAGTTGGACATACCAGGGCCTGTTCCGCGTGGTGGGCAGCGACACGCATCCGGACGTTTGCGCCCCGCACGCCGCGCGCAGCGCGTGGACCCGCGGCCAGATCAAGCGGGTGCTGAGGCTGGAGAAGCAGGTTCAGTTTTGACTGAACGGCGACCGGGCTGATCCCAGGGCGCTTGAGCTCGTTGGCAGGCCGGCCTCTCTCTGGGATGCCGGCCTTCGCTTTGGGCGGCTACTTCAGCTTGACGCCCCAGTTGTCTTCCACGCAGCGCTGGTAGTTGCCGGCCTGCAGCGCGCTGTAGGGCGTCTGGTAGCTGACCAGCTGGCATTGGTAGTCGTGCTGCCATTGCCAATCTTTTTCCCAGTAGATGTTGTAAGAGGCGGAGCTGGCCGAGGTGAAGCGCTGCATATTGGCGCAGGACAACTGCTCGTTGCCGTAGTCCCAGCCCAGGTCGTGGGCGAACTGTTTGTAGTAGTCGATGCGGTTTTGCGCCGCCTGGCGCTCGGTGCCGCCGCCGCACTCCGCGTTGATGATCATGATGGTGGTGGCGAAGTTGTTGCCCGCGCCGGCGGCCTTGTCGGCGGCGTTGGGTATCCAGGTGCCGTCCAGCACGTGCAGCATCGAGGGCTTGGGCGGCTGCGGATAGACGAAGAAGAAGGTGGCGGAGGCCAGGTTGAGCCAGGTGCTGGCCACCAGGTCCGGGTTTTTCAACAGCACGGACTGGTCGCCGTTGTTCATCGCTTGGGAGAACGGGCCGTAGTTGTAGTTGTACGACAGCTGCTTGGCGCCGCGGCCGAAGTACTTCTTCCAGCTGCCGTCGGCGTTTTTGCCGCAGGTCCATACCTTGTTGAACACCGGGTCGTCGCATTCGGTGTTGTAGCCGCAGCCGGGGCCGGTTTCCGCGCAGCCCATCTCGCGCAGGTAGGCCAGGCCTTGCCGCCACTGCGGGATGGTGTCGCTGGCGTCGTGGTTGCCGGTTTCTTGGCCGAAGTGGGCGAACATGGTGGCCAGGCTGTGGCGGCAGATGGCGTCGGCGTCGCGGCCATCGTTATAGTCGTCGCAGACGGCGGGGAATTTGGCCACCGCCTGCAGGAAGCGGGCATAGGTGTAGCTGGCGTCGCGGCGGGCGAAGTAATAGTCCCATTTTGCCGCAGGCAACAGCCGTTCCACGCGGCGCACGTTGAGCGGATTGGCGGCGCGTCCAGGCGCGACTTGTTCCACTTGGTCGTTGGGGAGCGTGCGTATCGACGCCTTCACTTTGCGGAAGAAGTCGTTGTTGGTCAGCTCCGCCTCATGCTGCAAGGCTTGCTGAAGCGTGGGAATGGGGGGCGCGGCATCGTCAAGCGCGCGCAGGGCGCCGTCGACATGAGCGGTCCAGGAGCCTTTGGGATTGGCACCGGGCGTCTCGCCGC